>CAYSGF010000158.1:0-4496 GCA_964430275.1 uncultured Gemmatimonadaceae bacterium
GGCAGCGCCGCCGAGCGCGAAGGCGGCGACGCGGCACGCGGAACGCGCGGCTACCTCGGGCGTGATCGGGTGTGTCGCCCGCTGCTGCGCCACGACGGGCGCAGGCCGATACTGCGCAGCGGCTGCGGCAGGCGCCAGCGCGAGGAGCAACGCGCAGGGCAGCGCCCACCGCCGCATGCGTATCAGCGCCGTCATCGATCTGGCCACCGTGCTTCGATGTCGATGTGTCATGGCCGCGTCCTGTGTTCGGTCAGCCGCCGTCATCAGCCCCGCCGCGCGCGCGCGTCTCCGCGTCCAGGATCGCGCGGATGCGCTCGATCAGCGGGTGGCCGGTGGTGTAGCGCGCGCCGTACTGCAGGTTGAACTCGTAGTCGAACGAGTCCGGGTTCGCGCCCTGGTTGTGCTGCATGATCGTCTCGAGCTTGTCGAGCGCCTTGGCGACGCGTGCCTCCGGCGACGCTGCCGCCTCGTATTCGTCCCACAGCTCGACGAGTGCGGCGCGCGTCGCCTCCGGCAGCGGTGCGAGCAGGGTGAGCAGGTCGCGCCGCTCCGCATCCGACTTCGGTGCGGCCGGATCCTGTTCCACCGCCGGTATATCCCCACCAATCGCCTCGCCGAGGTCATGGATCACGCACATCTTCAGCAGCTTCGCCGTGTCGATGCCGTCGAACTCGGACGCGAGCACGGTCGCCATCAGGCACAGCCGCCAGGTGTGCTCGGCGACGCTCTCCGGCCGGCCGCCGGACGTCCACGCACTGCGATGCACGTTCTTGAGCCGCTCCGCCCCGCGCACGAACGCGATGACGCCGTGCAGATCCTTGTCATTCATTGGCATCAACGGGAGCGGGTTGAGCGGTGTCAGTTCATGCGCCAGATCTGAAAATTGAGAGCCGTCGCGAACAGGACCCAGAGCAGGTAGGGGAGGAGCAGGATAGCCGCGACCCGAACGCGTCGCCGGAACAGCTCGATCGTCACGACGAGTGCCGCGCAGAGCAGCAGTATATCGACGAGCGCCGCACCCGGATTCTCGAGACCGAAGAAGAGCCACGACCACGCACCATTCAGTGCGAGCTGGACGAGGAACAGGGTGAGCGCACTGCGCGCTCCTGCGAAGCCGTACTCCTTCCACACCAGCCACGCCGCGATCGCCATGATGCCGTAGAGGAAGCTCCACACGACACCGAACGTCCAGGACGGCGGTGTCCACGACGGCTTGGCGAGCGTGTCATACCACTCGCCCGCCGTGAACTGCGAGCCGAACGCAGCGACGGCCGTGCACAGCGCGAGCCATCCGAAGAGGCCCAGCCAGGCGCGCCGATTCATCTAGCGGTTCTCCCGGAACCAGTCTGCGATCGCCGGCATGTCCCGCTCGAAGCCGCCCGGAATGAACACGTTCAGCAGTCCCGCGCGGCTGTCGGTGCGGTTCTCGAAATCGTGCATGATGCCCGCGGGGATGATCGCGCACGCGCCTTTCGGCGCGTCGTGCCACTCTTCGCCGATGAGCAGCGACGGTGTGCCGTCGAGGACGTAGAAGATCTCGTCGTTGTGCTCGTGTGCATGCGCACCGGGCCCCTGCGTGTGCGGCTCGAGCCACCATTCGGACAGGGCGAAGCGCTCGCCGGTCTCGTCCTCGTCACCCTTGAAGACGGCGTGGATCGGACCGCCGTCGTAGTGGCGGCCACCGTCGGGGGGCAAAAAGATCGCACCGGCAGGGAGCGCCGCGCTCGACGCGCTCGACGCGTTCGCCGCGTTCGTCACCCCATGCGACGCCGGCCGTTCCCTTCCCTGCGCGCTCATCCGCGTGCCAGGCCTTCCTTCTCCAGTGCCTCGAGGATGCGGGTGCGCACGCGGCCGAGCTCCTCTTCCGGCACGGGCGCTTCCGGCAGCATGGCGAGGAAGGAGCGGGCGATGTCGGCGACGTCGCGGCAGCCGGTACAGCGCTCGAGGTGTGCGCGCACGTCGGCGAGGCGGGCGGGGTCGAGCTCGTCGTCGAGGTAGTCCCAGACGCGGTCGGCGATGTCGTCGCAGTTGTCGCAGTTCATGGTACTTCGCTTTCGGCGGGCGCGACGACGATGCCGGCGTCGCGCGCGTACTCGATGAGGTTCTGCTGGAGTGTGCGGCGTGCGCGGAACAGGCGCGAGCGCACGGTCCCGATCGGCACACCGAGCAGTTCGGCGGCCTCGGCATAGCCGAGGCCATCGAGATCGACGAGTGCGACGACCTCGCGGTGCGCCTCCGGCAGCGCTTCGATCGCCTCGATCAGCGCCGGACCGAGCTCGCGTGCATTGAACACGCGCTCGACACCCTCCGGTGGTGTCGTGAGTGGCGGCGGCGCGACGTCCGGGTTCGCATCGACGCTGTCCTCGAGCGCGGTGCTGCGGCTCGCCTTGCGGTGCGCCTTGAACCAGGTGTTGCGCGCGATCGTGAACAGCCACGCACGCGGTCGGCTGCCGACCATGTACGAGTCACGCGCGCGGAACGCCCGCAGGTACGTCTCCTGCACGAGGTCCTCGGCATCGCTCGGGTTGCCGGTCAGGAAGCGCGCGTAGCGCAGCACGGCCGGCAGTTCGGCGAGCATCTCGTCGGCGAATGCGTCCATGCCTAGGGCTGGCGATCGGCTGCGGGCGCACGGGGCGGCAGGCCGAGCACGTGCCGTGCAATGCTCTGCTGCACGCGACCGGTGCTCGTCGGCCCGTTCGCAATCACGGCGATCGTGAGGTCGTCGTCGGGATAGTACGCGAGGTACGCACTGAAGCCGTTGATGCCGCCACTGTGCTGGATGACACGGTGCCCCTCGAGGTCGCCCGGTGCGAGGCCGTAGCCGTAGTTGCGCGTGCTGTCGTTCGACAGGCGCGTCGGCGCGGTCATTGCCGCCCACGACTCCGCGCTCACGACGTCGCCGTCCACGAGCGCGCTCGTCCAGTGGACGAGGTCGCGCGGTGTGCTGCACAGTGCGCCGGCGGCGCCGGGCGGGTTCATGCTGAGCGGCGCCGCATTCACGACGACGCCGTCGTCGACCGCGTAGCCCTCGGCACGGTGCGGGATGATCTCCGTATGCCGGCAGTAGCTGGTCTGCTCGAGGCCGAGCGGCTGCCACAGTGTGCGCGCCAGATGGTCCTCGTACGCCTCGTCCGTGACCGCCTCGATGATCATGCCGAGGAGGTAGTAGCCGGAGTTGTTGTACGCGTACCCCGAGCCGGACGGGAAATCGAGTGGCTCGTCCTCGAACATCTCGAGCATCTGCTCGTGCGTGAGGTCGAGACGACTCTTCTCCCAGAACTCCTCCATGCCCGTGTAGCTGGCAATGCCCGACGTGTGGTTCAGGAGTTGGTGGATCGTGACACTGCGCCCGGGCCCGTCGAACTCGGGCAGGTAATCGGCGATCGTCGCATCGAGCCGGATGCGGCCGTCCTCGACCAGGTTCATGATCGCAGAGCTCGTGAACTGCTTCGTGAGCGAGCCGGTGCGGAACACGGTCATGTCGGTGACGGGCACATTGTGCTCGACGTCGGCCAGCCCGTAACCCTTCATGACGAGCGTGTCGATGCCGCGCACGACGGCGACGCTGATGCCGGGTGTCAGATCGGCGCGCAGGGTCGCAGCCACGACCGAATCGACGAACGCCTCTACGTCGGTGGTCTGCGCGCTCGCCGGGAGCGCGCACAGGGTGCCCGCGAGGAGGAGAATGCGCTGAAGGCGGACCATCACTCGGGAATGGCGAGGCGTACGTCGCATGGAGCATCTCCGCTGGGAGGACCGGGGTCTGCTGGAGAGTGGCGCTGGGGCCGGTGACACGCAAGCATTCGAGGATGGCGGGTGGACGCGGCGGTCGTGTCCCCCAGTGACGGCACGCGGCCGTCCCACTGCTCGATACTCCGATTCATGCTGCGACTGACCGATTCGGGGCTCTACTGCGAGGCGGGCGACTTCCACGTGGATCCGTGGCAGCCGGTCGAGCGCGCGGTGATCACGCACGCGCACGGCGACCACGCGCGTCCCGGCTCCGCCCTCTACCTCGCCGCCGCCGAGGGGGAGCGGGTGCTGCGCACGCGGCTGGGACCGGACGCGCGCATCCGCACCGTCGCATACGGTGAGACGACGGAGCGCAACGGCGTGCGCATCTCGCTGCACCCGGCCGGCCACATCCTCGGCTCCGCGCAGGTGCGTATCGAGCACCAGGGCGAGGTGTGGGTGGTCTCGGGGGACTACAAGACGGAGCTGGACCCGACGTGCTCGCCCTTCGAGCCGGTGCGCTGCCACACGTTCGTCACGGAATCGACATTCGGGCTGCCGATCTACCGCTGGCCACCACAGCGCGACGTGTTCGCAGCGCTGCGCGCGTGGTGGGCCGCGAACGCCGATGCCGGTCATGCATCGATCGTGTACGCGTACGCACTCGGCAAGGCGCAGCGGCTGCTGGCAGGGCTGATCGATGCGGACATCGGACCGATCTACACGCACGGTGCCGTCGAGCGGCTGAACGAGGACTACCGCGC
>CAYSGF010000159.1:0-6242 GCA_964430275.1 uncultured Gemmatimonadaceae bacterium
CGGCGAGAAGATCGTGCTCCGTATTCTCGACAAGAGCAACCTGACGCTCGACCTCGAGAAGTTCGGCCTGGAGCCGAAGGCCGAGAAGGACTTCATGCACGCGATCATGAACCCGTACGGCATGGTGCTGGTCACCGGGCCGACGGGTTCCGGCAAGACGACGACGCTGTACTCGGCGCTCTCGAAGGTGAACAACGAGGACGTCAACATCATGACGGCCGAGGACCCGGTCGAGTACAACATCTACGGCATCAACCAGGTGCTGGTCCGCAACGAGATCGGGATGACGTTCGCCGCGGCGCTGAAGGCGTTCCTGCGCCAGGACCCGAACATCATCATGGTCGGTGAGATTCGAGACATCGAGACCGGCGGCATCGCGATCAAGGCCGCCCTCACGGGTCACCTCGTGCTCTCGACGCTGCACACGAACGACGCGCCGTCGACGATCACGCGTCTCATCGACATGGGTCTCGAGCCGTTCAACGTCGCGGCCGCACTGAACTGCGTCACCGCACAGCGGCTCGTGCGCCGGATCTGCAGTGGCTGCAAGGAAGAGGTCACCTACACGGATGACTACTTCGACGCGGCCGGTGTGACCGCGCAGGACCGGAAGCTGACGTTCTACCGCGGCAAGGGCTGTGACAAGTGCGCCGCCAGCGGCTACAAGGGGCGTGCCGGCCTGTACGAGGTCATGGCCATGTCGCCGGAGCTGCGCAAGCTCATCATGCATGGCGCCTCGTCCGACGAGCTGCGCCAGCAGGGACTCAAGGAAGGAATGCTTACGCTGCGCATGGACGGCATGAAGAAGGTGTCGCGCGGCGTTACGACTCTCGAGGAAGTCATCAAGGAGACTGCAGCATAATGAGCACGACCACGGCCATGCCCACGTCCGCACCCGCGCAGCAGCAGGGCATCAACCTGCGCGCCCTGCTGGACGAGATGATCCGGCGCGGCGCCAGCGACCTGCACATCACGGCGGGCGAGAAGCCGAAGTACCGGATCGACGGGCAGATCACGAACGCGACCTTCGAGCGCGAGCTCTCGCCCAAGGAGACGCTCGCCGTCGCCTACTCGATCCTGACGGAGTCGCAGAAGAAGCGCTTCGAGACCGAGGACGAGCTCGACTTCTCCTTCGGCATTCAGAACCTCTCGCGCGTCCGCGGCAACGTCTTCAAGCAGCGCGGCTGCGTGAGCATGGTCATCCGGCAGATCCCGTTCCTGATCAAGACGGCGGACCAGCTCGGTCTGCCCAGCACGATCACGAAGCTTGCCGAGAAGCCGCGCGGCCTCGTGCTCGTCACCGGCCCGACCGGCTCCGGCAAGTCCACGACGCTCGCCGCCATGATCGACAAGATCAACCGCGAGGAGCGTGGGCACATCCTGACCGTCGAGGACCCGATCGAGTTCGTCCACAAGCACCAGGGCTGCATCGTCAACCAGCGCGAGATCGGCGCCGACACGAAGAGCTTCGCCGCCGCGCTCAAGTACGCGCTCCGGCAGGATCCGGACGTCGTGCTGATCGGTGAGATGCGCGACCTCGAGACGATCGGTGCCGCACTCACCATCGCCGAGACCGGGCACCTCGCGTTCGCGACGCTGCACACGAACTCGTGCGCCGAGACGATCAACCGCATCATCGACGTGTTCCCGTCGAACCAGCAGTCGCAGGTGCGCGCGCAGCTCGCCTTCGTGCTCGAGGGCGTCGTCACGCAGACGCTGCTGCCGCGCAAGTCCGGCGGCCGCGTCGCCGCCTGCGAAATCATGGTGTGCACGCCCGCGATCCGCGCTTGCATCCGCGACGACAAGGTCCACCAGATCTACTCGATCATGCAGGCCGGCAAGAAGTACGGCATGCAGACGATGAACGACGCGCTCTACCAGCTCTACATCGGCGGCGAGGTCACGCTGGAGGACTGCCTGCAGCACTCGCACGATCCGAACGAGTTCCTGCGCATGAGCGGCGAGCAGATGCCGGAGGGAGCAGCAAAGTAAAGGCGGGCCCAGGCCCGGGCCCAGGGCCCGGGCCCGCAGTAATCCATTGATGATCACGGAGTTCCGGAAATGCCGACTTTCGCGTACACCGCCAGAGGCCTGAACGGCGACCTGACCGCAGGGGAGATCGAGCTCCCCACGCGCGACGAGGTCGTCGGCTATCTGCGCCGGCAGAAGCTCATCCCCGTCAAGGTCGAGCAGAAGCAGGCGGGGATGAACATCACGTTCGGCACCGGCATCAAGACGCGCGATATCGTGATCTTCACGCGCCAGTTCGCGACGATGATCAACTCCGGCCTGCCGCTCGTGCAGTCGCTCGACATCCTGGCGAAGCAGTCGGAGAACAAGGCGCTGCGCAAGGTGATCGAGGAGGTGCTCTACGACGTCGAATCCGGCCAGACGCTGGCCGACTCGATGCGCGGCCACGAGAAGGTGTTCACGGATCTGTACGTGAACATGGTCGCGGCCGGTGAGGCCGGCGGCATCCTCGACACGATCCTGCTGCGCCTCGCGACGTTCCTCGAGAAGGCCGACGCGCTCAAGCGCAAGATCAAGGGCGCGATGGTCTACCCGGCCGTCATCATGACCGTGGCCGTCGGCGCGATCGCGATCCTGCTCATCTTCGTGATCCCGACCTTCCAGACGATGTTCGAGGCCGCGGGCGTGCCACTGCCCGCCATGACGCAGCTCGTCATCAACATGTCGGAGCTGCTGCAGGCGAAGTGGTGGGCGTTCCTGCTCGGCATTGCGATGTTCATCATCCTCATGCAGCGCTACTACAAGACGGACAACGGTCAGCTCGTGCTCGACCGCGCGCTCCTCAAGGCGCCCGTCTTCGGCCCGCTCCAGCGCAAGTCCGCGATCGCGCGCTTCACGCGTACGCTCGGCACGCTCGTCGCCTCCGGCGTCTCGATCCTCGACGGCCTCGAGATCACGGCGCGCACAGCGGGCAACCGCGTGCTGCACGACGCGATCATGGAGTCGCGTGCCTCGATCGCCGGCGGTGAGACGATCTCCGAGCCGCTCAAGAAGTCCGGCGTCTTCCCGCCCATGGTCGTGTCCATGATCAACGTCGGTGAACAGACCGGCGGCCTGGACGAGATGCTGACCAAGATCGCCGACTTCTACGACGAGGAAGTCGACGCCGCCGTGGAAGCACTGCTCGCCGCCATGGAGCCGATCATGATCGTGTTCCTCGGTACCGTGGTCGGCGGCATGATCGTGGCCATGTACCTGCCGATCTTCGACATGGTGAATGCAGTGGGTGGGTGAGCCAGGATAGAGACAGGTGTTCGACATAGGCACGCAGGCCGCAAGTCCTGCTGCCACCTACAGTCATGCCGAGCGATGGCGCTCATGAAACGCGACGGTCGGCAGACTCGTCGCGTTTCGCATCCGTTTATTTGTGATTCGCAGAAATTTCCGAGCCGGAACGGCGTTGCAGCCGAGCGAACTGGTGAGGCGAGAACCATGTGGACGATTCACATCATACAACAGGCGTTCGAGGCTCTCGATCCGGCATCGCACATCAGGCGCCCGCTGATGAGCTACCTCGATGAGCTGGCCTATCACCTGGATCACTCTGGCTTCGAGCCGTCCACGGACCTCGAGCGGGCAACCGCGGATCTGGAGGCGATCCTCGGCGACGGCGCTGAGGTCTACGACGTCGCATCGCCATATCGGACGCGCCGCACCGCAGTTGGATGTTTGCTCGACGCGGCGCTCGAGGCTTTCGACCACGACCGGAAGCACGACCTGCGACGGCACCTGCGCAAGGTCATCGAACATCTCGATGCCGACCTGAGGGGAGTGCTATGGCTGACGCCCCTGGCAATGGACAACACGCAGGAGCGTCTCGCGCGCGCAGCAGGGGCTAGACTGCCCAGCGGGATGGCATGAGGCCATCACCGAACTCCCCCTCACCCCCTGCGATCGCGCCCGTACGGATCGCCCACCAGCGATTCCGTGTGCCGCGCGCAGCGCCATTCGCCGTTCCGACGCACCCAGACCGATGAATCGTTGGCGGCGACGGGCAGCGACTCACCGTCCACGGTGACCTGCTCGTCCACTCTGTACGCCACGATCGCCACGTCGTCCGAGAGGAACCGTACCTGTGCGGACTCCTCGTCGAACGTGTAGCGTTCGAGCGCCCACGAGCCTTCCTCCGTCAGCTTCGCCATCGTGCGCCCGTCGATGGCTGACACGCCCTGTGCGCCGACGACGATGCACGCGTCGTCCGTCATCGCTGCCGCACGCGCGGCGTCCTTGTTCGCCATTGCATCCCAGAAGCGGTGCTCCTGGGCCAGCAGCTCCTTCTCGTCCGTCGTTGCACGTCTGGCCATGTCAGGCCTCCCGTCGTGTGGCGGTCATGTGCCGTGCGCTGCGCAGGTGTCGATCGGTCACGTCCTGACGTATGACCCTTCCACGATCGGGTCGTCGCGGTGCTCGACCGCACCACTCGCAGTTCTGCCTGCGACGATCCACGCTGCACCACACATGCCGACGGCCACGAACAGGCTCGTGAGCCCGGGCCGCAGGCTCTCGAGTCCCGCAACTTCCGGCATCAGCTGGCACGGGCCGAAGGCCTGGCACCAGATGCGCGGGACGTGCAGCGTGAGCGCCCAGGAGCCGTACATCACGCCCGCCAGTGCCGGCGCCAGGCGCGGGAGCACGTTCGCGGCGATCGCGATGCCGCCGGCGATCTGCGCAACGCCCGTGAAGTACGCCCAGAACATCGGCAGCGGATACCACGGCGGGATCAGCGCGGCGACGCTCTCGGGATAGATCAGGTGGAGCGTGCCGAACACGGGCAGCGCAGCTCCATACGCAATGCGCCCGGCGCGCAGCCAGCTTGCAGGAACCGGCGGGCGCGCGCCCGCCGCCAGGATCACTGCCGCACCCGTGAGTGCCACCGTTTCGAACGTGCGGATCCACCAGGGAGAGCGCAGCAGGCGCGGTTCGAGGAACGCGCTCGGAATGTGGAGTAGCAGAATCCACGACAGGAACAACACGATCAGCAGGCGCGCCGCGCGGCCCGTGCCGCGATCCACGAGAATCGCGAGGCCCGCGCCGAGCAGGAGCACGCCCGTCGCAATGGCGAGCAGGCGCTGGGCCGGGATCGACGCGGGCACCGGCTGGAGCGCGCTCAGGAAGTCGCCGTAGGCCACGCACAGCGTGCCGAACGCGGTGATCGCGAGCGCGAACACGATGCGTCCGGCCAGCGAGACGGTGCTCGTATTCATGAACGCCATTCCCTGGGGGATTCCTGCCACTCCGGCCGGCATAGTCACCGCACGTGACGTGGCGCAGGAGCTACCCGAGCCTAAGCCAGTGGCCGACCCCGTGGAAGCGCCAATTCGGACTCGACCGACTGGTCCGGTTCCGGGGGGGTGGCGCGCCGCCGGCCGTTCACACGCGAAGTGGACCAGTAGATTTCGCATGAATTGGCCGTTGCGACCGGTCCAGCCGGGATCCAGATTCTGCGCGGGTGCTCCGGCACGATCACAGGGTTCGGCGATCGCCACGTCGGCGATCACGCGGCGATCACAGGGCTCGGCGATCACAGGGTTCGGCGATCATGAAGCAGAGGATGAGCACGTGGCGACTCGGCCTGCTCGCCGCACTCGCGTGTGTCGCGGTGGCGGGCGCGCAGCCCGCCGGCCTGGTGGCCCAGGTCGATGCCTCGGCTTCCGGAACGCGGAGCGGCGCGAGCGACTTCGATTTCGAGTTCGGCACGTGGCGCACGCAGCTCCGGCTCCTCGTTGCACCGCTCACCGGCTCGGAGGAGTGGGCCGAGTACGAGGGCACGTCGGTGGTGCGGCCGGTGCTCGACGGCCGTGCGAATCTGGTCGAGCTCGAGGTGGAGGGTCCCTCGGGGCGGATCGAGGGGCTGAGGAAGTGAACTGGATCGCCATCGACACGAAGCTGGACGCGCCGCCGAGTCGCTGACGGCGCCCGCGGCTCGACGGAGAAGGGTGACGCGGCGAGGAGGCACGCGCAGGGAGCCGGCATGGACCTGCACATCACGCTGAGCGCGCACGGGCACGTGGGCGGCGCGACGTACCGACAGATCCGGGATGGCATCCTGGCGGGTCGGCTGCGTCCGGGCTCGGCGCTGCCGTCGAGCCGCGAGCTTGCGCGCAGGCTGCAGGTCGCGCGCAACACGGTGGTCGCAGTATACGAGCGGCTGCGTGCCGAGGGCTTCGTGGAGACGCGGATCGGTGCGGGCACGTTCGTGAGCGACCGCGTCC
>CAYSGF010000160.1:0-5495 GCA_964430275.1 uncultured Gemmatimonadaceae bacterium
GTCGATACGGTTGCCGCGGACGCTGCCACATGCCGAGGATGACTCGTGAGTGTGCAGACGTGTGGAAGATGCTTCTGCAGGGACATGTACACATCAGCTGCTGTTTACGATGATCGCTCTGCCTAAGTCCATGCTCCACCCACTGATCGAGGCCGAAGAATGAAGTTCCTGACGTCCCAGGTGATGGCCATCGCGCAGAGCGGTGACAGCAAGCGGAACCTGCGGCTGCTGCTGCGCTTCTTCGCGATCCTGGTCGGGCTCGTCATCCTCTTCAGTGTGTTGTTCCACATCCTGATGGAGGCGGAAGGGCAGAGGCATTCGTGGTGGACCGGGTTCTACTGGACGCTCACGGTAATGTCCACGCTGGGGTTCGGCGACATCACGTTCCAGAGCGATGCGGGTCGGTTCTTCTCGGTCGTCGTGCTGCTGTCGGGCGTCGTGTTCCTGCTCGTCGTGCTGCCGTTCACGTTCATCGAGTTCTTCTATGCGCCGTGGCTGGAGGCGCAGCGGCGGCGGCGGGCGCCGCGGGAGCTGCCGCCGGACACGCACGGCCACGTGCTGCTGACGAATGCGGATCCGGTCGCGCTCGCGCTCATCGAGCGGCTGCGTGCACACCGCTGGCCGTACTGGCTGCTGGAGGAGGACCTGAACAAGGCGATCGAGCTGTTCGACCAGGGGATCAACGTCGTGGTCGGCGAGCGGGACAACCAGGAAACGTACCGTCGCATGCGCGCGGACGTCGCTGCCATGGTCGTCGCGACCGCGGACGACTACATGAACACGAACATTGCGTTCACGGTGCGCGAGCTGGACGGCGACGTGCCGATCATCACGTTTGCGCGCTCGGAGGACTCCTTTGACGTCCTCGAGCTGGCTGGCTCGACGCACGTGCTGAAGCTGACGGAGATGCTGGGCCAGTCGCTCGCGCGGCGCAGCGTCGCCGGCGACATCCGCGCGAACATCATCGGGCGGTTCGACGAGCTGGTGATCGCGGAGTCGCCGATCTCGGGTACCCCGATGGCCGGCAAGACGCTGGGCGACGGGTGGCTGCGGCAGGCGACGGGCCTGACGGTCGTGGGACTGTGGCAGCGCGGCCGGTTCGAGGTGCCGCGACCCGACCGCCCGCTCGACCCCACGACCGTGCTCGTGCTCGCCGGCAGCAACGAACAGCTCGCGAAGTTCGCCGAGCTCACCGCCATCTACAATCTAGCCGATGCGCCCGTGCTGATCCTGGGCGGCGGCCGCGTGGGGCGCGCGGCCGCGCGCGCACTCACGTCGCGCGGCATCGACTACCGCATCGTCGAGCAGAACGCCGAGCGCGTGCGGCTGCCCGCGAAGACCGTGATCGGCTCAGCCGCGGACCTCGAGATCCTGCGCACCGCAGGCATCGACGAGGCACCCACGACGATGATCACGACCGCCGACGACGCGACGAACATCTACCTCACGATCTACTGCCGGAAGCTGCGTCCGGACATGCAGATCATCAGCCGCGCGAACCTCGAGCGGAACGTGTCGACACTGCACCGCGCGGGCGCCGACTTCGTCATGAGCTACGCGTCCATGGGCGCGAACGCGGTCTACAACCTGCTCGAGCGCGACGACCTGGTCATGATCGCCGAAGGCCTCGACGTCTTCCGCCGCCCGGTCCCCCGCGACCTCGTCGGCCAGCCGCTCAGGTCGTGTGGCATCCGCGAGAAGACGAGCTGCAGCGTGATCGCGATCGAGAGTGAAGGCGAGGTGTTCGTGAACCCGGAGCCGAACATGGTACTGCCATCCGGCGCGAACGCGGAGCTGATCCTGATCGGCTCGACGGAAGGAGAGCGGCTGTTCCTGAGGGAGTTCGGTAAGGCCTCGGCGTAAACGGCGGGTGGGGGCTGAACTACGGGCGAGCGTGGGGGCGTGAACTACGGGTGTCGGGTGATGGGTGGGCGTGGTGGGTGAGGACGAATCGGGTGCACGTCGGGTGGGGGTCTATTTTCGCTCCTCGCTGTTTTTCGTGGACGCCTGCCTCGGGTGCACTTGGCGGCGGCGCTGGCGCGGACTGCAGCCCGCTCAGCCGCCACGCATGCTCGACGCAGAGGGTACTTGGCGTCTTACGGGTTAAAATGACCGGTCGGCCGCCAACCATCTGCTGCCCCGCCGGATGCGTGGCGTCTTACCGGTCAAAATGACCGGCACGGCGCCAAGCGTCCGCGCGCACGATCATGCGTGGCGCCGCACTGGTGGCCCGGTGACCGCCAGGCGCGCGCCGGCGGCGGAATCGGGGCTCAGACTCCCTCGTCCTGACACCGGGCAGGGCAACCGACCCGAATCAGCGAAGAGTCACTTTGTCTGCTGCTTACGGCAGGTCGATCCGTTTCATGCTGCCCGGATTGCGCGTACGGCAATCGGATCGTACGGCCGTACCTATGGGGTCAGGACTGCCCTCGTTCCCGATCCACTGAAATCCCCGCCCGCCGTGTTGCCCGTAGTGTCCGCACCCACCACGCCCACCCATCACCCGACACCCGCCGTTCACGCCTCCACCCACACCCGCCCTCATTCGGTGCGTAGCGTCCTTAGCGGATCCCGCCCGACCGCGCGGCGTGCGGGCAGGTATGCCGCGAATGCGGCCACGCCGAGCATGAGCAGCGCGATGTACGCGTAGGTGACCGGATCGGCGGCGGTCACACCGTAGAGCATGCCGCTCAGGAGACGTGACAGCCACCACGCCACGACGAGGCCGATGCCGGTGCCGAGTGCGGCCAAAGCGAGGCCGTCGCGGACGACCATGCGGGTGAGGTCGGCGGGGCGTGCACCGAGGGCGAGGCGCACGCCGAGCTCGGGCATGCGGCGCTCGGTCGCGAAGGTGATCAGGCCGTACAGTCCCGTCGCGGCGAGGACGAGGGCGATGAGGGAGAATGCGGCGAGCAGCCAGAGGTTGAAGCGTCGCGCGGCGAGGGTGGCGCCGATGAGCTGCTCGATGGTCGCCGCAAAGTACACGGACTGGGCCGGGTCGACGTCCCAGATGCGCTGCTGCAGGACGGGCAGCATGGCAGCGGGATCGGTCTCGGTCTCGATGACGAACGTGAGGCTGCCGTTGCCGACCTCGGCGAAGGGGACGAAGACTTCCGGTCCGGGCTCGAGGTCGCGGCGGATGGGCCTCGTGTCGCCGACGATGCCGACCACCTCCCGTTCGACGGGTGCGCCCATCACGCCGAACGTCACGGTCCGGCCGATCGGGTCGAGGTCGCCGAAGTAGCGACGGGCGGTCGTCTCATTGATGATCGCGACGCGCGGTGCGTTGGCATTGTCGTGCTCGGTGAAGAGGCGGCCGCGCACGAGCCGCATGCCGATTGCGGGAAAGTATTCCGGCGATGCCACCAGCGTCGTCACCCGCTGCTCCTCGCCGGGGTTCGTCGCGGTCACACCGACGATGTTCAGCGTGCTCTCGGCATCGATCCGGTGCGGATGGAACGGTGCGCCGGTCGTGATGCCGACGGTCTTCACGCCGGGCGTCGCGCGCATGGCGTCCGCGATCGCGCGTGCCTGCACGAGCCGCTGCTCGGGTGTCGGGTTGCGGTCCCAGATGAACGTCTGCACGGTCGCGCGGTTTTCGGTCGCGAAGCCGATGTCCGTGTCGAGCAGGGCCGCGAAGCTGCGCACGAGCAGGCCGGCGCCGACGAGCAGCACGAGTGCGAGTGCGACCTCTGCAACGACGATCGCACTGCCGAGCCGCTGTCGTCCGACGCCTGCGGCGGTGCCGCGGCCGGCGAGTGCACCGTCGGCGCGGGTGCGCGTCGCGCGCAGTGCCGGCAGCAGGCCGAAGAGCAGCATGGTCGCGAGCGTCGCACCGAGCGCGAACAGGACGACGCGTCCGTCGAGTGTCACGAACTCTGCGCGCGGCAGGTTCGCCGGCGCGAGGCCGGTGAACGCGCGGACGCCGACCCAGGCGAGGGCGAGGCCGGTGAGTCCTGCGGCGAGTGCGAGGACAAAATTCTCGGCCAGCAGCTGGCGGCCGATGCGACGCGGGCCGGCGCCGAGTGCCGCGCGCACCGCGTACTCGCGCGCGCGGTCGGCATCGCGCGCGAGCAGCAGCCCTGCGACATTCGCGCACGAGATCAGCAGCAGCAGGCCGACGGCGCCGAGCAGGACGAGGAGGGCAGGGCGCACCGGGCCGAGCAGGTGCTCCTCGAGCGGTGCGACGTCGATGCCGGTCGCTGCGTTCGATGCCGGGTACTCGCGCCCGAGCTGCTGCGCGATGCCGTGCAGCTCGGCGAGCGCAGTGCCGGCGGTCGTGCCGTCGGCGAGGCGGGCGACGACGTACATGTAGTTGGAGCGGCGGTCGGTCAGCGCATTCGTGCGGAGCTGTTTCGGCGCCCAGACTGCCGTGCGCTCGGGGTAGTCGATGCCGGCCGGCAGCACGCCGATCACCGTGACCGCCTCGTTGTCCAGCGAGATCGGCTGGCCGACGATTGCGGGGTCGCCCGCAAAGCGTTCCTGCCAGAAGTCGTAGGACAGGACGACGACCGCTGCATCGCTCGCGACGTCATTCTCCGTGAACGTGCGGCCGAGCAGCGCCTCGACGCCGAGCGCCTCGAACCAGCCGCCGGTCACGAGGAACGCACTCACGGGCACCGGCGGCAGGGACGTCGTCAGGTCGAAGCCGTACGGCTCCGCGAGACCCCAGGAAGAGAACGACCGCGAGCGCTCCTGCCAGTCGTGGAAGTCCCCGGCCGACGGCCCCATGCGCGTCGCACTCGTGCGCTCGTCCGTCTCCCACACGGTGAGGACACGGTCGGAACCGGCGTACGGCAGAGGGCGAAGCAGAATGTGATCGGCAATGCTGAAGATCGCCGTGTTCGCGCCGATGCCGATGCCGAGCGTCGCGACCGCGAGCAGCGCGAAGGCCGGTCGACGTCGCATCTGACGCATCCCGAACCGCACGTCCTGCCACAGGTCCGCCGCGAAATCCTGCCTGCGCATCCGCCGCTCCTTTCGCTGATCGGCCACCGTGCAGACTGCACGTGTCTGTGCCAGGTCGCCAAAGCGACGCAGCGCCTCCGCGCGCGCCGCCGTCGGTGACAGCCCGGTGCGCTCAAGCTCGCGCGCGCGCATCTCCAGATGGAAGGCGAGCT
Organism: uncultured Gemmatimonadaceae bacterium; assembly: GCA_964430275.1. Taxonomy (GTDB): domain Bacteria; phylum Gemmatimonadota; class Gemmatimonadetes; order Longimicrobiales; family RSA9; genus DASTYK01. The sequence goes on from CAYSGF010000160.1 coordinate 5,121, forward strand.
CCTCGTCCAGCTCGCCCCGGATGCGGCGCGTGCTGCGCCGAATGTGGCGGAACGGATCGCGCCACTCCCTCATGCCGGCTGCAGCACGCGGAAAACAGCGTCCGCATAGCGCATCCAGTTCTCCGTCTCCAGCTCCAGCTGCCGCGCGCCGTCGCGCGTGAGACGGTAGAACTTCGCGCGCTTGCCACTGTCCGCATGGCCCCAGACGCTGTCTACCCAGCCGCGCGACTCCATGCGGTGCAGCGACTGGTAGAGCGCGCCGTCCTCGATCCGCAGCACCCCGCCGCTTCGCTGCTCGAGCGCGGCGGCCACGGCATACCCGTGCAGCTCGCCGGCTCTGAGGGTGCGGAGAATGAGGACGTCGAGCGTGCCGCG
>CAYSGF010000161.1:0-8131 GCA_964430275.1 uncultured Gemmatimonadaceae bacterium
TACGGCCGTCGCCGAGCTCGACATCCGGCTCGTGAAGGAGAGCGACCCCGCGCGGCTGCTCGCGCTGCTCCGCCGGCACATCGAGGCGCAGGGCTTCCACGTCATCACGGATCGCGACCCGACCGAGCAGGAGCGGCTCGCGCATCCGCGCATCGTGCGGCTCGACAGCAACGTCGCGTACGCCGCGTACCGCACCGCGTTCGACTCGCCGCCCGGCGTCTGGCTCACGCGCGCGCTCACGCGACTACACGGCAGCGAGCCGATCCGCATCCGCACGTCCGGCGGCTCGATCCCGATCTCGCCCTTCGTCCAGACGCTCGGCGTACCCGCCGTCACCGTGCCGACCGTGAACCCCGACAACAACCAGCACAGCCCGAACGAGAACCTGCGCGTCGGGAGTTTCGTGGACGGGATCAGGACGATGATCGCGGTGTTTGCGGAACCGTTGGACGCGCGGTAGGCAGCGCGACAGCAAGGGAACGATCAAAACGAGAACCGAGCTCGAGGATCTGCAGGAGCACGTGGAGCGCTTTCGCGGTTACGCTCGAGGTCCTGGAGATGATCACCGACGACGACCTGAGCTGGCGCCCCAGCCCCGGCCAGTACTCGCTCGGCCAGCAGCTGCTGCACATCGCGCAGACGCTGCGCTCCCGGTGATGCGGCGCACAGGCGCGGCGGTCGTCGCTCCTGCTGCCGTTGCGCTGCTGCTCATGCTGGTCGCGGCGCCCGTCCAGGCGCAGGAGGCGGAATCACAGCAGGACACCGCGCGCGATGGCGCGTCCCGCGCGGCCACCCTCTTCCTCGGTGCGCACGGCCTCGGCATCGGCGTCGAGATCCCGCTCGCCGACCGCGTGCATCTCGCCATCCGCGCGCAGGGCCTCCTTGCGGAACGAACCATTCTCGCCGCCGGACTGCGCGCCGACCTGGCCCGCGCCGACCACGGCGCGATCTATCTCGCTGGTCTGCTCGGCCGCGTCGGCTGCGGCAGCACCCTGTACTACAACGCGTGTACGATCGATGCACAGAACGGTGCGGCGGCAATCGCGGGTTTCGAGATCAGCGTCTCCGGTGGCGACCGCGTGCTGCTGGGCGGCGAGGCGGGGTACTGGTTCACGGCGGCGGGTGACGACGCGAGCCTGCAACACCCGATCTACGAATTCGTGGTGCGAATCCGCGAGCACTGATTGTGGAATACATGACCGCAAGAACGGGCCGCCTGATGAGCGCAACGCGGGGCACGAGCATGGGGTGCCGAGCGACGCGCCAGGACCTCCATCCTCGTGGGTAAGTCTGCACTTGCCGCGATGATTCGAACGAATGCAGAGTTACCCACGATTATCGTGGCTAAGTCTGCACTGGTTGTTCCCCTCGACCGACCATTGCAGTGTTACCCACGACTATTGTGGTCAACTCCACACGCGTCGCTGCGCGCCGCACGCGTGCCGAGTTACCGACACGCGCGCGCGGACTCGCAGTGCCGTTGCGCTACCCTGGTCTGGCCGGTGCTATATTGCCCGACGAAACGTGTCACGAACCTGCATGGCAAACGGCGAGGCATAGATGAGAAGAACGAGTGTTCTCCTGCTCCTGACCCCACTCCTTCTCGGCGCGTGCGACGTCCTCGGCATCGACCGGGCGTGCACACTGGAAGCCCGCCCGGCCATCGCCGTCCGGATCGTCGATGCATCGACCGACCTGCCGCCCGCCGCAGACACCGGTCGCGTGATCGTGCGCGACGGCGCGTACGCCGATTCCGTCGATGTCTCGCGTTCGCTGTTCGAGCAGGAGGTGCTGCTCGGCTTCGCGCACGAGCGGCGCGGCACCTACGCGGTGAGCGTCGACGTCGCCGGCTACGAGCCCTGGACGCTGTCGGACGTGCGCGTCGGCGACACCGACGACGGCTGCCACGTCGACACCGAGCTCGTCAATGCGGAGCTGAATCGCGTCACCGCTGCAGTTGGAGAGCGGTCACGCCCCGCCCCCTCACGATTCCGCGCCATCCGCCCCATCCGCGTCCGCGCTATCCCCGCCCGCACCGATCTGCGCCCGTACGACGAGGATCAGCGTTCGCCCGGCCGCCTGTGAGCGCGCCGAGCCGACGACGACGACCTGGCCGTCGGGAATCGTGACCGACGTGCTGAGCAGCTCGCCCGACGGACCCGAGAGCCGGACACCGAGGTCGGCCGCGTTGCCGTCCGCCGATTCGAGCACGCGGTTCACTGTGCCGTCCAGGAGGTACGGCTCGTCGCCGATCATGACCTGCTGCCGGAGCGCACTCGGCGCCCGCACCCGCACCACCGCCTCGCCCCCTAGCCGGTAGCCGGAGAAGCGGAACACCTGCTGCAGCGCCTGCTGCACGTCCGCGATCGCCGGATCCGTGTCCGTGAAGCCGTCGGCCTCGATGATCTGGAAGCGCAGCTGCACGTCGGGCGTCGGCCGATCGTGCGTGCGCAGCACCTCCTCGATCTGCTGCAGGCGCGCTTCCGGTGCCGTGATCGTCAGCGCCGACGGCGCCCTCGTCATCCGGATGGTACCCCGACCTTCGGGCACGTAGGCCTGCACGAGCAGCAGCGCTTCGTCGGGCTCGATGTGCGCGAGCGTGAACGTCCGTGTCTCGCCGGGCTCGTCGGCGCAACCGGCCAGGAGGGCGAGGGTTGCGACGAGGGTTGCGACGTGCGCGAATCGCATGTGACGTGCTCCGCTCAGAAGGACCAGACGATCGTGATTCGTGGGTTCGGCGTCGTCATCACTGCGACGCCCCCGCCACCCACCGCGTTTACCACCGGCGACGTCGGCACGACCGGCTCCGGGTGGTACACGTCCGCGAGCGCCGGCTCGCGCGGCACGCGGATCACCCCGCGCTCGACGGCGATGACCGCAGCAAGTGCGGCGGCGAGGCCGAGGGGGAGGAGGATGCGCGGGAGCGGACGTCGCGTGACGCGACGCTGTTGCTGTGGCGCGACGTCGCGCTCCGTCACGATCTCGTCGATCGCCGCACGCAGCGCGGCAGTTCCACGCACGATCGCTGCGGCCTGCTGCCGGCACGGCGCGCATCCGCGCAGGTGAGCCGCCAGCGGACCGCTCCCGCCCTCAGCCAGCTCTGCCGGATCCACCGCGCGCAGCGCCTCGTGCGCCTGCGCGCACGTCATCGAAGTCTCAGCCATCATGCTCCAGCATCCAGGATCGCACCGCTCGGCGCGCGCGCAGCAGGTGCACGCGTGCGGTGCTCGCGGACAGTCCCATGATCTGCGCGACGTCGCCGCCGTCCATGCCCTGCAGCTCGATCATGTCGAATACCTCGCGCTGGCGCGGCGTCAACGAATCGAGCGCCGCGCGCAGCAGCGCGAGCCGTCGCTCCACGTCGATTCGCCGGGTGGCGGCGGGCGTCGCGTCGTGCAGCACCTCGCGGCCGTAACGCTGTTCCCGTGCGACGCGCCGGCCGTGCGCGCGGCGCCAGTCCAGCGCAACCCGACGCACGATCGTGTACAGCCACGTCGTGAACCGCGAGCCGAAGCCGAATTCGGGCAGATGGCGATGCACCAGCACGAGCGCCGCCTGCGCGACGTCGTCCGCATCGTCCGGATCGGCCGTGCGCAGCAGCGCCCAGCGGTACATCAGCGGATAGACGGCGCGCACGACGCGCGCGAGCGCGAGCTCGTCGCCTTCCTGCGCTCGTCGAATCGCGTCCGCCGTCGGCTCGTCCAATACCCACGTCTCCCGTGCCTGTGGGTGGGATCCTGCGTGTGGGACGTCGCAGGATGGGGAAGTGTTTACTATGACCTTCGAGGGGCGGCGGGACTATATTGTGAGGGCTTCGCCGACCTGGCCGCTCTTCCACGTGGAGTGCTCATGCCTCGAGAGCTGGCGTACGTCCTGTGCGCTGCGCTGCTCGCAGCCGCCGGATGCTCCGACTCGACCGGGCCCGACCTGCGGCCCACTCCGCCACCACCGCCCGATGTGCGTGCCTACGTCACGGGCGCCGCGCTCGCAAACCTGGACGCGCAGGGGCACTTCCGCTTCCCGTATCCCGAAGTCGACGGACCGTATGCGATCGTCTCTCCCGATGAGGCGGTCACGATCGCAGCCGGCGTCGTTCGCTCATGGCTCGCGAATCCGGACGTGATCGTGCCCCCGGGCGCGGGGAGCCTCGCGGGTTCCGCGGAGAAATCGCACGGTGCGCCTATCGACTGGGACGCCGTGCGGCCGGGCCCCCGCGGCGCCTATTTCGCGGAATCCCATCTCGAGCCGCTTCCCGCACACATGCCTGCATTTTGGATCCGTGCGTTCGGGCCGCATGACCTGGTGCCGATGTACGTGGACGCGACGCCGGTGATCGTGATCAGCGTGGCGGCGTACGCCACCAATGTGTTCGTCGATGACGACGGCTGGGTTTACCGCCGCGGGCCCGCAAGCGGCGGCGAGTTCCGCGTGAGTGGAGTGCCCCTTGCACTGGACGGCACGACGATGCCGCCGGGTCCGGAAGATGTCGTCGCATTCGTGTACCGCGAAACCGGCACGAAGGTGAGTGAACTGCCCGTCCTCGGCGTGCCGGGCAACCGCGTGACGCAGACATACGCACGCTGGCGAGTCGTGCTCGAGCGCGCCGTCATCGTCGAACGGCTGCTGGATGGGCAGCGTACGGGCACGGACACGCTGTACGTCAGCGCGTACCCATGGATAACCGATGCGTGGGCCGGCCTGCCGCCCACCGGACGGCTCGGCCTCCGACTGCTCACCGCTGCACCGCAGCAGCCGGAAGGCGACGTCGTGGAAGGAGAGCTCGTCCCGTGCCGCGCCGGCTACGCGATCGACCTGCACGAGGTGCGAGCGGTGGCGGACGAAGTGCAGAGCTAGATGGAGGGCGGGCGCGTATGCGTGGGCATCGCGTTGCTGCTGCTGGCTTGCGATGCGACGACCCGTCCGTCGGTCTGCGCCGACGTCGATGACGTGGAGGTAGTCGCAGCCGGTCCCGCCGTACGCTGGGATGCCGCCCCGGCATTGCGCGAGCTCTGGCGCACTGGTGCCGATTCGCTCGCGCTGCCGGTCGCGCTCGTAATCGCGGATGACAGACGGGCTGCGGTCGTCGACTTCGGGCGCCGATCCGTGCCTGTGATCGGTGCCGACGGCGCGTGGCTCCGCACCTGGACCGGTGCCGCCAACGACGCGAACGCGGTGGCCATGCCCCTGGCAGCCGCGTGGATGGACAGGAGCACACTCGGCATCTTCGATCTCATGCGCTCGCGCATCCTGTACCTGCAGGAGGGTGCGGTCGTCGATGAGGTGCCGGTCACGAGCGACTTTTCCGGACCGATCCAGCTCGCGGGCGAGCTCGCCTGGGCGCGTCTCGGCCCCGACGGCTCCGTGTTCGCGACGTCGGCCGCGGCACCTCTCGCCGCAGGAGACGGAAGAGTGCTGCAGTCGGAGTATTTGCTGCGCGTGCGGCGCGGCGCGCAGCGCGTCGACACGGTGGCGACTACCTCCGTTCCGACGCTCTTCAGCCTGCCTGGGGTGCCGGTTCCGGGTGCAATGGGTCTGCTCGCAGCCGTCGGTCCGAGCAGTGAGCTTGCGGTGTCCGACACGTCCGGCGTGTACTTGATTCGAATCAGCGATGCCGCGGGTCGTAAGCGCATCCTGTGCAGTGCGACGCAGCCGCTTCCGCTCCGTCGCGCTGAGCGCGGGGATACGGCCGTCGGGGACGGACGCGAGTTCCATCTCGCATCTGCCCTGCAGCGCGCCACACCTGCCTCGTCTCCGCATCCGTTCGGACGGCTGCTCTTCGACGCCGACGGTCGGCTGTGGGTGCAGCGCGAGCGGCCGAATCCATTCGACCCGGCAGATCGCACATGGGGCGTCGCCAGCGCGACGCACGACGTCTATTCACCCGACCTCGAATACCTCGGCGTCGTCGAGGCTGCGCCCGGAACGCGGCTGCAGAGTGCGCGCGGCGACACGATCTGGGCATTCGCGTTCGATGAGGAAGGAGGCGTCGAGATCGTGACGTTCAGCATCGAGGGGAATGTTCGGTAAGGCGGGCGGTCAGACGTTTGCATGACGTGCCGACGATTCGGCGCGCGCTGAAACCGATCCGGACGAAGCAGCCGCCTACCCCTCCCGCTCGTGCAGCACCGTCCACAGCACTCCGAACCGGTCCCGCACCTGTGCGAACCGCGTCGCAAAGAAGGTCTCCTGCATCGCCATCGTGATCTGCCCGCCGTCGGCCAGCGCGCCGATGATCCGCTCGGCATCCTCCGCGGAATCGGCGGCGAGGTAGAGATAGGAGCTGCGGATCGGCTGGAAGTGATCCGGCGGGATGTCGTTGCCGATCAGCTCGACGCCCGCGACGTCCATGCGTGCGTGGATCACCGCCGTCTCGCGCGAGCCCGGCGGCTTCGGCACGCCCGCCGGCAGGTCGCTCACCCGCATGATCGAGCTGAGTCGCCCGCCCAGGTGCTCCTCGTAGTAGCGGAACGCCTCCTCGCAGTTGCCGCCGAAGTTGAGATGCGTGAACAGCTTCATGTGTGTATCCTCCTGTGTCGAAGGTGGCGTGCAACCCGAGGGTGCCGGCCTCCTCTGTCGAAGGTGGCGTACAACCCGAGGGTGCTGGCCGGTCACGCGCGTCGCAATGGCCATGACCGGGCCCATCCGTGCGACGGACGACGCGCCCATTTTTCGACATGCGCCCATCGACCTGCCGACAAGCGGAGACGCCAGCATGACCACTACCGGGTGCGGGCCGTTGCTTCGCGTGGCCGTCATAGTCCTGGCCTCGATCCTCTTGGCCACCGGCGACGCCCACCCGCAGGAGCCGTCCACGCCCGACCTGCGCGACGGCCTCGCCCGCGTCCGGACCTGGTTCGACGCTGCGGCCGCGGACTCGGCGTTCAGCGGCGTCGTCCTCGTCGCGCGGCAGGACGAGGTGGTGCTGGAGGCGGCCTACGGCCTCGCCGACCGCGACCTGCGCGTGCCCATGCACGCGGATCATCGCTTCCGCATCGGCTCGCTGACGAAGCCGGTGACTGCGTCCGCCGTGCTGGTCGCCGTCGACCGCAACCTCCTGACCCTCGACACGCGTGTCTGCGGTCTGCTGCCGTCGTGTCCGCGCAGCTGGGCGGACGTCACGGTCCGGCACCTGTTGACGCACACGTCGGGCATCGCCGATCACTTCGGCGATCTCGATGCGGTCCCGGTCGAGGACACGGCCGGCGAGCTGCGGCGTGTCCTGGGCTCGCTGGCAGCCGACGAGCCGCTCGCCTCGCCGGCCGGAGCGGCGTACGCCTACAGCAACTTCAACTACGTCCTGCTCGGCGCGCTGCTCGAGGAGGTCACCGGCAAGCCGTGGGCGGCGGTCCTGCAGGAGTGGATCTTCGCGCCGCTCGGCCTGACGTCCATGGCGTACGACGACGTGTACGCGGTCATGGACCGTCGCGTCCGCGGCTACGTTCGTGACGACTCGCTCGGCCTGCGCAACATCGAATACGACGACCATGCAGCCTACGCCGCCGGTGGCCTGCTCTCGAGCGCCGCCGACCTGTTCCGCTGGGCGCGCGCGACGCTCACCGCGCAGCTCTTCGACTCCACGCTCGTCGCAGCGAGCGTCACACCGTTCCGCGAGAACTACGGCTACGGCTGGCAGGTGCGCCGCTTCTTCGACCGAACGATCTACAACCATACCGGCGGCATCGACGGCTTTGCGAGTCATCTCGCGTATTATCCGGACGACGAGCTGACGATCGTCGTGCTCGCGAACGTCGAGAACGACGCCGCGATCCTGTTCGCCTGCGACGCTGCGGCGCGCCTGTTCGCGTGGCCGACGATGGACGAGCCGGCGGATGCGCTCAGCGCGCGGCAGCGGTGCGGGCTGGAGCGGTGAGCGGGCGGGCTCGTGTGCGATTCCTTCGAAGGATGACTCGATCGATGCCCGACGAGTACCGCCTCGGCAGAACCCGCCTCACCCTGCTGCAGGGTGACATCACGGAGCAGGCCGTCGACGCGATCGTGAACGCCGCGAACTCGTCGCTGCTCGGCGGTGGCGGCGTCGACGGCGCCATCCACCGCGCCGCCGGTCCCGGCCTGGTCGACGAGTGCCGGACCCTCGGCGGTTGCGACCCGGGCGACGCGAAGGTGACCGGCG
>CAYSGF010000162.1:0-2106 GCA_964430275.1 uncultured Gemmatimonadaceae bacterium
CGACGACGCGGTGCAGCTCGCGACGTACGGATATGGCGTTGGAAACTGGTACCTGTACAATGGGGATGCGCAGCGGGCGCAGGAGATCTTCGAGCGCATCGTGGGCGGTGCGAACTGGGCCGCCTTCGGCTTCATCGCTGCCGAGGCGGAGATCGCGAGGGGCGCAGGCGCCGCGAATCGGCCTTGAGGCGCCATCATTGCAGGGCCGATCGTCGGGAAACCTGAAGACGACCGGATCGAGGAGCATTCGTGGCGCGGATCATAGCGGTTCCCCCGCAGCCGGGACTCGCGGAGCACGGCGCTGTCGCCCACCTCGCCGGCGCCGTGCGTGCGCTGTGCGACGCGGCGCGGCTTGCGTCGCGCGACTTGCAGGGACGCACCCTCTGGATGGTCAATTCGACCGAGCAGGGCGGCGGCGTAGCCGAGATGCTGCCTGCGATGGTCGCGCTTCTGCGCGACCTCGAGCTCGATGTGCAGTGGGTGGTGCTGGAGGCCGATGAGCCGCGCTTCTTCGAGCTCACCAAGCAGATCCACAACCTGATTCACGACAGTGGCGAGCCGCAGCTCGACAGCGGTGACATCGCACTCTACGAAGCGGTGAACCGCGCGAATGCCGAGGAGCTGCTCGAGTGGATCAGCCCGGGCGACATCGTCGTGATTCACGATCCGCAGCCGCTGCCGATGGCGCCCCTGCTGCGTGCCGGCGCGGATGTTCACGTGCTCTGGCGCTGCCATATCGGACTGGATGAGCGCACGCCACGGACCGAGGCCGCATGGTCCCTGCTGCGGCGCTATACCGACGCATGCGAGCGCGTGATCTTCTCTGCGCCGGAGTACGTTCCGCCCTTCCTGGCGGAGCGCTCGACGATCCTCCGGCCTGCGCTCGATCCGCTGGCGCCCAAGAACCGGGAGCTGAGCCTGCACGGGATCGTCTGCCTGCTGGCCAGCTCCGGTCTCTCGACGGTCGGTCCGACGGTCACGCCCCCGTTCGAGCACCGCGTGCAGCGAGTCGGCTTCGATGGGCGGACGGTCAGCGTATCGGACGGCGGTGAGTTCGGCCTGCTGAGCAGACCGATCGTGCTGCAGGTCTCGCGCTGGGATCGCCTGAAGGGGTTTCTCCCGCTCATGCGGGCGTTCGTCGCGCTGAAGCGGATGACCTCGGAGGACCCCGAGCATGCCCGGCGCATCGAGCTCGTCCGGCTCGTCCTCGCAGGGCCTGCGATGGGTGCGGTCTCGGATGACCCGGAGTCGGCGGAAGTCCTCACGGAGCTCGCAGGCGAATACGCGCGCCTGCCGGCGGCAGTCCAGGAGGACATCGCCATTCTTCTGCTGCCCATGGAATCGCGCGAGCAGAATGCACTGATCGTCAATGCGCTCCAGCGCGCGTCCACGATCGTGGTGCAGAACTCCCTGCGCGAAGGGTTCGGTCTCACGGTCGCGGAGGCGATGTGGAAGCGGGTGGCCGTGCTGTCGAGCGCCCGGGCGTGCGGGCCCCGCACGCAGATCGTGGACGGCGAGCATGGCAGGCTGGTCCGCGACCCGGAAGATGTCGATGAGCTTGCCAGCGCCCTGTACGGCATGCTCGCCTCGCCAGACGAACGCGCCCGCTGGGCACGCAATGCACAGCGTCGTGCCCATGACGAGTTCATGGTCTTTACACAGCTGCATCGCTGGATCGAGCTGTGCCGGGACGTGGTCGCGGCGCGGTCATTGCGCCGCGAGGCATGACCGCTTCGCCACGCATACCGGATGTCTCCCCCGAGGTCCCCGCGGGTCGGTGGCGCGTGCTGCTGGGGCTGCTCGCTCGCCTGCCGCAGGGTGCACTGTCGCGCGGATTCGGCCGTCTCGCGGACCTGCCGCTGCCGGAGCTCATGCGCACACGCCTGCTCGGCGCGTTCGCTCGCGGCGTCGGCATCGACATCAGCGAGGCAGAGCTGCCACTCGATGCCTATCCCACCCTGAACTCGTTCTTCGTGCGACGCCTCCGCGACGGGGCCCGCACCTGGCCGCAGGACACAGCGGCAGCGGCCTCGCCCGTCGACGGGATCGTCGGGCAGCTCGGCCGGATCCGTCGCGGAGCCCTCGTGCAGGCAAAGGGTCGCACGT
>CAYSGF010000163.1:0-2803 GCA_964430275.1 uncultured Gemmatimonadaceae bacterium
ACGCGGCGATCACCTCGTCGCGGTGCATGCTCGCGAGCAGCAGCGCACCGCCGCGCCGCAGCACGCGGCGCGCCTCCGCGAGGGCGCGTATGTCCTCGGCGTCGTCGAGGAACAGGCCCAGGCTGGTGAAGACGTTCACGACCGCGTCGAAGCTGGCGTCGCGGAACGGCAGGGCGCGCACGTCGGCAGCGGCATAGCGCGCGCGCCGGGGCCGCTCGTCGCCTTCCGCCCGGAGCAGCAGGTCCATCGAGATGTCCGCGCCGAACGTGTCCATCCCCGCCTCGGCGAAGAGCGCGGTATGGCGACCCCAGCCGCACGGAACGTCGAGGACGCGCGCGCCGTGCGGCAGCGCGAGCAGCTCGCGCATCGCCCCGACCTCGTGGCGGCTTTCCTGCTCGGTGAACAGCGGATCGTGCAGGCGGAAGAACACGTCGTCGAAGTAGGTGCGCCACCAGGGCGCGCCCGCCGTCATTCCAGCGACTCGTGCTCGAGGTCGTCGGCGGCGGCGTCATCGCCGCCCGGCGGCATTCTGCCCGGCTGCAGCGTCAGCGAGAGCCGCTCGATGCGACGTCCCTTCACGTTCAGCACGCGCAGGGTCCCGCCACGAATTACGACCTCATCGCCGACGCGCGGCAGGCGGCCTAGCCGGCCGAGCACGAAGCCGCCGACGGTCGTGTAATCCTCGTCGGGCAGCCGCAGCCCGAACAGCTCGTTCAGCTCGGTGATCGGCTCGGCGCCCCGAAAGCTGACGGTGCCGTCCGCGGTATGCTCGAAGCCGACGGGCACCTCGTCGGTTTCGTCGGCGATCTCGCCCACAACCTCCTCGAGCAGGTCCTCGATCGTCACGATCCCGGCCGTACCGCCGAACTCGTCGATCACGACCGCAATGTGGACACCGCCCCCCTGCATCTCGCGCAGCAGGTGCTCGATCGATTTCGTGTCGGGCACGAAGAGCGCCTCCCGCACGACGTCGCGCAGCTCGCTGCCACCCGTGCGCAGTGCCTGCCAGACGTCGCGCGCGAGCACGACGCCGATCACGTGGTCGATCGTCTCCTCGAACACGGGGTAGCGCGAGTGACCGTTCTCGAGGATGAAGTCCGCTGCCGCCTCGAGCGGCGTGTCCGCGTCCAGCGCGATCACCTGCGTGCGCGGCGTCATGACCTCGGCCGCCTGCGTTTCCGACAGGTGGAACACGCCCCGGATCATCTCGACCGGCTCCTCACGCAGCAGACCGTGCTCGTAGCTCTGCGTGAGCAGCATCTCGATCTCTTCGGGCCGGTGCACGCGCTCCATCTCCGTCGGTGAGCGCAAACCGACGGTGCGCAGCAGCAGGTTCGCCGTACCATTGAGGAAGCGGATGAAGGGCGTGAGCGCGCGCGAGAAGACGATCAGCGGTCCGGCCGTCCACATGCTGACGCGCTCCGGAAAAAGCAGCGCGAGCGACTTCGGGGCGAGCTCGCCCAGGACGATGTGCAGGAAGGTGATGAGTGCGAAGGCGATGATGATCGCGACCGTGTGCGTCGCGACGACGTCGAACGGTGCGGGCACGCCGTCGAAGAGCGTGATCAGCATCGCGGCGATCGTGCTCTCGCCGACCCAGCCGAGCCCGAGCGAGGCGAGCGTGATGCCGAGCTGTGTGCCGGAGATGTAGTGGTCGAGACGGTGGATCGCGGACTGCGCCAGCTTCGCGCCGCGATGGCCGGTGCGGGCCAGCGCATCGATGCGGGTGCGGCGCGAGCCGACCAGCGCGAACTCCGCCGCCACGAAGAAGCCGTTCGCCGCGACCAGCAGCAGCGCGACGCCTAGCCGTAGCAGGATACTGCCGATGCCGAGCGCCTCTACGGCGTGCTCTTCACCCATCCAGCAAGCTTCGTCTGGCGGGATCCATCGCTAGAAGAAGAGCGGTTCCCGGTACGCGCCGTAGACTTCCTCCAGCGCGTGCCGGATCTCGTGGAGCGTGCAGTAGGCACGCACGCAGTCGAGCATCGGCTCGATCACGTTCTCCTCCGCCTGCGCAGCGTCGCGCAGCCGCGCGAGCGTGCGCTCGACCTCATCCGGGTCGCGCCGGGCACGCAGCTGCGCCAGCCGCTCGCGCTGCCGCTGCTCCGGCGTGTCGTCGATCCGCAGGATGTCGAGGTCGTCGCCGCCGCCCTCGGTGAACTCGTTCACCCCGACGATGACGCGCTCCCCACTCTCGATCTCGCGCTGCTGGCGCTGCGCGCTGAGCGCGATCTCCCGCTGGAAGTAGCCGGACTCGAGGCCGCGGGCGACGCCGCCGATCCGCTCGATCTCCTCGAACATCTCCTCCGCTTCGCGCTCCAGCTCGTCCGTCAGTGCTTCGACGTAGTAGCTGCCCGCAAGCGGGTCGATCGAGTTCGCGATGCCTGTCTCGTAGGCCAGGATCTGCTGCGTGCGGAGTGCAATGCGCACCGACTTCTCGGTCGGCAGTGCGAGTGTCTCGTCCATCGAGTTCGTGTGCAGCGACTGCGTGCCGCCGAGCGCCGCCGCCATCGCCTGGTAGGCGACGCGCACGATGTTGTTCTCCGGCTGCTGTGCGACCAGCGACACACCCGCCGTCTGCGCGTGCGTGCGCAGCCGCCAGCTCTCCTCCTTCTTCGCACCGTATACGTCACGCAGCCGCTTCGCCCAGATGCGCCGCGCCGCGCGGAACTTCGCGATCTCCTCGAAGAAATCGTTGTGCACGTCGAAGAAGAACGACAGCCGCGGCGCGAAGTCGTCCACGTCCAGGCCGCGCGCAATGCCGCGCTCCACGTACTCGAAGCCGTTGCGCAGCGTGAACGCC
>CAYSGF010000164.1:0-1973 GCA_964430275.1 uncultured Gemmatimonadaceae bacterium
CCTCCGCATCCATCACGCTGTCCGCCTCGAGGGCATCGACGCCTGCGCGCTCCGGTGTGAGATTGCGGGTCGTACAGCGCGCGCCCTCTTCCGCAATGGTCGAGTCGGCGGCCTGCATGGCGTCCCAGTCCTGCTCACCGACGAAGATTGCGGCAATGCCCCAGCCCATGGCTGCGAGGTCGTCACGGGTGCCCTGCCACGACGTGCCGGTGTAGCAGGGTGCGGACAGGTAGTAGCCGACCCAGCGGTACGGCGACGCTTCGAGCCACGCGCGCATGGTGGCGTCGCCCGGATAGACGCGCGTGTCGAACCCGGGGACTACGGCAACACCGCCTGGTATGCCCGGCTCCGGCAGCGGCGAACCGGCGCAGGCTGAACTGGACGCAGCGAACAGGAGTACAGCGGCCAGACGGACGTGCGGGGCTGTCGGTCGCAACACGGATCGGCTCCGTCAAAAGGAACATCGGTGCAGGACGCGCCGCGTCCTTGCATTCGATATGCCGCCAGCTTGGCCGCCGCCGCAACCGGGTATAGGATTCCCCCACCTCCAGCCGTGAGTCCCGATGCCGGATCCCTTCGCAGTCATGGCGTTGCTCATTCAGAGCGGGCTGGGCGAGTCGCTCCAGCAGCGGCCGCTGCTGGCGCTCGTAACGCTCTTCGGCGCCGGAGTGCTGACCAGCCTCACACCGTGCATCTACCCGATGATCCCGATCACGGCCGGTATCATCACCGGCACTGCCGGCGCCGGCGCATCCCGGTCACGCGTGGTCTCTCTCACGCTCACCTACGTCGCCGGCCTCGCCCTGCTCTATGCCCTGCTCGGAGTGCTCGCGGGCATGACCGGGCAGCTCTTCGGTACCGTGGCGAGCAGTTTCTGGGCGCGGCTGCTGATCGGAAACCTGCTCCTGCTCTTCGGCCTGGCCATGTTGGGGGGCATACCAGTGGCCGCGCCGGCACGACTCACCGCCTGGGCGGGTACATTACGTGGCGGCAGCTATCCGGCCGTGTTCCTGCTCGGCGCAACATCCGGCATCGTCGCCGCGCCGTGCGGCGCACCGGCGTTCGCGGCGGTGCTGACATGGGTGTCGACCACGGGCAGCGCGCTTCTCGGCTTCCTGTACCTGCTCGTCTTCTCGATCGGGATGACCTCGCTCCTCGTGGTTGTGGGAGTTTTCTCCGGAACGCTTGCGCGACTGCCCCGCTCCGGGCGATGGATGGTATGGGCGAAGCGTATCGCAGGGGTCATCATGCTGGTGATGGCACAGTACTACTTCATCCAGGCAGGTATGGCATGGTGAGCAGTTGGACGACAGGCGGACAGCGAACGCTATTCGGGATCTTCGCGTGTGCTCTGGCGCTCGGCTCCACACAGCCGGCGCTCGCGCAGGACATCGGCCTGCCAGTCGGCTCACAGGCGCAGCCGGTAACCCTCGAAGACCTCGACGGCGATGCGGTCGATCTCGGCGATTTCATCGGTCGCAAGCCCGTGCTGCTCGAGTTCTGGGCCATATGGTGCCCCCTCTGCGAAGAGCTGGAGCCCGCGATGCAGACGGTCATGCAGCGGTACGGCGATGCGGTCGAAGTCGTGGTGATCGCCGTCGGCGTCAATCAGAACCCGCGCTCGATCCGGCGCCATCTCGAGCGCCACGATGTGCCAGGACTCATCCTTTTCGACGCCGAAGGCGCCGCGACCCGGGCGTTCCGCGCGCCGGCCACCTCCTACGTCGTCCTGCTCGATTCATCCGGGCGGGTGACGTATACCGGGCAGGGCGGGGATCAGGACCTGGTTGCGGCTGTGGCGAGGGTTGCTGGGAGGTGATGACCTGAGTGCGGAGTGATCGGGATTCGGAATTCGGAGTGCGGAATTCGGAGTGCGGAATTCGGAGTGCGGAATTCGGAGTGCGGAATTCGGAGTGCGGAATTCGGAGTGCGGAATTCGGAGTGCGGAATTCGGAGTGCGGAATTCGGAGTAA
>CAYSGF010000165.1:0-11947 GCA_964430275.1 uncultured Gemmatimonadaceae bacterium
GCAACCGGGCCTGCACCGCCGGTGCGCTCCACAGCGCTTTCCAGCGTCGCATTGCCGCGTGTCTTGCGGCCGTCCCGGTACTGCGCGCGACCGGCGATCAGGAGTGCCTCGGCCGCGAGCTCGGGTGCAACGTCCAGCGCCGCGAGCCGGAGCATGCGCTGCTCGGCCAGCCGGTGCTCACGGCGCTCGAAGAGGCTGCGTCCGATCTCGAGACGCAGCGCATTGCGCGTGTCGGGGGTGCCAGCGCGACCTTCCAGGTACGCATCGAGATTCGTCAGCGCACGCGCAAGGTTGCCGTGGCGCAAATAGACCCGGCCGATGCGCGCGTGGTCGTCGAGTGTCAGTGGCGTCATGCCGGAGAGGCGACGGACGGCGTCGACCGTGCGGGTGGCCGAAGGAAAGCTGTCGGCGGCCGACCGGAACGCTTCGCGAGCCAGTGCAGCGTCGCCCGCGAGCAGCCACAGCTCGCCGCGCGTGACCCATGCATCGACGCGCTCTCCCGCCGGCCGGGGATCCGCTGCCGCAGCAACGCGCGCTGCGCCGCTCACGTCCTTCGCCTCACGGTGCGCACGCACGAGAGCGCGCCAGCCGCGGTCGCGCGCCAGCTCCGGGTCGCCGGCCAGCAACAGGCGACGGGTGGCCGCGATGTCCCCGGTGCGCGCCGCCGCATCGGCCGCCAGCAGCCACGCCCAGTCGGCGAACGCCGGCAGGAGCACGGCGACCTCTTCGAAGCGGGCGCGTGCGAGCGCGACGTCGCCCGCGTCGCGGGCATGGACCGCGGCGCGCAGCAGCGCGAGGGCGCTGTCGCCGAGCGGAGGCTCGTAGGGTTGGAGGAGGTAGCGATCCAGAACGACCGGAGCCAACGGTGCCTCGGCGCCGGCGGATGCATCGTCACTCGGAGGTATGACGCGCGAACCGCTCAGCCCGATACCCAGAGCGAGGGATGGCAGAACGACGCGGACCGTATAGGATCGCGCCTTTCCAGCCGAGGCCCGCCGGATCCGGCTTACCAGCTTTACAACGCCCTTCACAGCTGCAGCGCTCCCGACCACCTGCGCGGCCCGATGCGGCGCGGGCTCACCAGCAGCACGGGATGACGCGCATTCAGCGTCAGTCTCTGGGCGGTCGTGCCCACCGTCACCGGCTGATAGCCGGAGGCACCGTGACTGCCCACCACGAGCAGGGTCGGACTACAGGAATCGGCACATCGCACCAGCTCTATCCAGGCGCGACCGAACCGCAGCTCGAGCGCCGCCTCCTCCAGGGCCGCGTCACTCAGCCATCCGCGCGCATCCTCGGAGGGCGCCCACTCCGCCGCGCGCCCCGACTCCACCACATGGATTACGCGGACCTCGCAGCCCAGGCGGTCGGCCAGCCGCCGCGCTTCCGTCAGCGCCGCTGCAGCGCCCGGTGAGAAGTCGGTTCCGACGAGAACGCAGCCGTCGTCCACACGACCCCCCTGCGGATGCCCTGCAGCCATCGTGAGCATACCCATGGAGGCAATGCCCGGACCACAGGTCATGTTCTTTGTTCAGAACAACTTACGTAATTCAGGACAGGGGATGAGGCGAGGCCTGCTGCCACGGGGCGGGGGTTCTGCGGCAGAACGACAGTGCCGCAGCGCGTTTGGACCGGGGCGAAACGCCACGGCGCCGGGGCGTTTCGCGGCGCGAGCAGGTCACTCTTCTGCGGTTCGGTATTCTTCCAGCTTGCGATAGAGCGTCTTGCGGTCCAGGCCGAGGATCTCCGCGGCGCGGGTCTTGTTGCCGCCGGTCGAGCGCAACACGTCGAGGATGTAAGCGCGTTCGAGGTCGCGGAGGGGCAGCTCCCGACGCGACGCGTCGGCGACGAGTGCGGCGGTGCGCGCGGCGTCCTGCACGCGGGGGGGCAGGTCGGCCGGATGGATCTCACCGGTCGGCGAGAGTGCGGCGGCGCGCTCGATCGCGTTGCGCAGCTCGCGCACATTGCCGGGCCAGGCGTGAGCGCTCAGCAGGGCCATGGCGTCGGGAGCGATCGTGCGCCCGGCGGCGAAGTGCTCGGCGAGGAGCGGGATGTCTGCGGGGTGCTCGCGCAGCGGCGGCACGTGGATGCGCAGGACGTTCAGCCGCCAGAACAGGTCCTCGCGAAAGGCGCCGTCCGCGACGCGCTGCTCGATGTCGCGGTTCGTCGCCGCAATGACGCGCACGTCGAAGCTGCGTGCGGTCGTGGCACCGACGCGACGTACTTCTCCGGCCTCGAGGGCGCGCAGGAGCTTCGGCTGCAGGGGGGCGGGCAGCTCGGCGACCTCGTCGAGGAAGAGCGTACCGCCATCGGCGGCTTCGAACAGGCCGGGCTTGTCGCGGTCGGCGCCGCTGAATGCGCCGCGAACATGGCCGAAGAGCTCCGACTCGAGGAGGTTCTCCGGCAGCGCTGCGCAGTTCACGGCGACGAAGGCGCGCCGATTCGATGCGTGGTGCAGGCTGCGCGCGACGAGTTCCTTGCCCGTGCCGCTCTCGCCTGTGATGACGACCGGCAGTGTCGATGCTGCTGCCCTGTCGATGATCGCGTAGAGCTCCTGCAGCGCACGGCTGGCGCCGATGAATCCGGGTGGCGGTTCGCGGCTGGCGCGGCGACTGCGCGCGACTTCCCGGCGGAGCCGGCTTTCGGCGAGCGCGCGGTCGATCGCCAGCAGCAGCTCGTCGGTCCCGAACGGCTTGGTCAGGTAGTCATACGCGCCCGCCTTGACCAGCTCGATTGCGGAGTCGATCGCACCGAACGCCGTGATGATGATCACGTTCAGCTCCGGGCGGAGCGCGCGCAGCGCGTGCAGCAGCTCGTGACCGCGCATGCCGGGCAGCACGAGATCCGTGATGACGAGGTCGGCGTCCGCATGGTCGGCGAGGGCCGCGCGCGCCTCGTCCGCGGTGGAATGGAGCGCCACCTCGTAGCCCGCTTCCGCGACTGCCTCGCCGAGAAACTCGCGCAGCTCGCGGTCATCCTCGACGATGACGATCCGCTCAGCCATGCGTCTGCTCCGAGGGCGGCATTGCAGGCAGCGTCACGCGGAACACGGCACCACGACCGCCATTGCGCCTGTGGTTGAACGCTTCGATCCGGCCGCCGTGCTCGTCCACGATGCTGCGCGCGACGGCAAGGCCGAGGCCGGTACCGGATTCGGCCGTCTTCGTCGTCACGAAGGGGTCGAAGATGGTGTCGAGCATGTCTTCGCGAATGCCACCCGCATTGTCCTCGACCTCGATGATGACGGGTGCGCCGGGCGTCGCCTGGACGTCGAGGCGGACACGGCGCGGGCCCTTGTTCGCCTGCAATGCCTGCAGCGCATTGAGCAGCAGATTGATGAACACCTGGTGCAGAAGATCGCCATCCCCGTTGACGACGCCGCCGCGCGTGCCGCTGCGCACGACCTGCACGCGATCCGCCGCCGTCTGCGGAGCGAGGAACTCGACAATGTCATCGAGCAGTGGCGCGACGGGCACCGCCTCCATGCGTGGCTCGCGCGGCCGTGCATAGTCGAGCAGGTTGCGGACGATGAGCGTGATGCGCTCGATCTGGCCGTGAATGATGCGCAGGTTGCGTCCACGCTGCTCGGATTCCGGCTCACGCTTGAGCATCATCTCGGCGCGCCCGCGGATCACGTGCAGCGGTGCGGCGATCTCGTGCGCCAGGCCTGCAGCAAGGGTGCCGAGCGCGGCCATCTTTTCGGTTTCGCGCAGGCGACGCTCCAGGGTCAGCCGCTCCTCGGCCTCGTGCTCCAGGCGGGAGCGCGCGGTCTCGAGCCGGTCCGCCATCTGATTGAACTCGTGCGCGAGCTCGGCCAGCTCACCCGGACCGGCGTGCTCGTCGATGCGGTGCCCGAGCTGGCCGCTTCCGAGCGCGCGCACCCCGGTGACGAGGCGGCCCAGGGGGACGGCCACCTGGCGCCGCACCACCCAGAGGATCAGGACCGTGAGGGTGACCATCAGGAGCGCCATGCTCAGGATGTAGCGCTCCCGGGTGCGCCGCTTCTCGGCCTCCACGAAGGCGAGCGGCTGAGCGACCTCGAAGGCACCAACGATCCGCCCGTCCTGGCGCAGCGGCCGGACCACGGAGTACATCCGCTCACCTTCCATATCGCGCAGCAGGACCTCACGCTCCCCGCTTGCCAGCACCTTCTGCACCGACAAGAGCGGCGCCGTCCGCAGGGTGTCGACTGTCTCCGAGACCAGGCGCACGCGTGCCGCCGTGTCGTAGAGGACCACGCCATAGATCGTCGGTTCCTGGCTGATCCGATCGATCATCACCTGGATGTCCGGCTCCGTGCCCGACCGGCCGGCCGCCTCCAGTGCGAGCCCCAGTGCGACGGCGTAGGCGTTCGTCTCCCGGCGCGCCTCCGCCATCAGCGTGACTTCGCGCTGCCGCTGGGACCACCAGGCACCAAAGGCCATGACGGCGCTCACCGTCAGCAGCAGCGGCAGCAGGAGCCGCGTCCCGAGTCGCATCCCTCTTCGCACGCGGGCAACCTAGCCATGCCCGTGGCCGGGCGGAATCGCATGGGGCAGTCGGGGGCCGGGAACCAGCCGGAGGGTGGGAAGGGGGTCTGGCAGGGACGGCCGCCGGTGGCGGTCGGGCGCACCCGTCGCTTACCGTCAGCGCGTGTGCCGCCCCCAACGCTGCGGGGCCCTCGCGCGTCCTAATGGTGGGCGGTGCTCGCCCGCGTGTGTCACTCTGATCTTCCCGGTGTACCCGATGTCATCTGGACCCGAACTGCGCCGCGCCTGTCGGCTGGCGCTCATTTTTGTGCTCGCACCGCTCGGCGCAGCTGCGCAGGACGCGCCGGTTGCGGCGCGGACCGTCACGCTCCGCGAGGCGCTGGAGCTGTCACGCGCGCATGCCCCCGCGATGGTCGCTGCGGAAGGTGCCGTCGACATGGCGGAGGCGGGGCTGCTCCAGGTACGCGGCACGCTGCTGCCGAGTTTGACAGCCAACGGTGTGTTCTCCAATTCGAGCAATGAGCGGTTCGACCAGACGACCGGCAGGCTCGTCTCGCAGAACTACACGGCTCAGCTCCAGGCCGGTTACGACCTCTTCACCGGCGGCCGCCGCTTCGCACAGCTCCGGGGCGCCGGCGCCGACGTGGATGCGGCGGAAGCGGCCCAGCGTGCCCAGTGGTTCACGACCACACTTGCGACCACGCAGGCGTTCTATGCCGCGGCCGCCGCCGAGGACATCGTGCGAGCCGCCGGGCAGCGCCTGGAGCGCGCGCGCCAGCAGATGGAATTCGCACAGACCCGGCTCGAGATCGGTACGGCGACCCAGTCGGACGCGCTGCGCGCCGAGCTGGAAGTCGGCAACGCGGAAATCGCCCTGATCGACGCGGAGTCTGCGCTGCGCAATGCGATGCTGCAGCTCGGCCGTCAGATCGGTGTCGCCGAAGCGGTCGGCGCGGCACCCGCCGCGTTGCCGACGGACGCGCCGCCGCTGCCGCCGCTCGCCGAGTTGCGCGAGCGCGCGCTCCAGTCCTCGCCGCAGGTGCGAGCCGCCGAGGCCACGCTGGCCAGCCGCACGGCGGACCGCCTCGAATCGTACCTCGCCTTCGCACCGAGCCTGCGACTGACGGGCGGCTACGACTGGTTCTCCTTCGACTTTCCGCCGCGGGAACAATCCTGGAACCTGCGGCTGACCGCGTCCCTGCCGCTGTTCAACAACTTCAACCGCGAGGCTGCGATCGAGCGGGCGAACGCGAGCCGCAGGACGGCGCAGGCGCAGGCTCGCGACGCCGCCATCGCGGTCGGTGCTGCCGTCGAGGCTGCCGCCACCGAGGTCACGTCCGCGGAGCGGCGCGTGATGATTGCGGAGCGGGCCGTGGAGCTGGCCCGTGAGGACCTGCGGGTCCAGGAGGAGCGCTACCAGATCGGTGCGGCAACGATTCTGGATCTGCAGACTTCCCAGGTAGCACTGACGGACGCGGAGATTGCAGCAGTTCGCACTCGGCAGGACCTCGGTACGGCCATCGCACAGCTCGAGGCCGTGCTCGGCGAAACGATCACGGAGGCAAGGTGAGGGATAGCGTGTTGGGGGGCTGGGCACGGGCCCGAGCCGGGGCGCAGGCAGCGATCGTGGTGTCGGTGCTGGCGGTCGGCTGCGGCGATGACGACGCGGCGGGTGGCGCGCAGGCGCAGACGCGCGGCCGCGCTGTGGATCCGGTCACGCCGGTCGCGGTTACTGCGGTGGAGCACGGCTCGATCGCACGCGCGGTCAGCGTGTCGGGCGTCGTGGAACCGATCCGGAGCGTGGGCGTGAACTCGCAGGTGTCGGGTCTCCTGCTCGCCGTACAGGTCGAGGAAGGTGATCTCGTCCGACGCGGGCAGCCGATCGCGCGGATCGACGAGCGCGAGCTGCGAGCGCAGCTCGACGCCGCGGAAGCGCAGCTCGAAGTCGCGCGCAGCGCCTACGAGCGTGCGGAGCAGCTGCGTGACCGGCGCGTCATCACACTGCCCGAGTACGAGCGGGACCGCGCCGCGTACGCCGCCGCCGAGGCGACGGTCGATCAGCTGCGCACCCGCATCGGCTATGCAACCGTGAATGCGCCGGTCACCGGGGTGGTCACGGAGAAGCTGGTCGAGACGGGCGACGTCGTGGCCAACCAGACGCGTCTGTTCGAGATCGCCGACGTGTCGACGATGGTCGTGCGCGTGGGCGTCTCCGAGCTCGACGTCGTCGAGCTGTCGATTGGCGACCCGGTCGATGTCGGGCTCGATGCCTATCCCGGCAACGCGCTCAGCGGCCAAATCCGCCGGGTCTTCCCGGCCGCCGATCCGGCGACGCGCCTCGTCCCCGTCGAGGTCGCACTCGACGAGGCGAGTGCCCGCCTCGCGCGCCCCGGCTTCCTCGCCCGCGTCACGTTCAGTCTGAATGCACGCGAGGATGTGCTGTTGCTGCCGGCCAACGCGCTCGTCGGCGGCCAGGGCTCGCAGTCCGTGTTCG
Organism: uncultured Gemmatimonadaceae bacterium; assembly: GCA_964430275.1. Taxonomy (GTDB): domain Bacteria; phylum Gemmatimonadota; class Gemmatimonadetes; order Longimicrobiales; family RSA9; genus DASTYK01. The sequence continues at coordinate 6,964 of CAYSGF010000165.1, forward strand.
TCGTCGAGGACGAGCGCGCGATTCGTCGCACGGTCGAGACCGGGCTGACTTCGCAGGGACGCGTGGAGATCGTGTCCGGGCTGGACGGCAGCGAGGTCGTCGTGACGGCCGGTAACAACATGCTGCGCGATGGCGCAGCAGTACGCGTCCAGAACACGGGAGCGGCACCGGCGGTACAGGCCGCAGTGCCACAGGGCGACACATGAGCCAGAAAGACGCGCCGCGCCACCGCGGCATCTCGAGCCTTGCCATCGCCCGCCCCGTCGGTACGCTGATGCTGTCCAGCGTGCTCATCGTGCTGGGTATCTTCTTCCTCTCGCGCCTGCCGCTCGACCTGTTGCCGACGATCGTTTACCCGAACATCCGCGTGAACGTAAGCAACCGTGGTGTCGAGCCGCAGGTGCTGGAAGAGACGATCGCCAAGCCGCTCGAGGCCGCACTCGCGACGACCGAGGACCTGATCCGTATCGAGACCGAAGTGCAGGAGGGGCGCGTCGGCGTGAACCTGCACTTCGCGTACGGCACGGATATCGACTTTGCACTACAGGACGCCGCGAAGAACCTGGAGCGGGCCCGCAGTCGCCTGCCCGAAGAGGCCGACCCGCCGACGATCTGGAAGTTCGATCCGTCAGCATCTCCCATCTTCGAAGTGGCGTTCTCGTCACCGACGCGTGACCTCATCTCGCTGCGCGACTGGGCGGAGTATCGCCTGCGGCCGCAGCTGCTGACGATCGAGGGCGTCGCGTCCGTGGATATTGCGGGCGGACTCGTACGCGAGATCCAGGTGGTCCTCGACCAGGAGCGGCTGCGCTCCTACGGGCTCACGGTCTCACAGATCATCGAAGCCCTGCGCGCTGCGAACCAGGACGTCGCTGCGGGGCGCGTCGCCTCGCCGACGCGCGAGGTCGTCGGCAAGACCACCGGCAAGTTCCGCTCGGTCGCTGACGTGCAGAGCGTGCTGCTGCCGGTATCGGGCGGCGGCCGGATCCCGCTGAGCGAGATCGCGGATGTGCGCGATACCCACGTCGAGCAGCGCATGTGGGCACGCCTCGACAACACGCCCGCCGTGAAGCTGTCCGTACGCAAGCAGCCCAACGCGAACACCGTTGCCGTCGCCGAGGAAGTAAATGCGGTACTCGAAAGGCTGCAGCGGGATAATTTCATGCCCGCCGACATTCAGTACCAGGTCATTCAGGATCAGGCCGACTTCATCCGCAATTCCGTGAGCTCGGTGCGCAATGCAGCGCTCGGCGGCGCAGTGCTCGCGATGCTCGTCGTGTTCCTGTTTCTCGGCTCGCTGCGCAAGACGTTCATCATCGGCACGGCCATCCCGCTGGCGATCCTGGCGACGTTCATGATGATGGGGCTCAGCAACCTGACGCTGAACATCATCTCGCTGGGCGGCCTGGCGCTGGGCGTCGGCCTGCTGATCGACAACTCGATCGTCATGCTCGAGAACATCTTCCGCCGCCGCGAGGAAGGGATCGGCGATGCGGAAGAAGCGGCGCACATCGGCGCGAACGAGGTGCGCAGCGCGGTAATCGCATCCACGGCCACGAACCTGGCCGCGGTCGTGCCGTTCCTGCTCATCAGCGGCCTGGCGGCTCTGATCTTCCGCGAGCTCATCCTGACGATCTCGTTCGCCATCGTCGCCTCGCTGTCCGTCGCGCTCACGCTCGTGCCCATGCTCGCCGCGCAGCTTGCGAAGGTACGCTTCCAGAGCGGTGCACACCGGCTGAAGCCTCTCGTGCTGTTCGATCGCGCCGTAGCAGGCGCACGCACCTGGTACCGCCGCATCGGGCCCCGCATGATCCGCTTGCGCTGGCCGATCCTGGGCGCTGCGACGGCCGCGCTGGTCGGCACGTTTTTCCTCACGCGCAACCTCGGCAACGAGTTCCTGCCGCAGGTCGACGACGGCAACGTCGGCGCCTACGTCGGCCTGCCACCAGGCGCGTCCGCCGAGGAGACAAACCGCATCGCACTCGAAGTCGAGGCGATGGTGCGCGAGATGCCGCACGTCCAGAGCGTGTTCGCCGTTGCGGGCGGCTTCCTGTTCGGCGGTTCGACGAGCGAGCGCGCCGGCCGCGGCAGCCTCGACATCGTGCTGACGCCATCGGACGAGCGCGACATGAGTGCGCAGGAATGGGTGCAGATGCTGCAGGCCCGCGTCGACGAGCGCGGGTTCCCCGGCGCTCGCGTATTCGTGCGACCGCCGCGCATCCGCGGGCTGCGCACGAATACGTCCGGCTCTCCCGTAGCCCTCATCATTCAGGGCGATGACCTCCTCGAGCTGCAGCGCATCGCCGAGGAGATCCTGGTTCGCACGCAGGGAGTGCCCGGCCTCGAGAATCTCGAGGCATCTGCCGACGAGGCGAGCCCGCAGCTCACGATCGAGCTCGATCGCGAGCGTGCCTCCTATCTCGGCCTGAACGTCGCAACCGTGGGCCAGACGCTGCGCACGGCGCTGGACGGCACGATCCCCACTCGCTTCACCAGCGGCAACCAGGAGTACGACCTGCGCGTCATGTTCCCGCGCGAGCGCTTCACCAGCCCGGAGGACATCGGCTCCATCGCCCTCTTCCCGGGCGGCGCGAACGGCGCACCGATCTACGTGCGCGACGTCGCTTCCGTGCGGACGTCCCTCGGCCCCACCTCGATCAGGCGGGAGAACCAGAACCGGGTCTTCACCCTCACCGGCGACGTGATCAACGAGATCGCCTCCGTCGGCGCCGTGAACGACTCGATCCGCATGCGCCTGGCCGGCTTCGAGCTGCCCGACGGCTATTCGATCATCTTCGGCGGTGAGGAGGAGTCGATCCGGGAGAACAATCGGCAACTCACCATCGTCGTGCTGCTCGCGATCTTCCTGGTCTTCGTGGTACTGGCCGTACAGTACGAGAGCTTCATCAACCCCTTCGTAATCATCCTCGCGATCCCGCTCTCCCTCGTCGGCGTCGGCGTGGCGCTGTTCGTGACTCAGACGCCCATGAGTGCACCGGTACTGCTCGGCGTGATCCTGCTGGCGGGCATCGTGGTAAACAATGCGATCCTGCTCGTTGAGTACACGGAGAACGCACGCAGAGTGCAGGGACTGAGTCGTGAGGACGCCGTCGTCGTCGCCGGCGCGACCCGACTGCGCCCGATCCTGATGACCACGACCACGACCGTCATGGGCATGTTCCCGCTCGCGCTCGGCATCGGGCAGGGCTCGGAGATGATGCAGCCGCTCGCGATCGCAGTCGTCGGCGGCCTACTGATCTCGACGCTGCTCACCCTCTTCGTCGTCCCCGGCGCATACGTCATCCTGAACGGCGCCGCCGAACGCATGATGCAATGGCTTACGGGACGCGGGGACGGGGTTGGCGCGACGGGCGCGACGGGCGCGACCGAAGGGCAGCGCGCATAGGTGCGGCAGACGGTGGAAGCGCACGGGGACTAGGTCGGAAGGCGGATGGGGGGACACCCCTTCCGCCTTCCGCTTCCGTCCCTATCGTATCGTCACCCCCAACGTTGCCGCCGGGCTGTGATCGACGGGGCCGTCAAGCACATCGAACATATAGTCCTGAAACCGCAATGTGAGCGCGGCGCGGCGCGTGACCCAGTAACGCACGGTCACGTGCGGCACGACGACGTCAATTGAAGCATAGCCGTCGTCCGACTGGCCCTGCTCGGGAACCGGCACCTCCCCGACGGTGCCTTCGAACGTGTTCTTGCGCCAGCCGACGCCCGCCTGCGCACCCACGCTGATGTTGGTGTTGCCCGGCACGACCGCGTACTCCGCGCCCGCTGTCGTCAGGATCCAGGTGTTGTCGAACACGTTGTAGCTCCCGCCCTGGTTGTCCGCCACGTCATCGGACTTGGCGTAGCCGATGGTGCCGAGCAGTCGGCCGCGCGATCCCAGCCGGTGGCCGAGCTGCATGCCGAGCGTGTACGTGGTGCGGTCGTCGTCATTGCCGATGTCGTACGCATCGCGGAAGAAGCCCGCGTACGGCTCGAACGTGAATGGATTGCCGCGGTCGCGCTCGATATGGATCTGGACCGGACGGCGACGCTGCGCTTCGGCGTCGGCCGGAGCCAGCACCACGAGCGCGAGCAGCAGAAGTGCACAACGTTTCATCATGATTCCTCCCTGGTACTCCGAAGGCAGTCGCCGCGCGGGGCCTGCCGGTTCAATTCTGGGACGGCTCGTGGCGGCCAAATGGTTGCCCGCCACGCTCGCTACGCCCGGCGGCCGGACGAGGTTCCAGCGCCGGGACAGGCGCACCGCATCGTACTTCACCACCAACGCCTCGTGTGGTAGGTTGCGCCATGCTCGTGATCGCACACCGCGGCGCTTCCGGCCACGCGCCCGAACACACCTTTGCCGCCTACGACCTCGCGCTCTCGCTGGGCTGCGACTACCTCGAGCAGGATCTGCAGATGACACGCGACGGCGTGCTCGTCTGCGTGCATGACGAGACCCTCGACCGCACCGCGACCGGCTGCACGGGACGCATCATCGATCGCCGCCTGGACGAGATTCGTGACTGCGACGTCGGGTCGTGGTTCAATCGCGCGTTCCCCGACCGCGCGTGCGCCGAATTCGCGGACGAGCGCATTCCCACACTGGACGCGGTGCTCGCACGCTACCGCGACCGCGCGGCGTTCTACATCGAGACCAAGGTGCCCGAGCAGGCGCCGGGCATGGAGGAAGAGCTGCTGCGCCTGCTGGCCAGCCACGAGCTGATCGATGCCGCGCGCACCGAGTGGCGCGTGCTGATTCAGTCGTTCAGTGAAGCGAGCCTGCGGCGCATCGCAGCCATGGATGCGCGCCTGCCGCTGATCCAGCTGATCCCCGCACGCACCACAGCAATGGGGATCCAGGGCATGCTCGAGCGGATTGCAGAATACGCCGTCGGCATCGGTCCATCATACGTAGATGTCGATGCCAGCGTGGTGAGCGCCGCGCACGCGCGTGGCCTGCACGTGCATCCCTATACGGTGA
>CAYSGF010000166.1:0-7350 GCA_964430275.1 uncultured Gemmatimonadaceae bacterium
CGCCGCAGCGCGCGATCCGCAGGTCGCCGCGTCGCTCGAGACGGACGCGGAGCAGGCCACACTGGCGGACACCGAGGCGCTGATCGAGCGCGTACCCGAAGCACGCGCCGCGGTGGAAGACGCGGGACTGAGCGCGCGCGAGTACGCACTCGTGACGTACGCGATGCTGCAGGCGGGAATGGCGCAGTTCGCCATCGAGCAGGGCGCCGACCCGGACGAAGTCGCGCGCGAGGCGCAGATCAATCCCGCGAACCTCGCATTCATGCGCGACAACAGGGATGCGATCGAAGCGCTGCAGCAGGAGTATGAAGCGCGGATGGAATCGAACTGATGCTCGCGCATCCTGGCGATTCAGCGGCTGGCTGAACTGCCTGGCGGTGGCCCTGCCTGAGCGATGCTGCACGCCGCGGGTCAGCGTGCAGCATCACCCGCGACTCACACGAGCCAGAGCATCATGCCGGCCACCGCGATCGCCGCCCCGGCCGTGCGCGTGACGGCTGCGTGCGACGACGCCAGTGCACCTCGCGCCGCGATCACGAGTGCGACGCCCGTGGCATGCAGCAGCGCCGTCGCGACGGCGAAGCCCGCACCATACGTGGCAGCCAGCACGCCCGCCGGTATTTCCGCGCCATGCGCGTGGCCGTGGAACAGCGCGAACACGCCGACCACGCAGGCTGCCGCGGCCAGCGGCACACGGATGGCCGCCGCGACCACAGCGCCGAGCACCAGCACCGACAGCGCAATGCCCAGCTCCACGGCCGGCACGGCAACGCCACCGAGACCCAGTGCGAAGCCGGCGACCATGAAGCCGACGAACGCAGCCGGCATTGCCCACGCGGCACGACCGCGCGACTGCGCCGCCCACAGGCCCACAGCAATCATTGCAAGCAGGTGATCGGCGCCCAGCAGCGGATGGGCGAAGCCGTGCGCGAACCCCGCACCCGCGCCGCTGCCGGTGTGTGCGTACGCGACGGCGGGGACCAGGGCGAACAGGAAGGCAGCAACACCGGCACGGCCGGCAACACGGGGCTTCATCATGGTCGGTTCTCTCGTCTGAGGTGCGACTGCGTGGGGAGTAGCTTATGAGTGCTGCGGCGTGGGAGCAAGCGTGGTTCCAGGCCGCGGCCGCGCGTGGGCGTAAGCTGCGCTCTGCCGCGCGTCTGCCGTGGGAGTGGGCTGCGTGCTGCCGCGCGTCAGGCTTCTCAACAACACCGTTACGACAGAGCCCACGGAGCAGTACCGCGGACGCCCTGCGCCGACGCCGGCGCCCAACAGCGATCCGTTCTCTGCGATCTCTGTGGTGATGATGCTGTTCGTTGTCGGAAGGGTGCTGGTGGGCTCAGCGTGCTGCCCACCGGTTAAGCCCCCTCATCCTCCTCACCGCCGCGGCGCCCGAGCACCCCGAGCAGCATCGCAACGACCAGGATCACGATCGCGGCGGTGACGAGGCTGTTCCGGCTCCACAGGATGCCGGCGAGCGCGAGGACGGCACCGATGCCGAACAGCGCCATGCGGTGCAGCAGGGTGCGATCGACGCCGCGGCGCCGCCGGTCGGGCCGGAAGATCACTTCTTCCTTGCCAGGAAGTCGCGCACGCCCTGCCGGCAGTCCTCCGTGGAGCGCGCGAGGACGTTGACTTCGGCGCCGCGGGCGATCGCGTCCTCGAAGGACATGCCGTCCATGCCGTAGAGGAGGCGCTTCGTGAGGCGGAGTGCCGAGGCGGAGCGGGCGGTGAAGCCACGCAGGTAGGCGTGCGTCTCGTCCTCGAAGGAATCGCGCGGGTAGACGCGGTTTACGAGGCCGAGCTCGAGTGCGTGCTGCGCGGAGATGCGCTCCCCGCGTGCGACCAGCTCGAATGCGTGCTTCTCGCCGAGCGAGCGGCGCAGCAGCGCCATGACCATCGCGGGCACGAAGCCGAGCTGCACTTCGGGATAGCCGAGGATCGCGTCCTCGCGCGCGAGAATGATGTCGCACGCAGTCGCGAGGCCGGCGCCACCAGCGATCGCGTTGCCGTGCACGAGTGCGACGACGGGCAGGTGCGCGCGGCGGATGCGGACGAAGAGCTCGCCGAGTGCGGCCACGTCGTCGAGGTTCTCCATGGCATCGGCGCCCTCCGCAATGCGCTCGAGCTGGGCGAGGTCGGCGCCCGCGCAGAAGTCGGCGCCCGCGCCCTGGATCGCGAGCACGCGCACGGCGGCGTCGCGCTCCGCATCGCCGAGCGCCTGGTGGAGCTCGCGCACGGTCGCGTCATCGAGCGCATTGCGCTTGTCCGGCCGGTTGAGCGTGAGCCGTGCGATGCCTTCCGCCACCGTGTACAGGACGCGTGCGTCGCTCATGACTGGCGCCCCGGCAGTGCGCGCGCGATCTCGTCCGGCACGTCGATCTCCATGCGCAGCATCGCGGTCGAGAACGTCTTGCCCTGCGCGTCCGTCATCAGCGACACCGTGCCGCCGCCATCGAGCGCGCCATGCAGCAGAAAGTTGAGCGCATGCAGGTTGGGCAGCTCGTAGCGATCGACGCGGCCGTTGAACATGCCGGCGAAGTGCTGCGCGACGCGCTCCTGCGTCAGCGCCTTGCGGATCGCGTCCCAGTATTCGGGCCGGCGCGCGATCACGCCGACGTTCACAGTGTCGCCCTTGTCGCCGGAGCGGCCGTGTGCGAGGTCGTAGAGGAGTGCGCGTGCCATCTCATGCCTCCGTAACGTCGACGCGCAGGTCCGGCTCGATGACCGTGCGGTCGATGAGTGCGGGCCAGTACGCGACCATCTCCTGCACGCGCGGCCGTCCGCCGGCGAAGCCCGTCACCGTCGGCGGGCCCGTGAGAATGAGTGGTGCGAGCTCGCGCGAAAACGTCTCGATCGCCTCGCGATCCTGTCCGCGCACGGCAATGCGCAATTCGACTTCCGGCAGGTCGGCCGGCGGCGGACCCGCGAGCGGCCCGTGACACGCGTTCCATCCGACGTACTCGACGCGCACGCTGTCGAACTTCGCACCCATGCGGTCGAGCCGCTCGCGCAGGATGCGCGCGGCCATCTCCGCCTTCTTCACCGGGTCCGGCCAGCCGTAGACCAGCGTGCCGGCGGCCTTCCAGCCGGCACTGTAGGAGATCGACACCTTCAGCATGTCGGTGCGCGGACCGCCCGTGACGCCGTGCACGCGTACGCGGTCCTTCCCTGCCTCGGTGAGCTGGATCGCCGTGAAGTCGGCGACGACGTCGGGCGTGATGTACTGCGTCGGGTCGCCCATCTCGTACAGAATCTGCTCCGCGACAACCGCGCGACTCACGCGTCCGCCCGTGCCGTCGTGCTTCGTCACGACGAACGTGCCGTCCTCGTACGCCTCGATGATCGGGTAGCCGACGTCCGCGAGATCATCGAGCTCCTCCCAGGCGACCAGCGAATTGCCGCCGCTCGCCTGCGCACCGCATTCGTTGATGTGCCCGGCGACGACCCCCGACGCGAGCCGGTCCCAGTCCGTGTCGCGCCAACCGAACTCGTACATCATCGGCGCGTACGTGAGCGCCGTGTCCGTGGAGCGGCCCGTGATCACGACCTGTGCGTCGCGGCGCAGCGCCTCCACGATCGGCGCCGCACCGATGTACGCGTTGGCGCTCTGGATGCGGCCCATCACGTCCTGCAATGGCCGGCCGTCGTCCATGTTCTTCAGTGCGTGACCCGCCGCAAGCAGGTCCTCGAGCCGGTCGAGGATGTCGTCACCGCTCACGACGCCGACCTTCACCTTCCCGCCCAGCCCCTTCGCGCGCGCCTGCTCGAGCACACCGTCCCGGCACGCTGCCGGGTTAACGCCGCCCGCATTCGCGACCACCCGGATCCCCTTCGCCACGATGTCGGGCAGGATCTCGCCCATGAGCGGCACGAAATCGCGCGCATACCCCTGGGACGCGTCGCGCATGCGCTGCTTCTGCATGATCGACATCGTGACCTCGGCGAGGTAGTCGAGCATGAGGTAATCGACGGGTCCTCGTCGCACCTGGTCGATCGGCGCCGACAGACGGTCGCCCCAGAAGCCCTGGCCGGAAGCGATTCGGATGGTTTTCATGGGGGGAGAATAGGCGGTGGATCGCGGGGTTCGCGCAAGAGTGCGGAATTCGGAGTGCGGAATCCGGAGTGCGGAATTCGGAGTGCGGAATTCGGAGTGCGGAATTCGGAGTGCGGAGTGCGGAGTGCGGAGTGCGGAGTGCGGAGTGCGGAATTCGGAGTGCGGAGTGCGGAATCCGGAGTGCGGAATCCGGAATCCGGAACGATGGAGCGCGCAGAACGGAACGTCGCCAGTAAGACCGCATTGAGAGAACAGGCGGCCAGACGTGCTGTAGCGGCGCTTCGCAGTCGGCCGGCGGGACCGCGGCCCTGCCTATCAGGCAAGGCTCCCGCCCAGGCGCTCAACTAGACGTGCGCCGGGCCGGCGCAGCACCCGGTTGCCTGGAGCGCAAATATCGAGAAGGAAGGCGCCGAAACGATCTGCTCGAATGCCTACCGAGGATTGCGAGCGTTCCCCCTGGGAGCCCGATCGTGCGCGCGGTGATAAACGGTACTCCGCATTCCGGTACTCCGCATTCCGGTACTCCGCATTCCGGTACTCCGCATTCCGGTACTCCGCACTCCGCACTCCGCACTCCGCACTCCGCACTCCGCACTCCGCACTCCGCACTCCGCACTCCGCACTCCGCACTCCGGATTCCGAATTCCGCAACTCCGGATTCCGGACAACCTCAAACACTCAACTCCCCCCAAGGCCCCAGATGCGCCCCGGGATTGTGCAGCGTCGTGCGCAGTGCGAGCCCGAGCACGCGGCGCGTCTCTTCGGGCGCGATCACGGCGTCGACGAAGCCGCGTGCGGCGGCGTAGCGTGCGTCGAGCTGCTCCTCGTAGTCCGCGCGCACGGCGTCCATCTTCTTCTGCAGTGCGGCGTCCGGCTGCGCGCGCGCTTTCTTCAGCTCGTCGATCTGCGGGCCGAACAGCGCCATCACCGCGCTGTCGCCTTCCATGACGCCCATCCGGCCGGTTGGCCAGGTGAAGATGAAGTCGGGGTCGAAGCCCTGGCCGGCCATGGCATAGTAGCCGGCGCCTGAGGCGTGATTGATCGTGAGCACGAGCTTCGGCACGGTCGCGGTCGCCATGGCTTCGACGAAGCGGGCGCCGGCGCGGATGATGCCCGAGTGCTCGGCGTCGGGACCGACCATGAAGCCACTCACGTCCTGCACGAAGAGCAGTGGCGTCTCGTGCCGGCTCATCGTCTCGATGAAGTACGCGACCTTCTCCGCGCTGTCGGCGTACACGATGCCGCCGAACCTGGGCGGACCGCCCTGGGGATCGCGGATCATGCCGCGCGCGTTTGCGATCACGCCCACCCGCACGCCGTCGATACGTGCCGTGCCGCAGATCATCTCGGGCGCGAAGTCGGCCTGGAACTCGTCGAACTCGCCCTCATCGATCAGTGCCGCGAGCAGCGCATGCGTGTCGTAGGGCTGGCGGTGGTCGTCCGGCACGACGTCGTAGAGCGCCGCCGCACGGTCGTCGTCGTCGCTGGAGGGCGCGGTCGCTGCGGCGGGCGGTGCGTACGGCAGCTCCTCGATCAGGTCGCGGATGCGGCTGACGCAGGCGCGGTCGTCGGGCACGCGGTAGTGCGCGACGCCCGAGAGCGCGGTGTGCGTCCACGCACCACCGAGCGTCTCGCTGTCCACACTCTGCCCGGTTGCGCCCTTCACCAGGTTCGGCCCGCCCAGCCCCATGAAGCTCGTGCCCTCGACCATGAGGATCACGTCGGAGAGCGCCGGCAGGTAGGCGCCGCCCGCGATGCACTGCCCCATCACCGCGGCAATCTGCGGCACGTGCAGGTAGCGGCGCATGATGGAGTTGTAGTAGAAGATCCGGCTGGCGCCGTACTGGCCGGGAAAGACGCCACCCTGGTATGGCAGGTTGACGCCGGCGCTGTCGACCAGGTAGACGATCGGCACGCGGCAGCGCATTGCGAGCTCCTGCGCGCGCAGCATCTTCGTGATCGTCTCGGGCCACCACGATCCGGCCTTGACGGTCGCATCGTTCGCAATGACGACGACCGGCCGGCCGTGCACGCTCACGATGCCGGTCACCACACCCGCAGCAGGGGCCTGGCCGTCGTAGCGGTCGTGCGCGACGAGCAGGCCGATCTCGAGGAAGTGCGCATCCGCGTCGCAGAGCAGCGCAATGCGCTCGCGCGCGGTCAGCTTGCCCTGGTCGTGCTGCTTCTCGATGCGTGCGGCGCCGCCGCCCTCGCGCAGCGTCGCCTCGAGCGTACGCAGCTCGTCGGTGAGGGTGCGCAGGCGCGGCGCAGCCGCACGCGTCTCAGCGCGGGGCTTCACGCTTCGCGAACCAGTCACGGACGAAGTCGATCGGGGCGTGCGTCGGGGTACCGGGTCCGAAGAGCTTGCCGACACCACGCGCTTCGAGTGCGACGATGTCCTCCTCCGGCATGATCCCGCCGCCGATCACGAGCACGTGCTCCATGGCTTCCGCGCGCAGCAGCTCGAGCACGCGCGGGAAGAGGGTCATGTGCGCGCCGGAGAGAATGGACAACGCGACCACGTCCACGTCCTCCTGCACGGCCGCATTCACGATCATCTCCGGCGTCTGGTGCAGCCCCGTGTAGATGACCTCGAAGCCGGCGTCACGGAACGAGCTGGCGATCACCTTGGCACCGCGATCGTGGCCGTCCAGCCCCGGCTTCGCGACGAGCACGCGAATCTTGCGATCTTCCATACGCTTCGGAGTCCGGGCGCCGCTCGTGGCGCGCACGTGCGCGACCGCCGCGTCAGCGTCTCAGGGGATCAGTGCTGCGCCCAAGGGTACGGCGCGCGCATGAGGTACCGCAAGCGGCGACACGCCTGCAGCCGCTCCCGCAGCCCGCACTGCGACGAACCTCCGCCGCTGCGCGCGGCCGGCCTCAGCCGCTGCGCGCGACGGCGATCAGCCGCTCCGCCCGGCGAGTCAGCGCCCGCGCGTCCCAGTCGCCAAAGTAGTCGATGCGCGTGAAGCCCGCGGCGCGCAGGAGCGCATCGATCTCCGTGGCGGTCCGCAGGCGCAGTGCGTGCCGCTTCTCGCCCTGCTCGCGACCGTCACTGCTGCGCCAGCGCCAGCGTTCGCGGCTCACGCCGCTCACCGGGTCGAAGCGCCGTCGCACGCGGATCTCCGTGCCATCCGGCAGGCGCCAGCGGTCGCGCTCCGCATACGCGGCGATCACCTCGTCGCGGTGCATGCTCACGAGCAGCAGCGCACCGCCGGGCCGAAGCACCCGGCGCGGCGCGGGGGGCGCGCGCGGGGCGGCGGCCGCGGCGCCGAACCGGCCGGGGCGGGGGG
>CAYSGF010000167.1:0-4988 GCA_964430275.1 uncultured Gemmatimonadaceae bacterium
ACAGGAAGGTGGGGTCGGCTTCTGTAGATGTCAATAGAAGTCGGGCGGGTCGCCGGGGACGACGCCGCGCATCCGCCCTTCGAGCTAGCCGATCTCCGTCGATCCGGAGCATGGAGCCAGCGGGCTGATGTGCTAACCGCCGACTCCGGCCGTACGGCACCGCGATCGGCGTCGCTGTTTGCATGCACTCAGCCGACATCGCTCCGTGCCAGCGCGCGCGTGAGCCGGGCGAGCGTCGCCTCCCGCTCGTTCTCGAGCTGCTTCCACGTCACGCGCATGACGCGGATCCCTGCGGACACGAGCACCGCGTCGCGCCGACGGTCGCTCTCGAACGCCCTGGACGACGCGTGGTACGCGAAGCCGTCCATCTCCACGGCGAAGCGCTCGGCGCGCCAGTAGAAATCGACCTCGAAACCGCGTACGCGTACGTTGCACTGCGGGTCCGGTAGCTGCGCCTTGCGCACGAGCGCGAGGAAGCGTGCCTCGGCGGCCGATCGGAGAAGCGCCGGCGGCTGGTCGGAATCCAGCAATGCCTGCAGCCGGGGCGCGCCCGCGTGACGCGAGCGTCGGCCGAGCCACGCGCGTAGCTCGCCCGCGTCGATCATTCGACGGTCGAGCGCATGCGCCAGCGCGCTCTCCACCTCATGCGCCGGCGCGGTGCGGGCGAGGTCGTACAACGTGCGCGCGACGGTGGTGACCGGAATTCCGTCGTACACTGTCACATCCTCCGGCCGCAGTGTGGAGACGCGGTGAACACGGATACCCGGACGCGAGCTCGCAGCGCACCGCACGCGGGTCCGTGCGGACTCCAACGCGCACCTATCCAGGCGCACCTGCTTCGCGGCAGAATATGCGCCGGCCGGGTACGTGCTGACCTCCACAATGGTCGAGCCGTCGACCGACAGCACGTCGCGCAGGACCATGCCGCTGCGATGACTCACCACAACAGCACTGCCGCAGGCGAGCACGGCCGCCATCTCGTTCGTATGGCGGCCCCGTAAAGGCCCGACCAGGTACACGCCCCGATGCAGGGGGCGCAACCGCCCCGTCTTCAGTCGGCGGTCGATCACGCGTCCCGTGATGCCGGCTTGCAGCAGCTGTGCGCGCGCAACGACGCCGTGCTGGGCAGGGGCGAGGAGTCCGATAACGGCTTCGAGTGCGGCGTCCGGCGATCGGGCGCGTTCAGGATCGGGCGAAAACACTGCAAGCGTCTTCGTCAAGGGAAGCGTTGCTGGATTGACCACGTACACGGTGGTGAAGTCTGCAACCGACAATAGCCAGCTCGAGCGGTTGCAGAGTTGACCACCGATGCGGTGGCAACTGCGACAAACGTCAGTTCGGGTGAGACAGGTGCAACGTTTTCGGCGCCGGGGGCGATGCGCCGAGGATCACCCGCGCCGCACCCGCGTCCCCGGCATCCCTCGCGCGCCCTTGCCCCCGGCGCGTCCGGCACGCCGCACCGCAGGCCGCCTTTCCCCACGCGGACCACCCGCACGCGCCATCCTCCCCCCATCCATCGCGCGCGGGAATGGCCAGACGGGCCAACGCGCACAGGAAATCCGGACCATCCACAGGTCGGACCATCCACAGGTCGGACCATCCACAGGTCGGACCATCCACAGGTCGGCCCATCCACAGGTCGGCCCATCCACAGGCCTCGCGCAACACTACGCCCGCTCCGACCACCCTCCCGCCCCTCCCCGCGCACCCTCCGTCCCACTCCCGTAGACATTCTACCAGACGCAACCCAATCGTGCGGTAGAATGTCTACTAAACCAGAGCCGACCCGTGACGCCCTGCTGCAGGGCACACTCGATCTTCTCGTGCTCCGCGTCCTTGCGTCGGGCGCGCACCACGGGCACGGGATCGCGCTCGCGATCCAGACGCGCTCCGGCGACACGCTGCTGGTGGACCACGGCTCTCTCTATCCTGCGCTCCAGCGACTGGAGCAGCGCGGCTGGATCAAGGGGGCATGGGGCACTTCGGAGAACAACCGGCGCGCGCGCTTCTATCGGCTGACCGCGCCGGGCCGGAAGCAGCTGACCGTGGAGACGGGGCGGTGGAACCGCCTGGTGGACTCCATCGCCCGCGTGCTGGACTTCCCGACCCCGGAGAACGCCTGATGTCCCGCCGTCTCTGCCAGCGCGACTTCGTTCCGCAGCCCCCAACGCCGGAGAACGCCTGATGTTCGGCCGCCGCTCGCAACGCGACTTCGAAGACGAGATCCGCTCACATCTGGCGCTGGAGGTGGAACGGCTGCGCGCCCAGGGCATGTCCGCCGAGGAGGCCGAACGCGTGGCGCGGCGCAACTTCGGCAATGTGGGTGTGGCGCAGGATCGCTTCCATGATGCGCAGCAGTTCGCGTCGCTCGAGGATGCGGCACGCGACGTCCGGCACGCGTGGCGCGCACTGCTGCGCGCGCCCGGGTTCCTGGCGGCCTCGGTCGCCACGCTCGCGCTGGCGATCGGTGCGGTGACGGGGATGTTCAACGTTGTAAAAACGGTGATCCTGGAGCCGCTGCCGTATCCGGATCCGGATCGACTCGTCGTCGTGTCCGGTACCGCGCCCGGCTCGGACATGCCTGAGACGTTTGGCCCCGGCCTCGAGTTCTACCTGCACTACCGGGAGCACTCGGAGCTGCTGGACGGGGTGTTCGTGTACGCGGGCGGCACCTCGACGCTCCGCACGGAGGACCGGGTCGAGCGCATTCGGATGGGCTGGCCGACGAATGACATCTACACGACGCTCGGCGCGCGCCCACAGCTCGGACGGCTGCCCGTGCCCGAAGACGACGGCAACGCGGTCGTGATCAGCGACCGTCTGTGGAGCAGCTGGTTCGGGCGCGACCCGTCGGTGGTCGGCCAGTCGTACTTCGTCTCGGACGGAATGAAACAGATCGTCGGCATCATGCCGGCGGACTTCGCGTTTCCCGACGAGGAGACGCTGCTGTGGATCTCGTGGCATGCGAATCTGGAGGGCCTGACTCCGGGACAGATGGGGCTGGGCATGGTCGCGCGCATGAAGGAGGGGGTAACGCGCGAGCAGCTCGCCGGCGAGCTGACGCGTCTCTCGAAGGAGCTGCCCGCGCGCTTTGGCGGATCGCCGAACTACGCGCGTGTCATCGAGCGGCACGAGGCAGTGGTCGACCGTGCGATCGACCGGATCGTCGGCCCGGCCGTACGCACATCGCTGTGGGTGCTGCTCGCGGGCGTCGGCATCGTGCTGCTCATCGCGTGCGCGAACGTTGCGAACCTCTTCCTGGTGCGTGCCGAGGCGCGGCGTCGTGACATGGCAGTGCGCCGGGCGATCGGCGCGGGTCGCGCCCAGCTCGTGCGCCTGCAGATGGCCGAGGCCTTCCTCGTCGCACTCGCCGCCGGCGTCCTGGCCGTGCTCCTCAGTGAGCTCACGCTGCCGCTCTTCCTGAGTGCCGCGCCCGAAGGCATACCGCGCCTGAGCGGGGTGGGACTCGATGGTGCGACGATCGGCGCCGCGTTCGCCGTCGTCGTGTTCGCAGCCCTCGCGTGCGGACTCGTGCCCGCGTTGCGCGCGTCGGCACCGGACCTCGTGCGGCTGCGCGAGGGCGGACGCGGCTCGACCGGCCGCAGCCACCTCGGGCGCGACATCCTCGTCGTCGTGCAGACTGCACTCGCGCTCGTCCTGCTCATCGGCGCTGCACTGCTGCTCCAGAGCTTCGACCGCCTGCGCAACGTGGATCCGGGCTACGACACGGAGGACCTCTACACGTTCCAGTTCGCGCCGGAGCGGGAGTTCAGAGACGGGCCAACCTGGGGCGGGCTGCACCTCGACTTCATGGAGCGACTGCGCGGGCTGCCGGGCGTGACCGGCGTCGGCATCGTGAACAACCTGCCGCTCGACGAGGGCACCGGCGGCGCGCGCTTCCTGACGAGCGAGATGAGCGAAGAGAGCGGTGGCGCGCTGATCGACTTCACCTTTGCAGGCGGCGACTACTTCGGCGTGATGGGTATCGACATGCTCGCGGGGCGCCCGTTCACGGATGCAGAGGCGGTGAGTCCGAACAACAGCGTCATCGTCAGCCGCTCGGCCGCCGAACGGCTCTGGCCGGGCCAGAACGCGATCGGTCGGCAGTTCCGCTGGGTGCAGCCCGACGGCCCGATCGCCTTCACCGTGGTCGGCGTCGTCGAGGACGTGAAGCAGTACGACTGGCGCGACGACGGCTCGGCCCTCGCCTACTTCCCGCTCACCGGACCGACGCCGGACGCCTGGGCGATGGGATCCCCGGGCTATGTCGTGAAGTCCGCGCGCGCGGACCAGCTCACGCGCGAGGTGCGCGAGCTCGTGCGCGAGATCGCACCCGAAGCACCCGTGTACCGCGAGTACACCATGGAATTCCTCGCGCAACGCTCCATGATCCAGCTCTCGTTCACGATGCTGACGCTCGGCGTCGTCGCGAGCCTGGCACTCCTGCTTGGCGCGATCGGACTCTACGGCGTGCTCTCCTACGTCGTGGCGGAGCGCAGGCGCGAGATCGGCGTGCGGATGGCGTTCGGCGCCACGGCCGGTGGCGTGCAGCGACTCGTCGTCTCGCAGGGCGCGCGCGTCGTGCTCATCGGCGTCATCATCGGCACCGGCGTCGCCCTCGCATCGACGCGGCTGCTCGGTGCGCTGCTGTACGGCGTCAGTGCCGTGGACCCGATCGTGTTCGTCGGCATGTCACTGATGATGCTCGCGATCGGCATGCTGGCGAGCTACATGCCGGCACGGCGCGCGAGCTCGGTGAATCCGGTGGAGTCGCTGCGGGGGGATTAGGGGGATGCGGAATTCGGAGTGCGGAATTCGGAGGGCGGAATTCGGAGTGCGGAATTCGGAGTGCGGAATTCGGAGTGCGGAATTCGGAGTGCGGAATTCGGAGTGCGGAATTCGGAGTGCGGAATTCGGAGGGCGGAATTCGGAGGGCGGAATTCGGAGGGCGGAATTCGGAGTGCGGAATTCGGAGGGCGGAATTCGGA
>CAYSGF010000168.1:0-9990 GCA_964430275.1 uncultured Gemmatimonadaceae bacterium
GACGCGCCGGTCCCTGCTGCACACACCGACTGCAGGAAGTCGTCGACGCTGTTGTACTCGTAGTTCCCGAAGTTCTCCCGCAGGAACAGATTCATGATGTCGAAGTACTCGAAGCTGCCACCGATGGTGACCGTGTGCTCACCGAGGAACCAGTTCAGGTTGTTCGTCACCGAGAACACCGTCTGCTCCAGGATGTTGCCCGTCGAGAAGGCCTCGGAACCGAGAAGGATCTCGCCGTTGCCGTCATCGATCGTCACCGCCGGGAACGGATCGCCCGCGAAACCGCGGTCGTCGCTCACGACGTTCAGCCCGAACAGCAGGCGGTTGGCGAACCGCTCGCCGAACCGGCTGTTCAGCTCGAGCGCCGTCGAGTTCGTGGTGTTCGGAAAAACCTCGGAGTTGTTCGCGTAGTTGATCTCGTCCGCACTGCTCGCGAATGCGTCGATGTTGTCCGTATGCGAGTAGCTGTGGCGGGCCGACACGCGATGATCGTCATTGATGTTCCAATCGAGCTTCGCCAGCAGCTTGTTGTCGTCCAGTGTGCCGGCCTTGTCGCCGAAGTCGCCCGGGTCGTAGCCCGTCTCCTGCTGCACGACCTCGCGGATCTCCGCGATCCGCCCCTGCGACGTACCCTCGTACTGATCCAGCGTGAACGGGCGCGGCGTTTCCGAACGGTACAACTCGCCATTCACGAAGAAGAACAGCTTGTTGCGGACGATCGGACCGCCCAACCGGAAACCGAACCGGTTGTTCGAGAACTCCGGCAGGTCCTCCCGGTCCGAGCTCTCGAACAGGTAATCCGGACCCGGCGTCTGACCTGCAAACGTCGCGCTGCGCGTCTGCCAGTACAGCGAGCCCGCGTACTCGTTCGT
This sequence comes from uncultured Gemmatimonadaceae bacterium, assembly GCA_964430275.1. Classification (GTDB taxonomy): domain Bacteria; phylum Gemmatimonadota; class Gemmatimonadetes; order Longimicrobiales; family RSA9; genus DASTYK01. Next base: position 873 of record CAYSGF010000168.1, read on the forward strand.
GCCCGAACGCGTGATCGCGTTGATCGCACCACCCGTGAAGCCGCTCTGTGTCACATCGAACGGCGAGATCGCGATCGTCATCTGCTCCAGCGCGTCGAAGCTGATCGGCGGCGCACCCGTCTGGCCGCCCGGCGTGCCCTGCGCAGACAGACCGAACACGTCGTTGTTTACCACACCATCGATGAACAGACCATTGTACTCCGCGTTCTGCCCCGCAATCGAGATCGCCGCACCATCATCGTCCTCGTTGCTCACGAACGCCTGCGGCGTCAGCCGCGCGACGTCCACGATCTCGCGGTTCAGTGTCGGGGCATCCTCGATCGTCGCCTGGTCGATCACCGTCCGCACGCCGCCCGACACGTCCGTGCCGCGCTGCCCTTCCACCGCGATCCGCTCGAGCGCCACCGCCTGTGTCGTCATCGTCAGGTCGACCGCACGCGTCTCGCCCAGCGCCAGGCGCACGTCCTCGATCGCCTCCGCCTGATAGCCGATGCTGCTCACCTCGATCCGGTACGGACCGCCCGGCCGCAGCGCCGGCATCAGGAAGCGACCGTCCGCGCGCGTCAGCGTCTGCTGCTGCGTCCCGGTCGATACGTTCGTTATGATGACCTCGACATTGCTCAGCGGCACACCGTCCTGATCGGTGACGCGCCCCGTCAGCGTCGACGTCGTAACACCCTGTGCCTCCACACTCACCGGCATCAGCGCGAACAGCGCCGTCGCCATGAACGCAAAGAGCACCCGTAGCCCGCGGTTCATACTCCTGCCTTGTTGGATTTCACGTACCAGATCATCGCCCCGGGGTCCCGCCCCGGCGACGAACCAGGTTTCCATCCGCACCCGTTCGTCGGGCGACAATATTGTCGCGAACCGGTAACGCCGAAAGGCTGGATTTATATTCAGCCTGGCTGGGGGGGCGGTAGTGAAATGTGAAGTGCTTGGGAGGGAAAAGCAGGGCCCGCGCACCGGCCCCGGACGCGAGCCCGGCGCCCTGGCCCGCTGACTGGCTCAGACTTCCACGACCGCTTCCTTTTTCAGGTATTCCTCCGCCAGGTCGACCCATTCGGTGGCGCCGATGTAGAGCGGAATGCGCTGGTGCAGCTCGGTGGGCACGACGTCGAGGAGGTTCTGGGTGCCTGTGGACGCCCTGCCGCCCGCGCATTCCATGATCATGGCCATGGGCGCGCATTCGTAGAGCAGACGCAGCTTGCCCTGTGGGCTCTTTGCGTCGGCGGGATACATGAAGATGCCGCCGTAGAGGAGCGTGCGGTGGATATCGGCGACCATGGACCCGACGTAGCGGGTCGAGAACGGCTCCTTGTTGCGACCGTCGAAGCCCTTCAGGTGATCGATGTAGCGGCGCTGCGCTTCTGACCAGCGCAGGTAGTTGCCCTCGTTGACGCTGTAGATTCTCTGGCCGGGCTGGGGGATCCTCATGTCCGGGTGGCTGAGCAGGAACTCGCCGAGCGAGGGGTCGAGCGTGAAGCCGTGCACGCCGTTGCCGGTCGTATAGACGAGCATCGTCGAGGATCCATAGACCACATACCCGGCGGCGACCTGTCGGCGTCCGGGCTGGAGGCAGTCCTCGAGGCATCCGCGCGGGTGGTCGGAAACCTTGCGGTGCATGGAGAAGATGGTGCCGACGGAGACGTTCACGTCGATGTTGGAGCTGCCGTCGAGCGGGTCGTAGAGGAGGGCGTAGTTGCCGGTCGGGAACTTCATCGGAATCTCGAGGATGTCCTCGTTCTCCTCGCTCGCCATGCAGCACAGATGGCCGCCATGGTCGAGCGACTTGAAGATGACCTCGTCGGCGTAGACGTCGAGCTTGCGGACGTTCTCGCCGTGCACGTTCGTCGATCCCGCCTCGCCGAGGATGTCGATCAGCCCGGCCTTGTTCACCTCGCGCGAGATGATCTTCGCGGCGAGGGCGATCTCGTAGAGGACGCTGCTGAAGGCGCCCGTCGCCTCGGGGAAGCGGCGTTCCTGCTCGATGATGTGGCGCTCGATCGTGACGATGCCCTTCGTCATCCTGCTCCTCCCCGGGTTGCCTCGGCCGCGCGTGCGGCGATCTCGTACGGGTTGTCGCGGTAGCCGCACCGCAGGTGCTGCCAGACGTAGCGGAGCGGAAAGCTCCAGCGCGCCGCGCGCCACTGCTCGACGTGCGCCAGCTCATGGCGCAGCAGCCGCTCCGTCAGGGGCGCCTCCTCGTGCACGACGATCGTCCTGCCGATCGTCACTGCCGCAGCCGGCCTGCCCATGCCCGCCAGGTGGCCGCTCAGCGCGGGCAGCCAGCGGCCGCGCAGGATGGCGACGTCCTCCGGCACCTCCAGCGGTGGCACCAGCCGGCGCCCGTACAGTGCACGCAGCAGCGCGGTGATCATCGCTCCGTCACCACCCGCATCTTCCCGCGGGCATCGGATCGCACCACGATCGCGCCCCGTTCGTCAGTCCGCACAACGCGCACGCCGTTACGCGCAAGCCGCGCGAGCACGTCCGCGGCCGGGTGACCGTAGCGGTTGCGCCGCCCCACCGAAATGATTGCCAGCGCTGGCGCTGCCGCGTCCAGCAGCCGCTCGCCCGTCGACGTCGCGCTGCCATGATGGCCCACTTTGATCAGCTGTGCCCGCAGGCCGCCGCCATAGCGCGCAGCCAGGCGGTCCTCGGCCGCCGTCGGTGCATCGCCCAGGAGCAGTGCGCGAAACGTGCCGAAACGGAGCAGTACGACCGCGCTATAATCGTTGGCCCCTTCATGAGCGTCAACCTGAGCCCGCGGGTGGATGACGTCGAGAGTCACGCCGTCGATCTCGATATGCGTGCCCGCGCGCGCGACTACCCAGCGGGCGTCCCGGCGTCGTGCGGCGTCGAGGGTTGCGACATACATCGCGCGTGCGCCGGGCTGTGCAGGCTCGAGCACGGCGTGCACGTCGAGTGCCGTGACGGCGCTGGCTGCGCCGCCGATGTGGTCGGCATCGGGATGCGTGACGATGAGTGCCGCAAGCTCACGGACGTGCCGGCGGGCGAGGTACGGCACGACGCGCACGGCTCCGGCATCGTACGTTCGGCCGCGCGGCCCCGCATCGACGAGCACCCAGCGTGAGCGAGGGGAGCGTATGGCAATGGCATCGCCCTGCCCCACGTCGATCATGTGCACCTCCACAGCACTGCCCAGGACCACCCGTTCGACGGAGGCACGGGTGCTCAGGATGCAGACTGCCGCCGCACCTGCGGCGACGCCTGGCAGCAGCACGGCCGCGGCGGAGTGTCGCACACGCGCACCACTACGTCGTCGTGTGAGATGAGCCACGGTGAGGCGCAGGGCGAGGATAGCGGCGGCGGCCGCGATCAGCAGGGCGTGCACGTCGCCGGCAGAGGCGAAGCCGTGGCCGCCGGGGACCGCGGCGGCGAATGCGGCGATCCGGTCGAGGGCGTGGAGGTTGATCGCGGCGGCAGGGACGAGGAACTCCGCGGCGGCGTCGCTCACGAAGGACAGGAAGATGGGCAGAGCAGCGGCCGGAACGGCGCCGGCGGTGACGGGGATGCCGGGCAGCCCGGCAAGAATGCCGATCGGGGCGAGGGTGCCGAAGTGGAGCCCGGCGATCGGCAGCGTCGTCGCGCTTGCGGCGATGCCGGCGGCGAGCGGGCGCGCGAGGGAGCGTGGCACGCGCGCCAACAGCCGCTCGAGTGCGGGTGCGAACGCTACGATGCCTCCAACGCCCGCAAAGGAGAGCTGTGCACCGGCATCGAGCACGACTGCGGGATCGAGGGTGACGAGCACGAGTGCGGCCACGGCAAGTGCGCCGCGCGCGTCGGTCGGCCGCTGGAGCGCACGTCCGAGGGAGAGCAGACAGAGCTGCAGTGCGGCGCGCAGGGCGGGTGCGGGTGCACCGAGGAACAGGACGTACGCGACGGCGCCTGTGAGTGCGCACGCGCGTGCCGCGCCACCCCGCAGCCGCAGGGCATGCGCGAGCACGAGCAGCACACCGAGGATCAGGGCGACGTGCGTGCCCGAGATCGCGAGCAGGTGCACGAGGCCGGATTCGGCAAAGCGAGCGCGCACGTCGCGCGGCAGTGTTTCCGTGCGCGCGAGCAGCAGCGCCTCGACGAGCGGCGCGTCCGGCCCGTAGAGGTTGCGGGTCCGGCGCTGCGCTTCCAGCTGCATCCGCTCGCGCACCCCGGGCGTGGCCTGCTCATCGAGCGGAGTGACCCTCGTCGCGCGCACCATGCCCGCGCGCTCCGGCCGCACGACCGCTGCGTCCCCCCATCGCAGCCAGGTGCCGTGCACCCGAACGACGTGGTCGGTGCTGCGCAGCGACTCGTCCAGGTCGACGCGCACCACGACGTCGCCACACGCCAGGTCCCGCGCCTGCAGGCTGCTCGCGTGCAGCAGCGCGCGGGCACCGCTGTCCGGCAGCGTCGTGAACCTGCCTACCGCGACGACGTCCGTGCCATCCGCCAGGTGCACCCGACAGTCCGCGCGCGCGTCACGTCCCGCGGCCGAGCCGAGCGCGCAGCCGAGTGCGGCGAACAGCACGCTCAGCGCATGCGGCGCCCGCTGGCGCAGCAGGAACGCACCGGCGCCGAGTGCGATGAACAAAGCCCACCACGCCGCTTCCGTCATCAACCCGGTACGCAGCGCGACAGCCGCACCGCCCGCCATGGAAAACGCTGCCTGCACGATGGGCGCGCTCATCGCGGGGCGTGCTCATGTGCGGACGGGAAACACGAAGGCCGCGCGGCGTGATGCCGCGCGGCCTCGATGCGCCGCGAACCGGGGACGGGCGCGTCAGGCGACCGCCGCCCGGGCACGCGGCTCGATGGCCGTGCCACGGAACGTCGCGCCGGTCGTCGCAGTCAGCCGGACGCGCACGTACTGCCCGATCCGCTCCGGGCTCCCGGGAAATGCGACGACCTTGTTGTGCTCCGTGCGGCCGAGGATGTCGCCGTCGCTCTTCGCGGTTCGCTCCACCAGCACCTCCAGCTCGCGTCCCACTTCCGCCGCGTTGATCTCTGCCTGGATTTCCCGGTGCAGCGCGATGATCCGCGCGAGCCGCTCCTGCGCGACCTCCGGCGCAACGAACTGCTCCGCCGGAAGGCGCGTCGCCGGCGTGCCCTCGCGCGCCGAGTACTTGTACAGGTACGCATCGTCGAAGCGCACCGTGCGCATAAGCTCGAGCGTGGCCTCGTACTCCTCGTCGCTTTCGCCCGGGAACGCTACGATGATGTCGGTCGACAGCGCGATGTCCGGCATCGCAGCACGCACCATCTCGACCTTGCTCAGCAGCTCTGCGACCGTGTAGCGGCGCAGCATCCGCTTGAGTGTGCGATCGCTGCCCGACTGCGCGGGCAGGTGCAGTTGGCTGCAAACGCGCGACTCGCTCGCCATCACCTCCACGAGCTCCGGCGTCACGTCGCCCGGATGCGGCGAGGTGAAGCGTACGCGGCGGATCCCGTCGACGCGTGCAACGGCTCTAAGCAGGCGCGGAAAATTCCAGTCGCCATTCACGTACGAGTTCACCGTCTGACCGAGCAGCGTGACCTCCGTGATCCCCTGCTCGGCGATCGAGCGCACCTCGCGCAGGACCATCTGCGGGTCCCGGTTCTTCTCGGGCCCGCGCGTGTACGGCACGATGCAGTACGTGCAGCGGTGATCGCACCCGCGCTGCACCGACACCCACGCGCTGACACCGGGTGTACGCCGGATGGGAATGCCCTCGTAGTGCTCCTCACCGTCGAACGCCAGAACGGCGACGCGGCCATCGTCGCGGGACTCGGTCACGGCGGCATCGAGCACGGGCAGAGGCCGCCTGCGGCGGCCTCCGGAAGCGGAAGCGGCAGCGGTGCGGAAGCCGGCAGCGGAACCGGGTTCGGGTGCGGAGGTGATCGGACCCCCACCGCGCCCCCCGAGCACACCAGCAATGGCCTCGGGCAGTGAGCGGTACCCGTCAGGTCCCATGACGAGGTCGACGTACGGTGCCTTCTCGAGCAGGCGAGCTCCGAGCCGCTGCGCCATGCAGCCGGTGACCCCGATGACGAGCTGCGGGTTCGTCTGCTTCAGCCGGCTGAGTTCGCCGACGCGACCGATCACGCGCCGTTCGGCGTGCTCGCGGATCGCGCAGGTGTTCACGAGCACGACGTCGGCCTCCTCCGGCGACGGCGTCAGCTCGTAGCCGTGCGCAGCGAGAACGCCCTGCATGAGCTCGCCGTCACTGATGTTCATCTGGCAGCCGTACGTCTCGACGTAGGCCTTCCTGCGTTGTGCTTCAGGGTGCGTCATGGTTCCGGGCGCGTCCATGGTGAGATCGGTCTCCACGCGGAATACCCCGCACGCGCCGCCCGGGTCGCGTCAGCGACCGAACAGCGAGAGCGAGACCGTCACCCGCCAGAATGACTCTTCCAGACCGTTCGTCAGAGTGCTCGACGTGAAGCCTGACCGTCCGCCACGCTCGAGGGCGACGTCGGCAATCGCGTACGGCTCTCGCGCTGCATCGGAAAGCCGCAGACCGAGTCCACCGGAGACCGACCACTCGTGCGCCTCCTCCTCGTCGGCGAGGTGATATGGCAGGGCGGACCAGGAGGCGCCAAGGCGGATCGGGAAGGCGCGGCTCGCGGCAGGATTGCCGGCCCACTCGAGGCCGCCACCAAAACGCCACATCTGCCCGGCGGCGGACAGCGGCACCCCCGCCGGACTCTCCACGGCGTCGTCTTCGCCGCCGCTCCACTCACCGCCAACGGACGCGATGAGCTCCGTGCCGAGCAGGCCGCTCGCGCCGAAAGCGACGCGCAGCGGCGTCGAGAAGGAGCGGTCGATGGCATCGCCCTGCTTGCCGTCCGCATCGATGTCACCGCCGAAGGTCGCGCTCGCGGCGATGCGCAGCGCAGGATCGGGATCCCAGCGCGCTCCGACAGCGCCGACCATGCCGCTGTAGTCCCAGCGGATCTGCGTGACGAACGGATTGTAGGTGACGGAATCGCCGAACGTTCGCTCGACCTGCCGTTCGAGTGAGCCGGTCACCAGGCCGACGGAGCCGCCGACGGAAAAGTTGCCGGTGAGCGCGAAGGCCGCGGTCAGCCGCGCCTGGCCGAGGCCGCCCTCGGAGCGAACGATGTCGCGGACACCGACGTCGCTGCCACCGATCGTCACGGTGTCCGTGAGCTGAATCGCCCAGAACTGATCGTAGGCCGCGCCGTAGCCGAGACCGAGGACCAGGCGCGGGCTGACGGGCAGCACGGCATGGATCAGCGGGAAGCGCGTGCCGGACACGTCGTCGGTGACATCGCCGATCGTGATGTCCGTCATGCTCGGCTGCAGCACGGCGGTGATGCCCTTGCGGGTGATGCCGCTCAGCTCGGCCGGATTCACGAGTGACGTGTTCGTGCCGAGAATGCCGACGCCGATGCCGCCCAGCGCGCGGGCCCGTGCGTCCACCGGCATGACCGGCAGGCCCAGGCCGCGGGCGCCGAAGAGCGACTGCGCGCGCACGGGTGCGGCCACGAGCAGGGCCGCCATCAGGATCATCGTTGCGCGCTTCATTGGAGCTGGACCTCCTGCGAGATCGTCAGAATGAGACGCAGCCGTGGCAGCGGCTGCAGCGGCACGTAGCCGAAGGTGCCCAGCGGCACGCCGGGAATGAGCGCAATGCCGACCGGCGTCGACTCCTCGTCGAGAGCGGAGCGAATCGCGGACGTGATCGGGACCCGCAGCGGCTCGGCGTTCGCGACGTCATCGAAATCCGACGGACGCACGAACCGGTCGGCCGGGACGGCCTGCACGAAGGAGCCTAGCAACGAGCGGGAGAACGGCACACCGGGCGTCTCGAAGAGTGGCACCGCGCCGATCCGTAGTGAGTCCTCGATGACGAACCCGGGTGGCGGCGCCGCCAGCTGGTACTCCAGGTTCGCGACCGTGATCTCCGTCTCGCTCAGCGGCATGGTACAGCCCGGCTCGTCCGGACACGGCACAGAGAGATCGCGCAGGTCCGGCTGCAGTCGCAGCAGCGTGCGCCAGGCAGGAATGCCGCCGACGCGGCCGTCATCGCTGCGCGGCACGACGGCCGGTGAATAAATGAACGTGCGTCCGAGGCTGACGGCGGTCGCGGTCACGACCGTGTCCACGATCGACGAGCGCGCATCCGCACGCAGCCCGATCCCGATCAGCCGCATGCGCGCACCGGCGGTCTCCGTCGTGACGATCAGACCGCGCGCCGCCACTTCGTCGTCGCGCAGGGTCTGCACCGTCGCGGAATCCAGCTCGAGGAACATCGTGTCGCCGTCGGCGCGCGCCCAGTCGCCTGCCGCCAGGAGCGGCCCGAGCGTACCACCCGGCTGCGTCCACGGCAGCGCCGACTCGCCCGTGTCACTGCGCAGCTCCCACGTGGCGCTCGACTGCTCCCAGCTCTCCGCTGCCTGATACACGGCGAAACGCGCGTCGTCATGCGACGAGCGTGCGGTATCGACGAGCAGCACGAGGCGGCCGCCGAAGTAGCGCGGCAGCGTATCGATCGCGCTGCTGCCCGCGGAGTCGATGACCGTGATCGTGTTCGGGATGCTGAAGCGCGCGAGTGCGCGGGCATCGAGCGCACTCTCGAAATCGTTCGCGACCATCGTGAAGCTCGACTGCGCCGTATTCGTGAACAGCGCGAACGCACTGTCGAGCGCGAGGAACTGGTCCGCCTCGAGCACCACCTCGAAGCTCGTGACCGGATCGCCCGGCAGCAGCTGCTCGCCGACTGCAACAGGCGAGTCGTTGCCGCACGCCGCCGTCGCCAGCGCGAGTGCGACGCCCGCGCATGCGGGCAGCGCGCGCCGCATCATGCGTCCTCCTGCGGCAGCACGAAGCGGCCAGGCAACAGCGCATCGAGCCGCCAGCTCTCGCGCGCGCCCGCGTCCGTCACCGCTGTGATGTCCAGCTCGGACGAGAACTCCGCCAGCACCTGACGGCATGCGCCGCACGGCGAGACCGGCGAGCGCGCGTCGCTCACCAGGACCATTGCGCGAAACGCGCGCTCCCCCGCGGCAACCGCGGCGCCGAGCGCCACGCGCTCTGCACAGATCGTCATTCCGAATGATGCATTCTCCACGTTGCAACCGGTGTAGACGCGGCCACTCGCCGCTTCCAGGG
>CAYSGF010000169.1:0-4547 GCA_964430275.1 uncultured Gemmatimonadaceae bacterium
AGCGACGCTTCTGCTCGACGATGCGTGCCTCGACGACGTCGCCCGGCGCCGTGCGCGCCACGAAGGCGACGCGCCCGTCCGCGAGCCGGGCGACCCCCGCACCGCCCGCGGCGATCGCATGAATCGAGAGCCGCTCGCTCATGACGCCGCCAGTTGCTCGACGGCGGCGGCGAGCGTGGTGATGTCGAAGGGCTTCGAGAGCACGCCCGCTGCGCCGAGCGCGAGCAGCGCCTCGCGCTCGGCGTCGGCGCGGCCTGTCAGGAACACGAGCGGTACGCCCGCGAGCTGCGGCAGCGCGCGCAGCTGTGCGGCGAGCGCCGTGCCGTCCTCGGCATCCAGCACGACGTCGAGCAGCAGCAGGTCGATCGACTCGGCGCGGGCGAGCGCCAGCGCGGATGCAGCGTCGTCCGCCTCCAGCACGGTGTGTCCGTTCGCGCGCAGGGCGTACGCCGCCGCCAGCCGGATCGTTGGATCGTCGTCGACGAGCAGGATCGTCATTCCTCTGCTGCCACGCTCTTCATCGTGCGCAGCAGGTCTCGCAACAGCGGCGGTACGTCCTCCGGCTCGGCCTCCTCGACGGCGATCGCCGCGTCCGTGATCTGCGGGTAGCCGTACGTCTTGCCGGAACCACGCAGCGAGTGTGCGAGCCGCCGGATGGTCGCGAGTGCGCCGACCGGATCCGCGTCCATCGTGGTCGCAGCCGTTTCCAGCGCCTCGATACGCGCGTGCAGCGCACTGCGATAGAACTGCTTCAAATCATCCATGTGCTGCGTCAATCTCCAAGAAAGCGAGCGATCGCATCGAGCAGAACGTCCTCGTCCACGATCGGTTTGGTCACGTACTCATTGAAGCCGGCGGCAAGATACTTCTCACGATCGCCGGCCATCGCGTGGGCGGTGAGCGCAATGACGGGCAGCGCCTTCAGTCGCGCATCGCTGCGTATCAGCGCGAGCACGTCCGTACCGTCCATCTCGGGCAACGAGATGTCGAGCAGTACGAGGTCGGGCGGGTGCGAGCGCATGCCGTGCAGCGCCTCTGCGCCCGCACCGTACTCGACGACCTCGTACAATCCCTCGAGAATCGCGCGCACGAGCATCCGGTTGTCCGGGTTGTCCTCGATCACCACGACCGTCTTCATTGTGCCATCCTCTCGATTTCGCGCTCGAGCGCCGCCCGCGCCTCGGCGAAGGCCTGGGCGAGCGCGGGCCGAAGCGCGGCGTACGTCGGATCCGCGGCGGCGGCACGCACCTCGATAGCCTCGGCAAGCCGGACGACGCGCATGAGGCCGAGATTGCCCGCGCTCGATTTCAGCGAATGCGCCGCCTTCATGGCGCCCGCGTCGTCTGGTGCATGCAATGCGCCGTCCAGTCGGCCGGGCGCATGCTCCAGGAATGACTCGAGCATGCGACGCAGCAGTGTATCCTGGCCGATGCGCCGCACGCGCTCGAGCGCGTCTCCGTCGACCACCGGCGCGTCGCCGATCAGCGCGGTCACGTCCGGCTCAGCCATGCGCCGGCACCTCCACGCCGCGGCGGAGCAGGATCGCACGCACGCGCGCCATGAAACGCTCGGGATCGAGTGGCTTGCGCACGTAGTCCTCGGCGCCGGCCTCGAGCACACCGCGCTCGTCCGCCGGATCCGCCGAAGCCGTGAGCACGAGCACCGGCAGCGCTGCTGTCTCCACACGCTGCTTCAGCCGCGCCAGCGTCTCCCGCCCGTCCAGGCGCGGCATGTTCAGATCCAGGATGAGCATCGCGAAGTCGGTGCTGCGCCCTGCACGCTCCAGCACTTCCTGGCCGTCGGCCGCTTCGGCGACCGCAAAGCCCGCCTGTTCGAGCACGGCGCGCGCGAGCATGCGCGTCTCCGGCTCGTCGTCGGCGATCAGGATGGTCGGCTTCGGTGCCGCCGGGCGGCTGAGCGGCTTGCCGCCGAGCACGCGCTCGACCTCCGCGAGATCCGTCTCTGCGCTGCGCACGCGGTCGATCGCACCCGCACGCAGGCTGCGCGCGCCGCCCGCGACCGCCGCCTTTCCGAGCTCCTGTAGCGACGCACCGCCGAGGATCTGTTTCCGGAACGCGTCGTCGGCGATCAGCGTCTCCGCGAGCGGCAGCACCCCGCGATAGCCGGTGTGGTCGCAGGCGGCACAACCGGCGGCACGCGCGCTCTGTGCGACGCCCCAGCGTGCCGCGAGCCCGCGCTCCAGCTCCGTTGCGGGAGCAGACGGCAGGAGCGCGCAGCTCCGGCACAATTGGCGCACCAGCCGGAGGGCCAGGATGACGGCGACGACGGTGCCCAGCCGCGCGCGGTCCAGACCCAGGTTCGCGAGCCTCGCCAAGGCGTCGAGCGTGTTCGTCGCGCGCACCACGACGACCACCAGCCGGTCCGCTGCGGCGTCGGCCAGCAGGCGAGCCGTCGCGGCGTCGGCGAGCTCGTCGAGTGCGAGCACGATGGATTCGCGCCGTGCCGCCGTCTCGACCAGCTTCGCGGCCGTCATCCCCTGTGCCGCTGCAATCTCGACCTGCTGTGCGTCCGGCAGCTCCTCCGTGATCAGCTCCTCGATCGAGATGGGCCGCTCGCCCGCTGCGATGAGCGCGCGCAGCAGCGCGTAGCGCAGCGTCGTGCGGCCACTGCCGAGAGGGCCGGCGATCACGACGAGACCGCGGCCCGCGCGCATGGCTGAGCGCAGTCGGTCCAGCTCGCGCGCGGGCAGCTGCAGGTCCTCGAGCGAGCGCCGTGCCCCCGTATCCGTCAGCCGGATGTCGGCGCGCGACGTGCCGTGCGCCGCCGTCGTGCGGATCCGCATCAGGTACTTCGCGCCATGCCAGTCGAGCTCCGCGCTCCCGTCGCGCGAGCGGCTGCGGTCCGCCATGCCGGTCTGACCCAGCACGCGCAGCCGGTTCACCACGTGGTTCATCGCGACGCGCGGCAGATTCATCAGGTGACGCGGCGCGCCGTCCACCCGCAGCTCCACCACGCCGCCCGCTTCACTCGGATACACGGCGACGTCACTGGCACGCCGCGCAATCGATTCCTGCAGGATCAGCTGCGTCAGCTTCGCGACGGCGGCGGATTCCCCTGCGCGCGCGCCTTCCAACTCCCGCTCGATGGAGGACGCACCCGAAAACCCGGCGGGTGTGTTGTCCACCCTGCTCACGATGTCACTCACCGCTTCGTCACGCGCGAAACGGGCAGCGATCGCAGCGCCGATGTCGGACGGTGTTGCGACCTCGAACACGGGCGTGCGCCCGGCGGCAAAGCCGAGCGCCTGCTCCGCACCGAGATCGCCGGGATCGAACGTCGCCACCGTGATCTCACGGTCCGTGTGACGCAGCGGTACCACGTTGTACTGGCGAATGAGCTTCTCGGGGATCAGGCGCCCCGCGCTCGGATCGGCGCCCGCCAGGTCCGCGAGCGGAAGATGGAAGAAGCCGCTGATGTGGCCCGCGAGAGCGCCCTCATCGAGGCGCAGCTGCCCGCACGCCTCCTGCCACGCCTGCGCCGTGTCGGCGCCCGGCGTGATCAGCAGGTCCTGCGCGTAGGGGATCTGTGCGCGCCGCGCGACCAGCTCGAGCCAGTGTCGGGCCATGGCGAACTCCTGTCGTGCGATGCGGGTCTCAGCGATGGCCGAAATCGGGAGCGGCCCACGCGCTGCGCGGCGCGTCGCGGGCGATGCGATGCACGGCGCGCAGGTTCCGCCGTTCGTCTTCCAGCAGGGCCGCGGCTACGGCCGCCGCGCGCAGCGTGCGCTCGCCCGGCGCAGACTGCAGCAGCTCCGGGTGACGCTCGACGTACCGGATGTCGATGTCACCAGCGCGGAACGCCGGGTCCGCCAGCACGCGCGCGTGAAACGGCGTGCTCGTATCGACACCGACGATGCGCAGCTCCTGCAGTGCCCGCGCCATGCGCGCGATCGCGCTCGGCCTGTCGTCCGCATGCACGATCAGCTTCGCGAGCAGCGGATCGTAGAACAGGGACACCTCGTATCCTTCGGTGATGCCGCCATCCCACCGCACCCCCGGCCCGCTCGGCAGCTCGAGCACCTCGATGCAACCGGTGGACGGGAGAAAGCCGTGCGCCGGATCCTCGCTCGTGATGCGGCACTCGATCGCGTGCCCGCTCGGCACCAGGTCCTCCTGCCGGAACGGGAGCCGCTGCCCCGCCGCCAGACGGAGCTGCCACTGCACCAGGTCGAGGCCCATCACCAGCTCCGTGACCGGATGCTCGACCTGGATCCGCGTGTTCATCTCCAGAAAGAAGAACTCGCCGCCTTCATACAGGAACTCGATCGTGCCCGCATTCCGGTACCCCACCGCCGCGGCCGCCGCCACCGCCGCCGCACCCATGCGCGCGCGCAGCTCCGGCGTGACCGCCGGCGACGGCGCCTCCTCGATCATCTTCTGATGCCGCCGCTGGATCGAGCACTCCCGCTCGCCCAGATGCAGCACCGTGCCGTGCGCGTCCGCCAGCACCTGGATCTCGATGTGCCGCGGCTGCGTCAGGTACTTCTCGATGTACACGGCATCGTCGCCGAACGCCTGGCGCGCCTC
>CAYSGF010000170.1:0-7488 GCA_964430275.1 uncultured Gemmatimonadaceae bacterium
AATGCCGATGCGCGGCTGGGCGATCTCCAGCGCCTGCGCAATCGTGTTGCAGAAGTCGAGATCCGACACGTCGACGTGCTGCTCACAGCGCCCGGGCAGATTTCCCTGCGCGACGGCACCATCCGCACCAACGCACAGTGCACACGCCGCGACCAGTACCGTTGCAGTCCTCCTCATGCCTTCCCCTCCCCTGCCAGTATCACCGGCGCCGCTCCTTCGCCGATCGTGCCGAGGCGCCAGGCACGCTCGCCCGCCGCGTTCAGCCGATCGATCACGGACTCTGCATCCTTCCCGGCAACGACGGCGATCATGCCGACACCCATGTTCAGCGTGTGGAACATTTCGTCCTGTGCGATGCGGCCGTGCTGCTGCACGGCGCGGAACTCGGCTGGCGGTGTCCAGCTCGCCAGCTCGACACGTGCCTGCAGCCCCTCCGGAATCACCCGGTCGAGGTTGCCCGGGATCCCGCCGCCGGTGATATGGGCGAGGGCATGAATCACGCCGCCGTCGAGAAGCGGTCGCAGCGCGGCGCCGTAGCTGCGGTGCGGCCGCAGCAGCACGTCCGCCACGCTCGCGTCCTGGTCGGGGAACGGGTCGCTGGCGTCGAGCCCGAGCCGATCGAAGAGCAGGCTGCGCAGCAGGGAGTAGCCGTTCGTGTGAAAGCCGTCGGAAGCGAGTCCGATGAGGGCGTCGCCAGTGCGCACGTGCGCCTTGCCGGGTCGTGCATCCTCCTCGACCACGCCGACGATGAACCCGGCGAGGTCGTACTCGCCGGGCGCATAGAAGTCGGGCATCTCGGCCGTCTCGCCGCCCAGCAGTGCACACTCGTTCTCGATGCAGGCGCGTGCCAGCCCCGCAACGACCTGCTCGACCGTGCCGGCCTCGAGCGTACCCATGCCGATGTAATCGAGGAAGAAGAGCGGGCGCGCGCCCTCCACCAGGATATCGTTCACGCAGTGGTTCACGAGGTCCGCGCCAACGGTGTCATGGCGGTGCGCGCGCATCGCCACCTTCAGCTTCGTGCCCACGCCGTCCGCGCTCGACACCAGCAGTGGCGAGCGCATACCGGCGGGCATGCGGAAGAGTCCGCCGAAGCCGCCCGGGTTCGCGACGACACCGGCCCTTGCGGTGCGGCGAACCAGCTCGAGGATGCGGGTTTTCGCGTCGAGCGCCACGTCCCGATCGACGCCCGCATCGCGATAGCTGAGACCGGTGCCGCCTGGATCAGGCATTCGACAGGATCGCGACGGGGTGCTCGAACGTGGTCATCGAGTGGAACGCCCGTACGCGCTCGTGGACTTCGCGGCTGGTCAGACCAATGAGCCGCTCGACACCCATGCGCTCCACCGAGAAGGAGCCGAGCGCCGAGCCGTAGATCATGGCACGCCGCATGTGCTCGCCGTCGAGGGAGCCGGCCCGTGCGAGGTAGCCGACGAAGCCGCCGGCGAACGCGTCACCCGCGCCCGTCGGATCATAGACGTCCTCGAGCGGGAAGCCGGGTGCATAGAAGACGAGATCCTGTGTGAACAGCATCGCGCCGTGCTCGCCCTTCTTGACGACGACCATCTGCGGACCGTGCTGCTGGATCCAGCGCGCCGCACGCGGCAGGTTCGGATCGCCCGAGAGCTCGCGCGCCTCGCTGTCATTCACCATGAGAATGTTGACGCGCTTCAGCAGCTCGAGCAGGGCCTCGCGCTTGCCTTCGATCCAGAAATTCATGGTGTCGCACGCCACCAGACGCGGCGAGTTCACCTGCTCCAGCACGTCCAGCTGCAGCTCGGGATCGATGTTGCCGAGGAACACCCACTCCGACGCGCGAAAGCTCTCGGGCAGCTTCGGCTGAAAATCAGCGAACACGCCGAGTCGGGTCTCGCGCGTTTCCCGACTGTTCAGGTCGTAGCTGTAGACGCCCGACCAGCGAAAGCTCTCGCCCGGACGCTGCTCGACGCCGGCCAGGTCCACGCCGCGCTGTTCGAGGAAACGCAGATCCTGCATCGGGAAGTCGTCGCCGACCACGCCGACCAGCTGAACGGGAGCGAACAGCGACGCCGCCGCACTGAAGAACGTCGCCGAGCCGCCGACCGTGTCGTTCGCCATGCCGAAGGGCGTCTCGATCGTGTCGAGCGCGACGCTGCCGACTACCAGTACACTCATGCTGCGATCTCCTCGCGATCCATTCGGTCGGGGGCCGTGAGGCCGAGGATGTGGAGCCCGTTGCGCAGTACGATGCGAACCGCGCGCGCCAGAACCAGCCGTGCCATACGCAACCGCTCGTCCGCGACGAGCACGGCGAGCTCCGGGTTGCGGCTCGGATTGCCCGCATGATACCAGGAGTTCACGAGCGACGCAGTCGTCTCGAGATAGTCGCATACCACATGCGGCGCGTGCGCCTCCGCCGCGCGCTGCACTGCGCCCGGAAACTCCGCCAGCTGCTTGATCAGCTCCTGCTCCGTCTCGTGGGTCAGGCCGTCCAGCGCCGCGGCAGCGATGTCGAGCGATGCTTCCTCGACCCCGGCCTTGCGGAAGATACTCATCATGCGCGCGTGCGCGTACTGGACCTTGTAGACCGGATTCTTCTCCGACTGATCGAGCGCGAGGTCCAGGTCGAACAGCATCTGCGCATCGCTGCGGCGCATCAGGAAGAAGTAGCGCGCCACGTCCACGCCGGTCTCGGAAAAGAGATCACGCAGCGTCACGATGTTCCCTGCGCGTTTGCTCAGCTTCACTTCCTCGCCAGCGCGCACGATGCGCACCATCTGCACGATCTCGACATCCAGGAGGTCGGTGTGGCCGAGCGCTGCGAGCGCCGCCTTCATGCGCGGCTGATAGCCGTGGTGGTCGGCACCCCAGACGTTGATGACGTAGTCGAAGCGCTTCGCCTTCTCGCGGTGATATGCGAGGTCCGGCAGGAAGTAGGTATATGTGCCGTCGCTCTTGACGAGGACACGGTCCTTGTCATCGCCGAACGGTGTAGTGCGGATCCAGACCGCGCCGTCCTGCTCATAGGTCAGACCGTGCTCGGCGAGGTCCGCGAGCGTCTCGCGCAGCCGGTCCTCCGTGTAGAGCGTGGACTCGCGGTAGTAGGTGTCGAACACGACACCGAACTGCCGCAGGTCGCGATCATGCTCCTCGCTGAGCACGCGCACACCGAAGTCGCGCATGGTGCGAAGGCGCGCCGGCCGGTCCAGCACGCGCAGTGCGTCGCCACGCTCGGCCTCGAGCTGCTGCGCGAGCTCCGTGACGTACTCGCCATGGTAGCCGCCCTCGGGAACCGTGGTGCGCGTGCCCTGCAGCGACAACCAGCGCGCCTCGATGGATTCCGCGAGCCGGTCGATCTGCACGCCGGCATCGTTCACGTAGAACTCGCGGGTCACGTTCCAGCCGGTCCACTGCAGGAGCGCGGCGATGCCGTCACCGAGCGCGGCGCCGCGGCCATGGGCCACGTGCAGTGGCCCGGTCGGATTCGCCGACACGAATTCGACCTGCACCCTGCGCCCGGCGCCCGCATCGCTGCGACCGAACGCCTGATCGGCGCGCACGATCCCGGTCAGGCGCGCGCTCAGGCTGGACTGCGCGAGGCGGAAGTTGATGAAGCCGGGACCGGCGATCTCGGCACCTGCGAGACCCGCCGGGTCGAGCTCGAGGCGGCTGATGATCGTCTCCGCCAGCGTGCGCGGTGGTTGGCCGAGTCGCTTGGCGAGCATGAGCGCCAGGTTTGATGCGATGTCGCCGTGTTCCGGGTTGCGCGGCCGGTCCAGCTGAATCGCGACCGCCTCGTCGCCCGCGAGCTCGCGCGCGATGCGCGCGAGCTGCACGCGCAGCTCCTCGACCGCCATCAGCTGCCGCCGGACGCAGCGGAGCCGGAGCCCTTGTCACCACCCGACGAGGTGCCGCCAGCTGTCCGCCCGCTCTTGCCGGCGTCGGCCTCCTTGCTCTTGCCGGCGTCGGAACCGCTCGAGGCGCCGCCGCCGGAGTCCTTCTCGGCGGCCTTCTTGTACGCGTCGCTGCGGTAGTCCGTGATGTAGAAGCCGGAGCCCTTGAACAGGAGGCCGGCGCCGGCCGACAACAGCCGCTCGGCCGGCGCACCGCACTGCGGGCACGCGTCGACCGGATCTTCGCTCATGCGCTGGAACAGCTCGAACAGATGGCCGTTCGCGCACCGGTATTCGTATGTGGGCATGAACCGTCAGTCAGGACGTGGAAAAAACCCGCTGAAGTTAGCCAGCCGCGGGGGTGTACGCCACTCCGCGCCAGGCACCCCATTCGGCGCGGAGCGCGTCGCTGATCTCGCCCAGCGTGGCGTCGGCCTTCACGGCAGCAACAATGAGAGGCAGCAGATTGTCACTGCCGCGCGCGGCCTGGCGCAGTCCCTCGAGGCATGCGTCCACGGCGCGGCCGTCGCGACGCCTGCGCAGGCCGGCCAGCCGCTCCCGCTGCGCGGCCTCGAGGCTGGAGTAGTCCGGTGCAGCGATCGTTGGCGGCGGCTCCTCGATCTCGAGGGTATTCACGCCCACGACCTGCCGCTCGCCGCTCTCCACCGCCATCTGGTGTGCATAGGCGGCCTGATGGATCTGCTCCTGAAAGAATGCGATCGCCTGTGCGGCGCCGCCCAGCTCCTCGACCCGCTGCAGGTAGGCGCGCGCTTCCGTCTCGAGCGCGCTCGTCAGCGCCTCGACGTAATAGCTGCCGCCCAGTGGATCCGCCGTGTCCGCGACGCCGGACTCGGCGGCGAGCACCTGCTGGGTGCGCAGCGCCAGGCGCACTGATTCCTCCGTCGGCAGGGCGAGCGCCTCGTCGTACGCGTTCGTGTGCAGCGATTGCGTGCCGCCGAGCACGGCCGCGAGCGCCTGCACCGTCACGCGTACCACGTTGTTCAGGGGCTGCTGCGCCGTGAGCGTGACGCCGCCGGTCTGCGTGTGGAAGCGTAGCCGACACGATTCGGCGGACGCACTGTAGCGCTCGCGCATCAGACGTGCCCACAGGCGTCGTGCAGCGCGGAACTTGGCAACTTCCTCGAACAGGTTGTTGTGCGCCGCGAAGAAGAACGAGAGCCGCGGCGCGAAGCGCTCGAGTGGCAGCCCGC
Organism: uncultured Gemmatimonadaceae bacterium; assembly: GCA_964430275.1. GTDB lineage: Bacteria > Gemmatimonadota > Gemmatimonadetes > Longimicrobiales > RSA9 > DASTYK01. The sequence goes on from CAYSGF010000170.1 coordinate 5,084, forward strand.
GCGCGAGTGCGCGATCCACGTACTCGATCGCGTTTGCGAAGGTGAATGCGATCTCCTGTGCGGCGGTGGAGCCCGCCTCCCGGATGTGATAGCCGCTGATCGAGATCGTATTCCAGCGCAGCACCTCGTGCGCGCAGAAGTCGAAGATGTCGGTCACGAGCCGCAGGCTCGGCTCGACCGGGTAGATGTACGTGCCGCGCGCGATGTACTCCTTCAGCATGTCGTTCTGAATCGTGCCGGAGAGCGCATTGCGCGGGACGTTGCGCTCGTCGGCGAGCGCGACGTAGAAGGCGAGCAGGATCGCCGCCGTCGAGTTGATCGTCATCGACACGGACACCTGCTCGAGCGGAATCCCGTCGAAGAGCGTGCGCATGTCGTCAAGGCACGCGATCGCGACGCCGACCCTGCCGACTTCGCCGTGCGCGACCGGGTGGTCGCTGTCGTAGCCCATCTGCGTGGGCAGGTCGAAGGCCACGCTCAGGCCCGTCTGGCCGTGGTCGAGCAGGTAGTGGTAACGGCGGTTCGTTTCCTGTGCGGTGCCGAAGCCCGCATACTGCCGCATGGTCCACAGGCGGCCGCGATACATCGTCGGATAGATGCCGCGCGTGAACGGGTGCGAGCCAGGTTCGCCGAGGTCGGCGCGCGCATCGACCGAGGCGTCCGCCGGACCGTACAGTGGCCGGACCGGCTCGCCGCCGGACCGGACGTGTGCACGCGTGCGCGCTTCGCTCACAGCAGCAGCTCCGCCTCGAACTCGATCATGACCGCACCCTTCTCGACGGCCTGTCCGGCCTGCACTGCGATCCGGGCGACGACGCCACCCGCATCGACCTTGAGCTCGTTTTCCATCTTCATCGCCTCGACGATCGCCACACCCTGCCCGGCCTCGACACGATCGCCGACCGCGACGAGCAGGCGCGCCACGAGACCCGGCATGGGCGCCTTCACCGGACGCGGCCCGCGCGGCCGCACGGAACGGCTCGTCATCGCGCGGATCGCCCGCGTGCGCTGGTCCACGACGTCGGCTTCGAGCCGCACCCCGTCCGTGTGCACGGTCCAGATGCCCGCGTCGCTGCCCTGCCTCGCGTGGATCGGATAGGATGCGCCGTCCAGGATCAGGTGGTGCATCGGCGCGCCCGGCACCGCGCGCAGCTCCGCGGCCACGTCGGCGCCGTCCAGCCGCACACCGCCCTGCCGCAGCTCGACCCGGAACGTCCGCTCGCCGATCGTCACGAAATATCGCATGTGAACTCCGCCACGGTTTCCACGTGTGTGGTCTGCGGGAACATGTCGAAGCAGCGAACGCCGCCCAGCCGCAGCACCGGCGCGAGTCGCTGCGCGTCGCGAGCCAGCGTTGCGGGGTCGCAGCTCACGTAGATCAGGCGTCCGGGCGGCTGTGCAGCCAGTGCCTCGCTCACGGCTGCATCGAGCCCGGCGCGCGGCGGGTTCACGAGCACGACATCCGCAGGAAGGTAACCCTTCAGTTCGTTCTCCACGCGCCCCTGCACCAGCTCCAGGTCCGGACAGGCGCGCCGCGCCTCCGCCACGGCCTGGCCGTCGAGCTCGATGCCGACCACCCGCGCTCCTGCCCGGGCGCAGCGGCGCGCGTGCAGGGCGATGCCGCAGTACGCATCGACGATGCGCGCGCCCGCCTGCGGGTCGATCCGCTCGAGCACGTGTGCCTCCAGCAGCGCCGCCGTACCTCGATTCACCTGCAGGAAGACGGCGCCGCCGAGCCGCACGTGCTCCCCGCCCCAGGTCTCATCGACGTGCTCGGCGCCCGCCAGGAGCACCGGTGCCGTGCGCGGACCCGCCTGCAGCCAGATCGCCTGCAGTGCTGGTACCGCCTCGAGCAGCTCCTCAGGGCGCCCTGCGGCGTAGCCGCCCTCGACGAGCAGCGTGAGCGCACCGTCGTGCGCACCGCGCACGGTCAGTCGCAGCCGCTCGCCCGACGGCAGCCGCAGGGCGTCCGGTCCCCAGTTCCGCCGCAGCGCGTCCCATCCGTCCGCCACCGCCTGCTCCGGGAGCAGACACGTGCCGTCGATGTCGACGATCCGCTCGGGTTGCAGGCGGTCGTGAAAGCCGGCGACGACGCGACCCGCTGCCAGTCGGCGCAGCGCAAAGCTGACGCGGTTGCGGTAGCGCACCTGCGCAGGCGAGGCAACGACCTCCGGCACGTCGATGGCCACGCCGCCGATCCGGCGCAGCGCCTGGCGCACGATGTCGCGCTTCGCGTCCAACTGTGCGCCGTACTGGAGGTGCTCGATCGAACAGCCTCCGCAGCGTGCGTAGTGCGGGCAGGGCGCATCGCGCCGGACCGGCGACGCCTCGAGCACACGCAGCGGCTCCGCACGCACGTAGCGACGCTTCTGCTCGACGATGCGTGCCTCGACGACGTCGCCCGG
>CAYSGF010000171.1:0-39600 GCA_964430275.1 uncultured Gemmatimonadaceae bacterium
GAGGAGGACGAAGCCGGTGGACTCATGTCCTCCCGCTTCACCCGCGTGCGCCCCGACATGACCGTCGATGAGGCGATCAGCTACCTGCGCAAGCAGGCTCAGGGACGCACCGACACCGAGACGATCTACTACATCTACGTCCTCGACTCCGCACAGCACCTGCTCGGCGTCCTCTCCTTCCGTGAAATGTTCGCAGCGCCGGGAAACCGTCCCGTCCGCGAGGTGATGCACACGGAAGACATCGTCGCCGTGCCCGAAGAGATGGACCAGGAGGTCGTCGCGCGCCTGTTCGCCGAGTACGACGTCGTCGCACTCCCCGTCGTCGACGCCGAGCGCCGCATGAAGGGCATCGTCACCGTGGACGACATCGTCGACGTCGTCGAGGAAGAAACCACGGAGGACATCCACAAGTACGGCGGCATGGAAGCGCTCGAGGAACCCTACCTGCGCATCGGCTTCGGCGCGCTCGTGCGCAAGCGCGCCCCATGGCTCATCATCCTCTTCTTCGGCGGCATGCTCACCGCCACCGCCGTCGGTCAGTTCGAGGACTTCATCACCACCATCGCCGGCCTCGCCGTCTTCATGCCCCTCGTCATCGCGAGCGGCGGCAACTCCGGATCCCAGGCCTCCACCCTCGTCATTCGCGCCATGACCGTCGGCGAGCTGCGCCTGCGCGACTGGTGGCGCGTCGCCCGCCGCGAGATCGCCGTCGGCCTCGTTCTCGGCATCCTGCTCGCCATCCTCGGCCTCGGCCGCGTCTGGTTCGCAGACCTCCTCGGCAGACCCGACAACGCCGAGACCATCCTCTTCGGCGTCACCATCGCCGCGTCCCTCGTCGCCGTCGTCCTCTACGGCACCCTCGTCGGCTCCATGCTCCCGCTCGTCCTCGAGCGCCTCGGCTTCGACCCCGCCTCCGCATCCGCCCCGCTCGTGGCCACGCTCGTCGACGTGAGCGGCCTTCTCATCTACTTCACGCTGGCCACATCTCTGCTACGCCCCTGACTGGTCCGTGCAGGGGGCGTAAATGGCCCCGCTGGAACGAGTTAGGGACGAACGGGGCATGAGACGTGCAGCATCTTCCGATGGTTTCCCGCGCAACTGTGCGGGAGGAAGGGAGGTGCGCATGCCAAGGCGCATTTTGGTAGCGGACGATGAGCCGCTCACGACGGAGATCATGACGCTGATGCTGGCGTTTACGGGATATGAAGTGACGCCTGCGCTGGACGGAGTGGAAGCACTGGAGCGGGCGCGGGAGTGTGCTCCGGACGTGATCCTCCTGGATGTAATGATGCCCGGGCAAATGGGCCCGGCGGTATCCCAGGAGCTGCGGAAGGACCCGAAGTTCGATGACACTGTCGTCGTGCTGTTCAGCTGTGTGGACGAGAACGAGGTACCGTGGCGGGAGTCCGGTGCCGACGCATTCCTTCAGAAGCCGATCAGCATACGCGAGCTGCCGCAGATCATCGAGGATCTGAGAAACCGCAAGACCAAGGAGTTGTCCGAAAGCAGAAGCGCGCGGCTGACGGTCGATTGAAGGGCCGGGGCGGGCGGTGTACTCAGCCTGCCCCGGCGATTTTCTGGATCCTCTTCCACTGCGGGTCGGTGATCGGCTGGACGGCGACGCGCGGCATCCTCACGAAGCTCATCTCGCTCAGCACATCATCCTGCTTCATTTCGGCGAGGGGAATGCGACGCGGCAGCGGGCGTACGGGTTCCAGGTCGACCACGACGCGTGCGGGCTCAGTCGGGTCGGGATACGCGGTGCGGGCGACGCGCGCGATGCCGATGGCGGCCTTGTCGGGCGCGGTGTGGTAGATGAGGACCTCGTCCCCGACGGCGCACTTGCCGAGGTTGCGCTGCGCGGCGGCATTCTTGATGCCGTCCCAGACTGCTCTGCCCTCTTGGACCAGCTCGTCCCAGCCGTAGCTTTCGGGATCGGCGAGGAATGCCCAGTGTGCGCTCATGGTACGATTTCCGATTCGTTTCGGGACATGTAGTCGAGGCAGGACGTGCGGATCTCGTCTTCCGTGAGCACGCGATCCGTGCGCTTGGCCAGCTCGAAGATGCGTCTGCAGAGCTCGTCGTCGCTCCCGTCGAACCCGTGCTCGTCCAGCCAGAACTTCACGTTGGACATGCCGCTCACGTGACTGATCTCGATGACCTGGCGGCGGCCGAAGTCTGCCGCGGGCACGCTGGAGTACACGCGGTCGGCGAGCCAGTCGTCGCCTTTCAGCTTCGCCTTGATGATGGCCGCCGCGTGCACACCGGTTCCCGTGCGGAACGCGTCTCTACCGAACACCGGATAGGTGGACGTGATGGGGACGCCCGTTGCGCGCGCGATCGTATCGCAGTACTCCGAAAGCCTGCCGAGGTCATGGTCATGGAGACCGAGCAGCTTGAGGTTGACGAGCAGCAGGTCCATCTCGGTGTTGCCGACGCGTTCGCCGATGCCGAGGCCGGTGCCGTGCACGCGATGCACGCCGGCCTCGATGGCGGCGAGGGTGTTGGCGAGTCCGAGGCCGCGATCGCGGTGGCCGTGCCAGTCGATCCTGATATCGGTGCCGCTCGGCTCGACGATTTCCTCGCGCACGAAGCGGACGAGCTGGCGCACCCCCTGGGGCGTGGCGTGGCCGACGGTATCGGCAAGGCAGATGCGGCGTGCGCCGCAGTCGATCGCGGTGGTATAGAGCTGCCTGAGCACGTCCGGGAGGGCGCGGGTCGTGTCCTCGGTCACGTACATGACCTCGAGGCCTTCGGCCACGGCGAAGGTCACGGCGTCCTCGGTGGCGCGCAGCATCCGTTCGATGGTCCAGTCTTCGGCGTACTGGCGGATCGGTGAGGACCCGATGAACGTGCACGCCTCGATCGGGACGCCGGTCTGCTGTGTGATGCGCGCGATCGGCTCGACGTCGGCGCGGACCGTGCGTGCAGCGCAGTTGGCCCTGATCGGCAGGCGCGCGCGGTCGATTTCCAGCGCGAGCGCAGTCACGTCGGCGACGGCGCGTGGGCCGGCGCCGGGCAGACCGATGTCCGCGGTATGGATGCCGAGCGCGGACATCAGATGCAGAATCTCGATTTTTGCGTCGATCGGCGGGTCCTGGACGGACGGCGACTGGAGCCCGTCCCGCAGCGTCTCGTCGTCGAGCTCGACGGGTCCCAGCGTGCGGTAGTCGACGGCGTCGCCGGCGATGTTCCAATCGTGGATCAGCTGCTGCTCCTGCACTCTGACCTCCGCGGCGGAGTCTGGTCGGATAATGACCGGCCGCGCGCGACATTGTCAACGCGATGGCGAACCGTACACCGAACCTGCAGCGCCTGATCGAGCGACCGGCCGTCGCGGATGCTCGTGCATACCTACGCGAGCGGGCGGATGAGACGGTCGACGAGATGTGCGAGCTCGTCACGGTCGCAGCGCCCCCTTTCGCGGAGGCAGAGCGCGCAGCCTGGTTCGAACAGCGCCTGCGTCGCGCCGGCTACGAGCCACGCCGTGACGACCTGGACAACGTCATTGCCGCCACCGGCCCGCTCGAGGGCAGCGTCGTGGTCGCGGCGCATCTCGATACCGTTTTCCCTGCCGGTACACCGCTCGTACCGGAGCAGCGCGACGGGCGCATCTTCGCGCCCGGCATTGCCGACAACGTGCGCGGCCTGGCAGCGGTGCTGGCGCTCGCGCGGGCGTGCGCGCACGCTCGTCTTTCGCCGCAGCGCCCCGTCGCGTTCGTCGCGACCGTTGGGGAAGAGGCCGCCGGTGACCTGCGTGGAATGAAGCACCTGTTCCGCGCGGACGGACCACTGCGCGGTGCGCGTGCCGTGATCGCGGTGGACGGGACGGGACTTCGTCGCATCGTACACCGTGCAGTGGGATCCCGGCGGCTGCGCGTTACGGTGCACGGCGCCGGCGGCCATTCCTGGGCCGACTACGGCATGCCGAACCCGCTCCACGCGTTGACCGCCGCCATGGCGCGCCTCGCCTCGATGCCGCTGCCCGCCCGTCCGCGCACGACCCTGACCGTTGCGCGCATGCAGGGCGGCACGAGCATCAATGCGATTCCTGCCTGCGCGTGGGCGGAGCTGGACATGCGCAGCGAGGATGCAGGCGTGCTGCGGCGGCTGGACGAAGCGGTGCACACGGTACTCGCGGAGGAGACGCGCGCGGTGCGGGTGGGACGCCATGGCCTGCGGGTCGCCTTCGACGTCATCGGCGATCGGCCGGCAGGCTTGACGCCGCAGGGGCATCCGCTCGTGCGCATGGCGCGTGCGGCGACCCGGCTCATTGGCGAGCGCCCGGAGCTCATCGCGTCCTCGACGGACGCCAACGTGCCGATCGCGCTCGGTATTCCCGCGATTGCGATGGGCGCCGGTGGCGACTCGGGCGGCATGCACACGCTTCAGGAGTGGTACCGCGACGACGGCGGCGCAGCGGGCCTCGATCGATTGCTTCTTACCGTGCTGGGGGCGGCGCAGTAGCGCCCGTGCCTCAGCCTGCTCCGCCGCGGATCTCGCCGTGGTCGCCCAGATTCAGCTCGCCGGAGAAGTTGCTGACCGTTGCGTTATCGCCGACCAGGGACTTCGAGAGCGTGACGTCCTCGATCGTCGAGTTCGCGCCAATGATCGCATCGCTGATCTTCGCATTGCGGATCACCGTCCCCGTCTCGACCGTGACGTTCGGTCCGATCTCCACGTTCTCGAGGCGGACGCCTTCGGCGACCCGGACGGGGCGATGGATGCGCACCGCCTTGCCGCCATCCGGCTCGCGCGCGCGCCCGCCGCTCTCGAGCAGATGGCGGTTCGTCTCCAGGATCGTGTCCACCTGGCCGGCGTCGTACCACCCCTCGACCGGCTCGACGCGGATCTTTGCGCCGTGATCGATCATGAACTGGAACGCGTCCGTCAGGTAATATTCGCGCCCAGGCCCGCGCGGCCCGTCGCACGCGTCGGCGATCCCGCGAAAGAGCAGTTTGTAGTCGCGGATGTAGTAGAGGCCGATGTTCGCGAGCTTCGAGATCGGGTCCTGCGGCTTCTCCACGATACGCTTCATGTTGCCGTCGGCGTCGGTCACGATCACGCCGAACCGCTGGTAGTCCTCCACCTCCTTGGCCCAGATCACACCCGCGTACTCCGCCGGCAGCCGCTGCGCCAGCGAGAGGTCTGCATCGAACAGGGTATCCACGAAGATGATGAGCACGTCCTCGTCGATGAAGGGCTCGGCAAGCTTGACGGCTCCTGCGGTACCGTCCTGCACGGCCTGCTCGACGTAATGGGTCGTGAATTCCGGATACGCCTCGGCGATGTATGCCTCGATCTTCTCCTTCAGGTGGCCCGTGATGAAGACGATCTCCTGGACGCCCAACGCCTTGAGGTCATCCAGGATGTAGCTCATGACGGGTTTCCCGCCGACGCGCAGGAGCGGCTTGGGCGTCACGTGTGTATGGGGGCGCAGGCGCGTGCCCTTGCCGGCGAGCGGGATGATGACTTTCACGCGTTTCCTCCAGGAACGGAGCCCCGTGTGCAAGTCCGAACGGCTTGTACGTCCTAGACTTGCGAAGGCCCGGCGGTGTCCGGTTCTTGCGATGGCGCAGGCCGCTGCGGCGGCCGGCTGCGGCGCGCAAGATAGCAAGACGCCTGCCGGGCCGGAAACCCGCTCGCGGCATGCGCGGGCGCGGCATACCTTGATGGCATCGCGGCGATAGCCGTGCGTTGCAAAGGAGACGATTCGATGAAGATGATGGCATGGGCGCTGATGCTGGCGGCAACGCCGGTGAGCGTACTGGGACAGCAGGTGGACGAGCGTGGGCCGCGGACCGTCACGGTGAGCGCCATGGGGAGTGTGCAACGCGAGCCGGACCGGGCGATCGTCATGCTGGCAGTCGAGAGTCAGGCGGCGAGTGCGCAGCAGGCGGCGCAGACGAACGCCGAGCTGATGACGCGGGTGATCGCGGCAGTCCGCGAGGCCGGTGTTCCGGAGCGGCAGATCCGCACGGTCAACTACGACCTGCAGCCGGTCTATGCGCAGCACGACCCGCGCGAGCCGCGGACCGAGCCGTACGAGCCGCGCATCGTTGCGTACCGCGCACACAACATGGTGCGTGTCGAGATCGACGAGGTCGAACGCGCGGGCGCCGTGATCGACGCTGCGCTGAGCGCCGGTGCGAACCGCGTGGACGGCATCCATTTCGCCCTGCGCGATCCTGACGCTGCGTACGCCGAGGCAGTGGAGGCCGCCGTGACGAAGGCGCGCGCCCAGGCCACCGCAGCGGCACGGGCAGCCGGGCAGCAGCTCGGTCAGCCGCTCAGCATCCAGGTGGGCGGCGGCGGTGTCCCCATGCCGATGCCGATGTACCGCGGCGCTGCCATGGACATGGAAGCAGCCGCCACGCCGGTGCAGGGCGGGACACTCGACGTTTCAGCTTCGGTCACGGTCACCTACGAGCTGATCGGCGGATGAACATACGCGGGCTGCCACGCATCGACGCACGGACGGCACCGACGCACGAGGACGAGAAGCTGCGCGGACGGACGTATGCGATACCCTTCGAGGATGTGTGGCAGGCCGCGCTCGCACTTGCCGACGGCGCGCTTTCCGGCTGGCAGCTGATCGCCTCCGATGACGCGGACGGCATCATTGCGGCCGAGGCGCACCGCCGGTTCCCCTCCGCAACGGACCGCGTGATCATCCGCATCGGGCTCGACAAGGACGCCCAGACGCGCGTGGATGCGGAGGCCGCCTCGTGGGGTGAGTCGCGCCAGTCGCCCCGGCGCACCACGAAGCACCTGCACCGCTTCTTTCACGAGCTCGACGCCATGGTGCGGCAGACGGCAGCCGCGCGGCACCGCCCGTCGCCTGCGGTCTGAGCGCGCGGCACCCGCGTCTCAGCAGCGAGAAACAGGAACCGGAGGGACATGCCGACCCGACGCACGAAGCAGATCGCTCCATCGGTCGATCGACTGCCACTCATGCCGCTCCGCTCCACCGCGGTCTATCCCCTCGGCGTCATTGGTGTACAGATCGGCATTCCGTCGACGCTCGAGATGCTGAGCGCGCACCCCGAGCCGAATCCGATCGTCGCGCTCGTCGTCGCGCCGGGCGAGCCCGACGATCCGATCGATCCGAGATCCCTCGAGAAGGTGGGCGTGCGCGCCCGTGTCTCGGACCGCCTGAACATGCCGGGTGGCAGTGTGCAGGCCACCGTCCAGGGCATCGAGCGCATCGTGCTGACCGAGGTGACGGAGGCCAACGGCTACTTCACCGGCCATGCCGAGCGCGCCGTCGAGATCCCCGCCCCGACGGAAGCCGCGCAGGACCTGATCGCGCGCATCCTCGGCGTGCTCGAAGCGCTCGCCGCCGAAGTGGAGCGCGTACCGCGCGAGGTGCCGCGCATCCTGCGCATGAACCTCGCCGACCCCGGCCGCTTCGCCGACCTCGTCGCGACGCTGACGAACTTCACCGTCGCCGGCAAGGACCAGATGCTGCAGCTCCTCGACATCGGTGAGCGACTGCAGTACGCCTACGGCGAGCTCGACTTTCAGCTCGACCGCGTGCGCCGGCTGCTGGCAGAGAAACAGGCGGAGGAAGCCGCCGAGCAGGAGCCGCGCGAGCCCGATCCGCAGACCCCGGCAGAGCACGCGCATGCACTCCGTCGCCGCATCAAGATGCTGCAGTCGGAGCTCGGCGACGTCGACCCGATCGAGCGCGAGGTCATCGACTTCCTCCGTCGCATCGAGGCCGCCGACCTGCCGGCGAGGGTTGCCGCGGAAGCGCGCATGGAGATCGAGCGTCTGCGCACGATGCCGACAGGCGCCGATGCAAGTGAGGCGCGGACCTACGTCGACTGGCTCGTGCACCTGCCCTGGCGCTCGAAAGCCGCACCGGCACCCGCTGAGATCGACCTGCCCGGCGTGCAGAAGGCACTCGATGACGCACTGCTCGGACTCGACGAGCCGAAGGAGCGGCTGCTCGATCACATTGCGGTCGCGCAGCTGCGCGGCGATCTGAGCGGACCGATCCCCTGCCTCATCGGTCCGCCCGATGTCGGCAAGAGCTCGCTCGTCGAAGCACTGGCCAAGGGACTCGGCCGACCGCTGGCCGGCATGGAGCTGGGCGGGCGCGGTGAGTCGCAGATCGTCGGCGCGCGCCGCGCCCGCGCCGGCGCCCAGCCCGGCAAGATCATCTCCTCGTTGCGCGACGTCGGTGCACGCGACCCGCTCTTCCATCTCAGCCAGATCGACGAGATCGGACTCGGCAAGGTCGAGGGCGATCCGATCGAGGCGCTCGAGGAAGTACTTGCGTGGCAGAACCGACCGCTCTTCGTCGACCACTACATCGGCATCGACTTCGACCTCTCCGACGTGCTGTTCGTCGCGACCGCACACGACTTCTATCGCATCCCGCGCGACCTGCGCGAGATCATGGTCGAGATCCGCATCGCCGGCTACACGCCCGAGGAGAAGGTCGAGATCGCGCGCAGGAAACTCCTGCCGCGCCTCGTCAGTGAGCACGGCCTGATCGCGTCCGACGTCGACTTCCCCGAAGAGGCGCTCGCATACCTGGCCTATGGCTACGCACGCGACTCCGGCCTCGGCATCATGATCCGCTCGCTTCAGACGCTGTTGCGCACACGCGCGCGCGCCAAGGCACAGGGCGACACGAAACGCTGGAAGTTCGGCCCCGACCGCATCGAGGACATCCTCGGCCTGCCCCGCTACACTGCCACCCCGGCGGAAAACGCACCCGAGGTCGGCGTCGTCACCGGACTGGCGTGGACCGCCGCCGGCGGCGAGCTCATGTTCATCGAGGCGCTGCGCATGCCCGGCACCGGACGCCTCATCATTACCGGCCTGCTCGGCGACGTCATGCGCGAGTCCGTGAACGCAGCATACTCGTACGTGCGCAGCCGCGGTGAAGCGCTCGGCATCAGCGAAGAGACATTCCGCGAGTCCGACATCCACGTGCATTTCCCGGTCGGTGCCATACCCAAGGATGGCCCCTCCGCCGGTATCGCAGTGACACTCGCAGTCGCCTCGTCGCTGTCGAACCGAGCCGTCCGCCACGACATCGCCATGAGCGGCGAAGTCACACTCCGCGGCAAGGTGCTGGAGATCGGTGGCGTGAAGGAGAAGGTGCTCGCCGCCCACCGCGCCGGCCTCGGCGAGGTCATCCTGCCCGCGAACAACGAGCGCGACCTCCGCGACGTCCCCGACGACGTGCGCAGCAGCATCCGCTTCGATTTCGTCGAGCGCATGGAAGACGTCATTACGCTGGCGCTGCATTCGAGTGGGAACGGCAAGCGGCCGGCGGCGCGGAAGAAGGGGAAGAGCGCGACGGCCAGGAAGGCGGCCAGAAAGGGGCGGCGCTGAGGGGCGACTCGGCTGCCTGAGCCTCGGGCGCAGGCTCGTCGGGTTCACGCCATCGTCGCGTCACCGTGCAGGACGAGCGCGAGCGCGAAGGCCAGCGTGAGGAACTGCGGAGGAAGTTTTCCGCTGACGGACACGTGACCGGACGTCTTCGCTGAGCGAGAAACGCGAGCCCGCGACCGGGCTAGACGACTACCCACCTCCCCCCAGCGCTAGTGCTCGCGCTCGTCCTGCACGATGACGTGACGCGCCGGCCCCGCAACGAGCCGACGACGAGTCTCCGGCCCGGAAAAATTCACCAATTCACCAATTCACCAATTCACCAACTACGCTTCCCCCAGCCGAATCCGATGCTCCACCGGACGCGGCATCAGCTCCTCGCCCTCGCTGCGTGCGATCACGGTCGCGGCTGTCAGGTCACCCGTGACGTTCACTGACGTGCGCAGCATGTCCAGGATGCGGTCGACGCCGAGGATCATGGCGATCCCTGCCTGTGCCTGGGCGCCGAGGCCGACGGACTGCAGTACCAGGATGAGCATGATGATGCCCGCGCTCGGAACACCGGCGGTGCCGATGCTGGCGAGTGTCGCGGTGAGCACGATCGTGACCTGCTCGCCCACGCCCATGGGAAAGCCGTAGATCTGTGCAATGAACATCACGGCGACGGCCTGATACAGTGCCGTGCCGTCCATGTTGATCGTGGCGCCGAGTGGCAGCACGAAGGAGGAGACTTCCTTGGAGATACCGACGTTCTCTTCGGCAGTCTCCATGGTGATCGGCAGCGTTGCGCTCGAGCTCGATGTGGAGAACGCGACGATGGGCACCTCCACGATCTTCTTCATGAAGTCGATCGGGTTCACCTTCGCGAGGAACTTCAGTGCCATGGGGAAGGTGAAGAGAGCGTGGAGCAGGAGACCACCGACGACGACGGCCGAGTAGACGAGCAGCGAGCGCAGCAGGTCGAGGCCGAAACGCGCAACGACGCCGCCGACGAGCGCGAACACGGCGTAGGGCGCGAGCTTCATGATCCAGTCGATCATGACCATGACGGCGTCGTTGATGGCGTTGAAGAAGGTGAGGATCGAGTCCTTCCGTTTCACGTCGATGATGCTGACGGCCGCGCCGAAGATGATGCTGAAGATGATGAGCGGCAGGAGATCGCCCTGGGCCGCGGCGGTGATCGGGTTCGTCGGCACCATGGCGATGAGTGTCTCGCGCACGCTCGGCTTCTCGGCGGCGAGGGTCATCGCGCCGGCGGCCTGATCGGAGAACGCAGTGACGAGGGAATCGCGCGTCGCGGGATCGATGCGGGAGCCGGGCTGCACCAAATTGGAGATCAGCAGTCCGATGCTTACGGCGATTGCGGTCGTCCCGATGTAGTAGACGATGGTCTTCCCGCCGATGCGGCCCAGCCGGCGGATGTCGCCGAGGGATGCCGTACCGATGATCAGGCTGGCGACCACGAGCGGGACCACGATCATCGTGATGAGGCGGATGAAGATCGTGCCGACCGGCTCGATCCAGGTGAACGCCTCCTGGACCCAGGTGAGGCCGAGGATGTTGCCGACGATGCCGACGACGGTACCGCTGACCAGGCCGATGAGGATCTTCGTGTAGAGCTGCATCGCGCTCCCCCCGCTGTACGGTAAGGCCCGCCGGTGCGGCGCGCGCGGCGAAAGTAGGGGGCGCGGCAAGCGGTCGCAACCGCGGACCCCGGCCATGCCGCAGGACGGCTCACGCGGCGGATTGTTCGGCGTGCCGCGTGCCGTGTATGTTGCGCGCGTCTTCAGCGAAGGGCGATCGAGGCGTGGATCCGGGATTGATACGCACGCTCCTGAGCGTGCTGTTCGGCGCAGTCGCAGGTGGTGTGACGAACGCCATCGCCGTGTGGATGCTGTTCCACCCCTACGAGCCGCCCACGCTGTTCGGCCGCCCGCTGCGCCTGATCCAGGGCGCCATCCCCAAGAACAAGGCACGGCTCGCCTCGGCGATGGGCCGCACGGTGGGCGGCAAGCTGCTCACCTCCGAAGACCTGGCACGCAGTCTCCAGGAACCCGGGTTCCGGAGCGCGTTCGACGATCGTCTGACTGCCTTCCTCGATGCCGTTTTCAACGAGGAGCGGGGTTCCCTGGGTGAGATCCTTGCCCCGCCCGTGCTGGACGAGCTGCGCGCCATGCTGCAGCAGTCCGGCGAGCACCTGCTCGCGCGTCTGGACACGCATCTCGATTCCGACGACTTCCACGCCACGGCGCAGCGCTGGGCGGATACGCTCGCCACGGAGTTGCAGGAGCGGCCGATCGGCGAGCTGCTGACAGCCGAGCGCGAGCAGGCGCTCGCAGAGGCTGCGGAGCGCTGGATCCGGGACGCGGTCGAGGCGCCGGGCTTCGAGGCGGCGATCCGCGACTACCTGGAGCGCGGGTCGCACCGCCTGCTCCGGCCGGGCCGCACGTTCCAGGAGCTGCTGCCGACCGGTCTGGTCTCGGCCGTCGAGCGCGCGATCGCGGGCTACCTGCCGATCGCGCTCGAGCGGCTCGGCGGCCTGATGGAGGAGCCGGCTGCGAAGGCGCGCGTGGAGACGATCGTACACGAGCTGCTCGACCGGTTCATGCGCGATCTCAAGTTCCATCAGCGGCTCGTCGCTGCGCTCATCATTACGCCCGACACGATCGACCGCGTGATCCGCGCGATCGAGGAGGAAGGCGCATCCAAGATCTCGGAGATGCTGCAGGATGCCGACGTCCGGGATGCAATGGCGCGCGGCGTGAACGACGCGATCGTCGATTTCCTGCGCAAGCCCGTCACGGACGTGCTCGGCACACCCGAGGACGAATCCGTGCGCGATGCGAGGCAGACGGTCGAAGGATGGGTGCTGCAGCTCGCGCGCGATCCGCAGACGCGCGGGTTTCTCGTCGAGAAGCTGCGCGGCACGCTGGCCAGCGCGGAGCGCCGGACATGGGGCGATGTGCTGCGTCACGTCCCGACCGAACGCGTCGCGGACGTGATCGTGGCCGCCGCACGCAGCGAGCGCGCGGGGCAGATCTACCGCGACGCCGTCGAGCGGCTGATCGAGCGGATGCTCTCGAAGCGCATCGGCCGCCTGAGCGAGCGCCTGGGCGCGGGCGCTCCCGCGCGCATCGAGCGTGCACTGGCCGAGCCGATCTGGGACTGGGTACAGCGCCAGGTGCCGGCGGTCGCGCAGCGCATCGACATTGCCGCGAAGGTCGAACGCAAGATCCTGGAGTTTCCGACGAAACAGGTGGAGGACCTGATCCGGGGTGTGACGGAGAAGGAGCTGCAGCTGATCGTGCGACTCGGCTGGGTGCTCGGCGCGGTGATCGGCCTCGCCTCCGCGGGCATCGGCTTTCTCTTCACCTGAGCGCCCCGCGCGATCGGGCCTTCGGACAGGCACCGCCGGGCGGGCCGGTCCTCAGGCGGTCGCCGGGCCGCCTCGCTCGTACGCCTCGATGGCGCGCCGAACCTCCTCCGGAACCGGAATACTGCTGCCGTTCGCATAGTCGTACATGACCTGCGTCGTGTCACCGCTCGCGAGCAGGGTGCCGTCGGTGGTCGTGAGGGAGAATGCCATGCGGAAGCTGCGCGTACCGATGTGGGCGACGCGCAGTGCAACGACGACACTCGCCGGCCACTCGATGCGCGCGTGATAGCGCACCTGTACCTCGCCGATCACGTAGTCGATCTCATTGAGGTCCGAGCGTCCCGCTACTTCGCGCCAGTACTGCGCCCGCGCCTCCTCCACGTACACGAGCGGCAGCGTGTGGTGCGCGTGGCCCATCGGATCGAGGTCGCGGAAACGCACCGCCACGCGATGGCGGAACCGGGCGGGCAGTGGCTCGTTACTCACGAGCGCGTGCGCACCGTGTCGACCAGGAGCGCAGCCAGACCCGCCCCGGCACAGCCCAGCAGTCCGATCAGGATGAGCCAGGTGCCGGGCAGGAACAGCCCCGGCAGCAGGATGCCGAAGAACGCGAGGGCCATGCCCATCGCCAGGCAGGAGACGCCGGCCGCCAGCACGGTTCCGGGCCTCACCGCCGTCTGCCTTCGCGGTTGCGCGGCTGGGGCCGCAGCAGGTCCAGCCGCTTGCGCTCGAGGCGCTGCGGCTTGCCCGTCTCGACGATGCGATCCTCGCGTCCGCCGATGCCGGGGTGACCGGCGCCGACCCAGACGCCGGCGACGAGCGCCAGCACGGCAATCACGATCCAGATCATCGGTCCTCCTTGCGACGCGCCTTCGCCCCGCCGCGCGCCATCAGCTGCTCGTGCAGCCCGGGCGCGGCGGCGATCACGCCACGAACGTTGGTCGACCGGCGGTTGAACGCCAGCTTCTCGCCCATCGCGTCGGTGATGCGGCCACCTGCTTCCTCGATGAGCAGGGCACCGGCGCACAGGTCCCACTCACTGCGCGCGCCGCGTGTCAGGTATCCGGCGGCCCGCCCGGCGGCGACGAGCGCCAGCTTGTATGCCGTACTGCCGAGCGGTCGCAGCGTCCAGCCGCGTCCAACCTCCTGCAGCCAGGGTGCAGCGAGATCGGAGCGCGACGCAACCAGCTCGGCACCCGGAACGGGCTCGGCGCGCAGGCGCGCGCCGCCCTTCGGCACCTGCTCCTCACCCGCCGCAAAGGCGCCCCCGTCACGCACCGCCCAGAAGACCTCACGCGTGGCGGGATTGTGGATCACGCCGAGTCGCGGCACGCCGTTCTCCGCCAGCCCGACCGAGATGCTGAACTCCGGTCGGCCGGCGATGAACGAGCGGGTGCCGTCGATCGGATCGACGATCCATACCCGCTGCCGCTCGAGGCGGTCCTCGGTGTCGGCCGTCTCCTCCGACAGCCAGCCGTAATCCGCGCGTCCGTGGAGCAACCGCTCGTGCAGCAGCGCGTCGGCGGCGAGATCTGCTTCCGTGAGCGGCTGGTTGGGTGTCTTGTGACGCACGTTCAAGGGGCCGCGGTAGTAGCGGCGGACCACGTCGGCCGCGGCGGCGGTCGCCTCGAGCGCGAGCCGGAGGTCAGCGACGTCGCGTGCGCTCACCGGTCGAGCGCCTGCACGCGCCGCCGCGCCAGCCGGAGCGGCACGAAAATCACGAGGACGGAGAGCAGCAGGGCGGCGCCCAGCCCGACGCCCAGCCCCGCGTACATCCCGCCGTCGATCGCAACGCCCTGCGCCCGCGCCTGCAGCACCGCGTACACCGGCCACGCTTCGAGCGCGATCATGATGCCGAGGTATGCGGTTGCGGCCATCATGAAGACGAGACCGCCGAAACCGGTCGAGATCTCTGCGGCATTGTCGGTATCGAACTTGGGGAAGAGCGCACCGAAGCCGAGCGCGAGCGAGGCGATACCGAACGTGACGAGCACGATCGTCGCCAGGGAGAGCACCATCATGAACGGACCCACACGCAGGATGAGGTTCGTACCGAACGTCAGCGCGAGCGCGATCACGAGGAGGGGCAGCACACCTACCCAGTACTTGCTCCACAGCAGCAGCCGCATGTCGAGCGGTGCGGAGCGCAGCAGCCAGAACGTGCGTCCCTCCAGGCTCACTGCCGGGAAGATGAAGCGCGCTGCGATCGCCGCGAGCACGAAGCCGGCCAGCCCCAGGTTCAGGAAGGACACCACGTTCGTCAGGAAGAAGCCGACCTCTTCGCCCGAGAACAGCGGCAGCACGCGGATGTTGTAGATGTACACGACGACGAGCACGACGAGCAGGATGAGCTGCGACCACTGCGTCGTATCACGAAAGAACGCGCGCACGTCCTTCGCCACCAGGCTGCGCGCGTTGACCGGCAGTGCGCCGAGCAGCCGCTCGAGCATCGGCGCGCTTCCAGCCCGCGCCGCCTGCTTCAGGGCTCCGCCCTCCTGTGCCCGGCTGAACCCCTCCGCGTACAGCCGCACGTGCAGCATCGCGCCGAGCACGATGAACGCGGCAGCAGTGGTGCCCAGCAGCAGCAGCGGGAACAGGTCGAAGCCGCGCGGCAGCACACCGAGCGGTGCGAGAATCGCCTGTGCCGCCCAGTCACTCGGCAGCCATACCGACTGCGGCGTCTCGAGTACCTGGATGAAGTCGACGAGATCGCGGAACCCTTCCGGACTGGCGAGCTGTTCGGGCTTCAACAGGCGCACCAGCGCCACGAGTGCGCCCGCGCCGACGAGTGCGACGAGCGCGAGCAGGTCACGCGCGCGCCGGGCGGGAAAGATGTTGACGAGCAGCAGCGTGAGTGCGGCACCGAGCACAGCCGGGAGAATCAGGTACGCAACGAGTGTCACGGCCGATACCACGCCGAAGCGCAGACCGCCATCGTACACGCTGCCGTAGGCCGACAGGATCGGGATCAGCACGAGCACCATCATCCACGACGCCTGCACCATGGTCTCGAGCAGGCGCGCGCCGTAGATACGGACCGTGTCCACCGGTGCGGCCGCGAGCAGCTCGAGGTCGCGCGCCAGAAAGAACGAGCTGAGGGCGGTGATGATGTTCGAGAGCAGCAGGATCGAGAGAAATGCGAGCAGCACCAGCGACAGCAGCTTGAGCGCCAGCACGTCCCCCACGCCGCTGCTCTGGAAGTACCGCAGCATGCGATACATGAGCGCGAACAGCACCAGCCAGAAGATGGCCGCGACGAGCACGAGCAGTACCGTACGCGCTGCGCTCGTCCCCTGCCCCAGCCGCCGGCGCTGTGTCCGCAGCTTGGGCGCGACGAGGGCTGCGATCCCGGGCTCGCGCAGTGCCGTGCTCATGCGCCGGGCGCGTCCTCCCGCAGCGCGGACAGCACCGCGCTCACGTCCTCGCCGCCGGTGAGCTTGAGGAAGACGTCCTCGAGGCCGCCCGTGCCCGCCTCCGCCTCCTGGCGCAGCTCTGCCATTGTGCCCAGCGCGCGAATCCGACCCTGGTGCAGGATCGCGATGCGGTCGCACAACGCTTCCGCGACCTCGAGCGTGTGCGTCGACAGGAACACGGTGCCACCCTGCTGCGCGAACGTCCGCAACAGATCCTTGATCTGCCGCGCTCCCTTGGGGTCCAGCCCGACCATGGGCTCGTCCACGATGATCACTTCCGGCCCGTGCACGAGTGCGGAGCTGATCAGCAGCTTCTGCCGCATGCCATGGCTGTAGCTCTCGATGAGCGTGTCCTTCCAGGCCTCCAGGTCGAACAACCGCAGCAGCTCATCGGCGCGCCGGTCGGCTGCGGCGCCCTCGCGCCCCCACAGCCCGCTCACGAAACGCAGAAACTCGGCGCCGGTCAGCTTCTCGTAGAGACTCGGACGGTCGGGGATGTAGCCGATCGTACGCTTCGCCCGCACCGGCTCGCGCAGCATGTTCACGTCGCCGATGTCGATCGAGCCGGACGTCGGCTGCAGCACGCCGGCCACCATCCGGATCGTCGTCGTCTTGCCGGCACCGTTCGGTCCCAGGAAGCCGAACAGCTCGCCGCGCTGCACGTGCAGGTCGAGCGGGTGGACGGCCGTGAACGCACCGTATCGTTTCGTGACACCGCTGAGCCGGATCATACCACCTCGAGCTGCAACCGGCCGATCAGACGGACCAGCTCGACCTGACGCGCGAGACCGCCGATGATGAAGCGGATGTGACTCGCATCCGCCGGATACTGACCGAGCGTCGGGTCTACAGCCGCCCACCCTTCGCCGGTCCACACTTCCGGCCACGCGTGGTAGTAGAACCGGCCGCCCACCAGGACCACTCCGACGGCGGTCCGCGCCGGAAGCCCGATCGCGCGGGCGAGCGCGACGTACAGCACCGTGTGCTCATTGCAGTCGCCACGACCTCCCTCCAGCACCTGGCGCGCACTCGGCACGCTCAGCGTGATCTCCTTGTCCAGCGTGCGGAACACGTAGTCGTTCAGGAGCCGGGCAGCCTCTGCGGGGTCACGCGTGCCGCGCGTTGCCTCCCGCGCGACCTCGATGATGCGCGGATCGCCGGACTGGATGAGTGGGGTGGCCGTCAGCTCCGCGGCCGGTGCACCCGCACCGCGCCAGGGCAGCGTATACGTGGCCTGGAGTGCATCCGGTTCGCGCGTGATGACGAGCGTGTCGCCGCGCAGCTGCTGTCGACCGCCTTCGAGGTCGAAGCCGGACAGGTCCACATTCAGCAGCCGCACTGCCAGGCGCGGTCTGAAGCCGACGTCTCCGACATCGACGTTGCTGGCGATCGCCGTGCTCTCGATGATGCTGCCGTAGCCGGCGGCACGACCGGGCTGTCCGCCCGCCTCGTCGAGCTCCGCACGCGCGAGCTCGTACGCGGTCCGCTCGATCGTAAAGCCGAGCGGACTCTGCGCGCGCACCAGCTGGCCATCCTCGTCCACCCAGGTCTCGACCGTGGCGCCGCCGAACGACTGGTCCAGCCGCCATGCCGGCACGGTGTCGTACACGGCCGGCACGAACGTTCGCGTGGCGGCGTCATAGAAGACACTGTCCACCACGAAGAAGGTGTCGCGCGCGGCCACGCGCATGGTGACGCGCCGGTCCTCCATCGCAGATGGATCGAAGACGCTCACGGAAAACTCGTTGCCGAGCTGGAGCCCGTCGGATGCCGCGAGCCGGAGCGGCACGGCCGCGTCGAGCAGGACGTCGCCTGACGTCTGCAGACGGCTGTGCTGCTGGTCACCGCCGGCATCGATGCGCAGGTCGAGCACGGAATCGGCGCCGAGCGTGCCATCGACCCGGAACGTACCGATGGCGGACTGCAGCGCGAACTCAAAATCGCGCAGGGACAGCATGTCATCGAGCCGCACGCGCGTGCGCGTCGTCGCCCGCTGCACTGCCCCCATTGCAGGCACGTCGATGATCGCCTGATCCTCGAACAGGTAGCCGTCGGGGAGCGTGTCGAAGCGCGCACTCGAATAGCCGATCGCCGTGCCGTCCATGCGCACGACGAAGAAGTGTGTGCCGGGTGCGAGGCCGCGCGCCCCCTGCGCGAGCGCCAGGCCGGGCGCGCCGAAGTACTCGCGGCGCACGTGCCAGCCGAGCACGGCGAGCCAGGCGGCGAGAATGCACACTGCCGCTACACTGCGCGTTGTCATCGGTGCGGAAGCATCAGGAGGGATCGAGCTCGTCGCCGCCGGGCGTCGTGGCCGACGTATGCTGCGCGACTGCGCGCTCGAACGTCTCGCGTTCGTAGTCCGTGTCGACGCAGAGCTCGACCTGCTGCGGGTATGCGCTCTCGCGCATGTGCTCGACCAGCGCGGGCAGCATCGCGCGTGCCGCTTCCTCCGCGTCCAGGTTGCCCGCACCCGTGCCGAGCGGCGGCATCGCGACGCTCTCGATCGCCCACTCGCTCAGCCTGCGCAGCCCGTTCTGCAACGCGCGCCGCACGCCGGCCTCGGTGACCGGCTCGTCGATCGAGCGCACGATCGCATGAACCATGAACTGCGCGCGCAGCTCACCCGCCGCGGTGATCACGGCCGAGCCGACGGGCAACTCGCCCAGGCGCCGGCACTGCTCGGTTGGTGTGGGGCCCGCCGCCAGCTCCAGACGGCGCATACTCGGTGTGACAGCGTCCCATTCGGCGGTGACCGGCCGCAGGATCGCCGCAGCTTCGGCCTCCTCGAGCGGCGCGCGTGCGACGCGGATCACGCCGCTGCGACCTCGCGCGCCTTGCGGTACATGGCAGCGGCTTCCTGCGGTCGGCCCTTCTTGTCGAACAGGATCCCCATCACGTAGTACGCGCGTCCCAGTGATGGCAGCAACTGCGTCGCGCGCTCGAGCATCTCGAGCGCCTCGTCCACGCGGCTGAGCTGGTTCAGCGACTCGCCCCGATAGAAGTACGCATACCCGTTCTCGGGCTCGAGATCGATCGCGCGCTTCAGGTCCTGCTCCGCTTCCGTGTAGAGACCGCGCCGGAACGCGATCGTGCCGCTCGTCGCGAACACCTGTGGACTCGACGGATGCGACTTCGCCGCCCGGCGCAGCTCGCGCTCCGCCGCCTCGAAACGGCCAATGGCGGCGAGCGCGGAGGCGGCTCCGAGCGTCGCCTCGAGGCCGTCCACCTCTTCGCGCGCCGCTTCGTATTGCTCCAGCGCGAGCTGCCACTCGTTCCTCGTCTCATACAGCTGCGCCAGTTCGAGGCGCGCCTGGGCCGTGTCCGACGCACCTACGATGTAGCCGCGGTATGCTTCGATCGCAGCCCCGACATCGCCGCCGGCCGCGCGCGCACGCGCGTCGCGAAGTGCGCTCGGCACCGCCGCGTCGTCCGCCGCCACCGCGGCCGGCACGCGCGCGTCCTCGGCGGAACCGGCCAGCTCCTCGGCGCCGTCCGCGTCCAGCGGATGACTGGCACCGGCCTCGGGCTCGGCGGGCCGGCTCTTGCTCACGCCGGCGGCCGACGAGGCCGGCTGCCGGTCCGACTTCCTGCGACGCATAGACATTCGCTCTCCGCTCAACGAGTGGTGCTGCGCGCGACCCACGCCAGGTACGGCGCATGGCCGTCGAGGATCGGCAGCACCACGACTTCCGGTACATCATACGGGTGCAGTGCGACAACGCGCACCTGCAGTGCCTCCACCTGCGCCTGCTCCGTCTTCAGCACGAGGAGCGCTTCCTCATCGCGCTGAACCTGTTCCTCCCAGCGGTAGATGGAGACCACGCCGGGCACGATGTTGCCGCACGCGGCCAGCCGCTCATCCACCAGTGCTTGCGCGATCCGTTCGGCCGTCTCCGCGTCGGGCGTCGTCACCAGCACGACGCGGGCGCTCGTCATGACGCCGCCCGCTCCTCGGGCGCCGGCTCTGCATACAGTGCCTCGATCCGCTCCGCGAAATTCTTCTCGACCACCCGCCGCTTCACCTTGAAGGACGGTGTGATCTCGCCACGCTCGATCGTCAGCTCGCGCTCGATCGGCAGTACCTTCTTCGGCAGCTCGTAACGCGCGAACTCCGTAAGATACTCGCCCATCTCCCGTTCCAGCTTCGCGCGTACCTCCGGCAGCCGCACCAGGTCGTCGGGCGTGCTCCAGCGCAGCCCCTTGTGGCGCGCCCACCCTTCCAGCGTGTGGAAGTTCGGGACCACCAGAATGATCGGGAACGGCCGCCGGTCGCCCAGCATGAGGGCTTCCGACACGAACGAGCTCTGCTTGGCCGCATTCTCGATGGGCTGCGGCGCGATGTTCTTGCCGCCCGCCGTGACCAGCAGCTCCTTCTTCCGATCCGTGATCCGCAGCAGACCATCGGCGTCGAGGGTACCGATGTCACCCGAGTGGAACCAGCCGTCCTCGTCGATCACCTCGCGCGTCGCCTCGGGGTTGTTCCAGTACCCCTTCATCACCTGCGGGCCACGGATCAGCACCTCGCCGTCGTCGGCGATCCGGATCTCCGTGCCCGGGACCGGCGGCCCGACGGTCCCGATACGGATGCTCTCGGGCCGGTTCACGTTCGTCACCGGCGAGGTCTCCGTAAGGCCGTAGCCCTCGAGGATCGTAATGCCCGCGCCAAAGAAGAAATGCGCGACCTGCGGCGAGAGCGGTGCCGATCCCGAGATGAAGAAGCGGATCCGCCCGCCCAGCACAGCGCGCACCTTGGCGAAGACGAGGCGGTCCGCGATCGCATGCTGGAGCCGGGTCGCGGGTCCTACGATCCGCCCGGTGAGGCGGGCTTCACCGACCTCGAGCGCAAGGCCGCGCGCCCACAACACCAGGCGCCGCTTCAGCCCCTCGGCCTGCAGGATGCGCGCATACAGCTTCTCGTACACTCGTGGCGATGCCGCTGCGACCGTCGGCCGCACCTCGCCGAGCGAGCGGGAAACGTCGTCGAAGCTGCCGACGTGCGCAATCGTGGCGCCGACCCAGAACATGCCGTAGTCGACCATGCGCTGGAACGAGTGCGAGAGCGGCAGGAAGCTGAGGTTCACGTCGATGCTGCCGATGTCGAACGTCGTGAAACAGCCGTACACGTTCGAATGCATGTTGTCGTGCGTCAGCATCACACCCTTCGGTGTGCCCGTCGTGCCCGAGGTGTAGATCAACGTCGCGACGTCGTCCGGCTGCGCGCGGCGCGCTTCCGCCCGAAACGCCTCTTCACTGCCCTGATCGGCGCGTGCCTCCTCGAGCAACGCGCGCCAGACGATCGCTTCGCCGTCAGCAGCGCCCTCGTCCATGACGACGACGTGCTCGACCTGTCCGTGCTCGCGCTGCAGCTGCCGGATCTTCGCGAGCTGCTCCGCATTCGAGACGAACACGATCGTCGCACCCGAATCCCGCAGGATCACCGCGAGCTGGTTGGCCGGCAGCGTCGCATACAGCGGCACCGTCAGCGCGCCCGCTGCCAGGAACGCGTAGTCGGCGATCAGCCATTCCGCCCGGTTCTCCGACAGCAGCGCAATGCGGTCGCCGCGCCGGACGTTCAGCCGCGAGCGCAGCGCATGGCTCAGCGTGTGCACGTCGGCGAGCACCTCGCGATGCGAGATCGGCTCCCACTCCGCCGCGCCACGCCGCAGCAGGGCGTCCGGCTTGTCGTGCTGGTCTACTGCCTGGAAAAAGAGGTCGATCAGCGTGCCGCGCGGCAGATCCGCAGGCGTCGTCGCGTAGCGCAGCGGCGACGTCGTCTCGGCCGCGAGTCCGCTTCCTGCATTCATGCGAACTCCAGCGTGCTGGTCAGCGTGATGTCACTCGCCAGTGAATGCCGTACGCTGCAGTACTTCTCTTCCGACAGAGCGAGTGCACGCCGCACCTTCTCCTGATCCGCGGGCGCTACGCCCTGCGCCCGGTACACCATGCGGATGTCGAGGAATCGCCGCGGCGGCTCGGTCGCGCGGTCCCCTTCGATCGCGACGTCCAGCCCGCTCAGCGACACGCGCATCCGGCTCGTGATGTCGACGACGTCGATGGCAGTGCATCCGGCGAGCGAGAAAAGCAGCAGCTGCACGGGCGAAGGACCGCTCGTGCCGTCGCTGTCGATGCGCAGGCGCTGCTGCTGCGATGATTCGGCGTCGAGCACCAGCCCGTCGCCGACCCAGCGCAGCGTCGCCGTGACGTCACTCACCGCGCGTCCTCGCCCGGCGCCGCCTCCTGGGGCGCCTGCTCGCCGCGCAGCTCGGCGAGCGTCCGGCGCGCATGCTCGACGTGCCGCGTCGCTTCCGCGCCATCCGGCGGCGCGGCGAGGAACGCCTCGAGGTGGGGGACCGCCTCCTCCGGCTTCCCCTCACGCACGAGCAGGAACGCGAGACCGTAGTGCGCACCCGCCGAGCGCGGCTTCTGCTCGAGCACCATGCGATAGGTCCGGGCGGCCTGATCCGTCATGCCGATGCGCGTATACGCCATCGCCACCTGCTGGAGCACGGTCGGATCCTGCGGATCGTCTCGCAGCGCGAGGCGGAACGACGTCAGTGCGTCGTGGTACCGGCCGACCCCCATGAGCTCGAGGCCCTCGGCGTAGTAGTCGACTTCGCGGACCTCGTTCTTGAAGAGCTTGTTCCAGAACCCCATGCGTCGCTTGATCTTCCGGTGGGATCGAGGGCGGCTGACACACCGTACGGCCGAAAGATAGAGGCGCTTCCGCGAGCCACGCAATGCGCCCTAGCCGCGTACGGCGACGATCGTGTCACCCTCCTGTGCGAGAATGCTCAGGCCCAGCGGGGGCAACCGCCCCGCGATGGCCGCCGGCACATCCTGCAACACGAGGCGCCCGAGCGGTGCGAGCACGCGTGCCGCCTCCTCGAGCAGGACCTCCGCCATCTCGCCGGACAGCGCAACGCCACGCAGCCGGCGCCCGAGAATGGGCAGCCTGCGCGCGATGCTGATGCGACTCATACCGGCGCGCTCGTCCCACGCGCGCGCCGCCTCCGCAGCCACGACCACTTCCAGCCCCGGCACCATGTCCGCCACGGCAGCGGCGTGCAGCGCCGGCTCGCCCACGAGCAGCACGAAGCCGTGTGGCTCGGCCACGCCCAGGAGCGCCGCGAGCCGGAGCGCTTCCGCGTCCGAATCGATGGGTGCGACTCCGCTGCCAACCGGCGACGAGCCGCTGCCGAAATCGCCGAACCCGTTCGTGATCGGATACTGTTCGCGGCAGTTCGCGCAGCCGAGCACGCCCGCGATCACTCGCCGCTCCTCGATCCGATCGGCCAACAGGATGAGACCAAAATCGGGGCCGCAGCGCGGACAGGTCAGGATGTCTGTCAACAGAATGTACATCGCAATTGTTGGCCGGGGGGCACGTGGACTGTATGTTCTCCGCGGCCGTATTCAATGACTCGCACCGGCAGTACGCAATAGCGAGCCGCATCCGTCGCGCCTGCGGGAGGATGCACACAGTTCGGATCCCGGCGGAGTGCAATGCGTATTCTCATCGTCGACGACGATCCTCTCATCGCCGAGTTCGTCCGCCGCGGCCTGCAGGAGGAAGGGCACGTGGTGGACGTCGCCCATGATGGCGAGCATGGCCGCATGCTCGCCCTCGTGGAGCCGTACGACGCGCTCATCCTCGACGTCGTGCTGCCGGACGCCATGGGCTACGACATCGCGCGCGAGATTCGCTCCCGCCTGAAGGACGTGCCGATCCTCATGCTGACGTCCAAGAACCGGACCGAGGATATCGTGAGCGGCCTCGACTCCGGTGCGGACGACTACCTGGTCAAGCCCTTCGTGCTGGACGAGCTGAAGGCGCGCGTGCGTGCGCTCGTGCGTCGTGGCGGCGCCGTGCGTGACGATACCCTCGCCTATGCCGGTGTCACGCTCGACCGTAAGACCCGGCGCGCCCATGTCGGGACAACCCGCCTCAAGCTGACCCCCAAGGAGTTCACGCTCCTCGAACGGTTTCTCATGGCCACCGGCAAGACGCTGACTCGTACCGAGCTCCTCGAAAAGGTCTGGGATATCACGTTCGATCCCGGCTCCAACGTGGTGGACGTGCATGTCGCCCGCTTGCGCCGCAAGCTCCGCTCGGCCGGGGCAACGCCCGCGATCGTCACGATCCGCGGCGTCGGCTTCGCCCTCACCGATGACCCCGGCTCCTTCGACGACGACGCCTACTGAGCCCGATCGGCCCGCATCGTGAACGGACCGTCACGCATCGTTCACGGCCCCGTCCCGATCCCTCTGGTATCATGCGTACAACCAAAGGGGCCGACCATGACGATTGTCCCATGCTTCAGGCGTATTCGAATCGCCGTGCTGCCGCTCGTGCTGGCCGCGGTGCTGCCGCTGCATGCGGCGGCGCAATGCACTGTGGACAATCAGGCGGCGGTGAGCATCAGCCCTTCCCAGATCACGTTCTCGACGCCCACCATCACCGAGTTCACGAGTGGGGCGATCGTGTATCAGAGTACGATCTCCATCGTCGTGAACGGGCAGGGCAACCGGCCGTGGTCTCTGTGCCTGGATGCCCTGACCATCGATCTCGGCACCGCCGGCGGCACGACCAAGCCACTCTCGGACCTGCAGTGGCAGGCGCCGGGCGGCACCTGGACGCCCGTCACGTTCGCGCCGCAGGTCATCGCGGCAGACCGGGGCGACACCACGATCTTGATGAGTGTCCGGATGCTCCTGGACTGGGTCAGCACCCCCCCCGGCACGTTCGGGACGACGGTCCGGGTGACGGTGGCGCGCACCTGATCCGCGATCGTCGCAAGTCCTTTTGCCGCAATCGAATGAACATCCTGTAACCCCGCTGTCACCCTCTGTTCAGCCGCGCGCGCGTAGGTTAGAGCTCATCACCAGCAACGGAGCTCGAACCCATGACGGCAGCCCGCTTCATCCTGCTCATCGTCCTGCTCGGCGCAGGGGCTCTGCCCGCCCGTGCCCAGTTCTCGACACTGCCCGGCGTTGTCCATGTGTCGGCAGACGATGCCCCCGAGGTCACGGTCGTGCAGATCCGCAACGAGGGCGAGCGGGAGATGCAGTTCCGGGTCTATTTCAGCGACTACGACCAGGCGGAGAACGGCGACTACGAGTTCCAGGAGTTCGGAGCGAATCCGAGCACCTGCGCGGGCCGCGTCTCGTACTTTCCGGACAATGCGGTGCTCGGACCCGGCGAGAGGCAGGAGATCCAGGTGCGCATGGAGCCCGGCGACGCGTGCTGGGGCCTGCTCTTCATCGAGTCGGCCGCCGCCGACGGCGGGCAGGTACGCGTCGCACAGCGGATCGGTGTGCGCGTGCTGAATGTGCCCGAGCTGCTCCCGCGCGACGGCGAAGTCATGGAAGTCGCGGCTACGGTGGCAGACTCGATCGAGGTGGACGTGCTGTTCCGCAATATTGGCGCGGCGCCGGTGGAGCTCCGCGGCACGGTCGAGATCCGTGACCTCGCCGGCTCGACCGTCGCGACGGTCGGCATCGGGCCGCTCGGCGTGCTGCCCGCGCATGGTCGCCGATTCCAGGCCGTGCTGCCCGCCTCCCTCCAGCCCGGTGAATACCTCGCCGTGCCGATTCTCGATTTCGGCGCCGATTACCTCGCAGGCGGCCAGGCCCTGTTCCGGGTGCCGTAGGCGTGACGGACTCGATGCGCATTCGCCGCTGGTTCTTCGCAGCGCTGCTGATCACCGCAGCGCTGCCTGCGCATGTTGCCGCCCAGCATGCAACGATCACGGAGGCGATCAGCGATCTCGAGTTCCGGACGGGCAGCGGGGCGTGGACACCGGTTTCCTTCGCGCCGCAATCAGTCGCGTCCGGCTGGGGTAACAGTGCAGTGCAGTTCACCATGCGCATGCGTCTGGATTGGGACGCCGATCCGCCCGGCACGTACGGGACGAACCTGCGCTTCACGATCACGAGCTGATGCGCCACTTCTTCGTCGTTGCGATGACCCTGCTCGCAGCCACCGCCTCCGTGGCGACGGCACAGGGACCGGTGCGCGCAACGGCGACGGCGGACTCGACGTCGCTCCCGCCTGTACTGCGAGCGCCCGACGCCATGCCTGGCTCCGTCGTCTCGGTGGCGGTGCGCGTGCCGCGTCGAGGCCCGACCGACAGCGCCTCCTTCACGGTGCGACCGGGCACGAAGGTGATGCTCTACGGACCCGACAGCGGCGAGCTCGCATGGAGCGGTGGCGAATCCGTACTGCCGCTGACCTTCAGCGTACCGCGCGACGAGGCTGCAGGCATGATGCACATCGCCCATGTCGAGGTGCACTGGAGCGACGGCGTGCGCTGGGTCACGGACGTGCAGTCGCGCGTCGGCGTGCGGCGCGGCCTGGTGCTGCAGGTCGATACCTCGAGTGTGCTCGTGCCACGCGGCGGCAGCGCGCGCGTCGGCTTCACGATCCGCAATGCCGGCAACGCGACGGACACCGTAGCGCTCTCGTTCTTCAAGCCGGCGCGCTGGGACGCGTCGGCACCCGCATCCGTCGTCCTCGCGTCGGGCGATTCGCACACGGGACAGTTCGAGGTCACCACGCCCGGCGACGTCGTGTACGGGGAGACGCAGGTCATCCGGTTCGCGGCGACGGGCCTCGGCAGTGATGCCGCCGCAAACGTCTCCTTCGAGGTCGCCAGCGAGGTGAGCGACGATTCGCGCTGGGTACGTCTGCCGGCGACGGCTGTGGTGGGCGTAACGGACGCGGGCGCCTTCAACGATGCCCCGTTCGCGTTCGGTCTCGAAGCGAGCGGCCCGATCGGCTATGGTGCCGAGGCGAGCCTGCTTGCTCGCCACTCGCCGTACGAGTCCTCGTCGCCCGCGTTCCAGCGCTACCTCGCCGGTCCCAGCCTGCGCCTGCAGCTGCGCCGTGGCGACCAGCGCGTCACGGGCGGTGACATCCTGTTCGGCGGCAGCCCTCTGCACGGCAGTTATACGCAGGCGAGCGGCTTCGAGGGGCAGGCCAGGATCGGCACCGTCACGACCAACGTGTTCGCAGGACGTCCGTTCCAGCTCGACGCGCCGGCACGGCCGGGGCACCTGCTGAGCGCACGCACGGAGACGCCCCTCGCAAACGGCACGGTCGGTGTGTCCATCGCGGACCTCGAGCGGCCGTACGGCGTGGGCGCTCTCACGGAGCGCACCCAGGTCGCAACGGCAAGCTTCCAGGGCGAGCTGCGGGCCGGCCTGAGCACGCGCGCGGAAGCGGGCTTCATGCGCCTCGAGGACGACGAAGGGCGGACCCGCGATGGTCTCAGCGTCGACGTCAGCTCGCGCTACCGCCGGAACGGAGTGAACGTCGAGGCGCGTGTGCGGCGTGTGCCGGGCGCACTCGCCACGAGCGGCGCGGCTGTCGACGAGACGTTCCTGAGCGGCGCATTCGACATCGGTCGCGGCATGTCGATCAATGGCTGGGCCGTCCGCAATGATGTCGATCTCCTCGACGGGAGCGGCTCGACGCACGACGGCGCCGCACTCGCACTGCGCTGGCAGGAGGGCATGGCCTCGGCGCAGGTGAGTGCGAACCTGAACGAGACGAGCGGGGGTGGCCTCATCACCGGTGACAGCCGCCGCCGCTCCGTCGCGCTGGGCGGCACTGCGCCCGTCGGACCGCTGATGGTCGAGGGCACCGTCGAGCTCGGACAGGCCCGCACGCGCGACGTCGCGGAATCGCTCCGGCATGTCACTGCACGTCTTTCCTACCAGGCGGGCGCGGCATGGGCATGGCTGGGCGCCACGCACGCGAGTGGCCTCTTCGGCAGTGACCTCACTCGCGTCGATGCAGGTGCCACCCTGCGCGCAGGCCGCTTCGAGGTCGACGGCCACGCCGGCACCTACGTCGGCGGCGGCGATGCCGCGGGACGCCTCGACGCATGGCTCGCGAGCACATTCCACGTGGATGGACAGACCGCGCTCATTGCAGGAATCGATTACGCTCCGTGGAATCCGACGAACGCCGGCATCCGTGTCTCGTTCGGTGCCCGTCGTGCCTTCGGGTTGCCGCTGCCCATGCCGCGCCACGCCGTATCGGAGGGCACCGTCTACGAGGACATCAATGGCAACCTTGTGCGCGATGCGGGTGAGCCCGTGCTGTCCCGCGTGCGCATTCGGCGGGGCAGCATGCTCGCCACAACGGACGAGGAGGGCCGCTTCAGATTCTTCGAGGAAGTCACCGTCCGCGACGCCCTGCGCGTCGACGTCACGTCCCTGGAGGGCGGCATGCTGGTGCCGCCGGGCACGAAGCTGCAGCCGACCGGCCGCGTCGACGTGCCGATCCACCGTGCCGCGTCCCTGCGGCTCGAGCTGTTCCGTGACGTGAACGACGATGGCGTGCGCGACAGCCGTGAGGTCGCTGCTCAGGGCGCGACCATCGAGCTGGTCGACGAGACAGGACGCACCCGCACTGCGGCGGCCGACTCCATCGGGACGATCAACTTCGGCGCGCTCTCGCCCGGTACCTACACCGTGCGTGCCTTCGGTGCAGCGAACCAGCGCACGGTCGGTCGGACCCTGACCGTGCAGCTCGAGGCCGGTGCACCAGCACGCGTGGAGGTGCCCGTTCGGTATCGTCCGGTCGAGATCCGCTTCCGCACGCCGTTGCCGGCGAACGACTCGGTGCCGACGATCGTGGGGATGAACGACGCGCCTGCACCGAACCTGCCGGGTGGTGCGCCTGGCGAACCCGCGCGGGACGCTGCGAGCAACCGCGTGCACGTCCGCCCGTCGAGCCCGGAGCCCCGCGATCTTGCCGCGCGTGCGGCTGTGAGTGCGGACAACGATGTGCAACCGGCCTTCACTGGGGCGCGACTCGCAGCGAGCCAGCAGCCGGATGGCGATGCGAATCGGGCTATCGCTCTGCGCCAGCCCGCGCGCATCGATCGGCTGCCCCTGCTCGTACTGTTCACTGCACTCGGACTCACGCTGCTGCTGGCCCTGCTCGGCTGGCGCCGGCGGCGCCGGGCGGACCGCTAGCCGCGCGGCTTCCCGCGCGCGTCATTCCGAGCCCGCTGCTGCGGGCCGGAACTCCACGAAGGTGACCATCCCCTCCCGCACGCTCACGCGTCGCCACACCCGCTCGCCCTCGATCTCCACACCCAGCAGGTACGTGCCCGCCGCGACGTCGCCCACTGCGAAGTTCTCGTCGTAGAGCGGATCGGGATGCGCCCGGTCGAGGTACGTTTCCGCAAAGGAGAATGGTGTCTCCGTCGGGTACCCGACGACGAGACCGTGCACGCGTGCGCCGGCAACTGGCTCGCCTGCCGCATTCAACACGCGTCCGGCCACGACGCCGGTTCCCGGTAGCGGCTCGATCCACAGCTGCGGATTCACGGTATGCGGAGGAAACCGCACATCGGGATCAACGATGGCACCCACGTCCGGGGTCGGCGCCGCGTGCAGCTCGAGATGCAGGTGGTCGTTCGTCGCGCGCCCCGTGTTGCCGACCAGCGCGATGACGTCACCGGCACTCACCCGGTCGCCCGTCTGCACGCGCAGCTCCGTGTTGTGATAGTACGTCGAGAACGCGTAGCGCTCGCCATCGCGCGCATCGTGCAGGATCGCGACCGTGTTCGCTCCCGCTTCGGCCGCGCCGGCGAACGCGACTTCGCCTGCAGCAATCGCATGCACGGGCGTGCCCGCAGGATTGTTGAACTCCACCCCCTGATGCTGCTGGAAGTTGCCGCCCATCGTCGAGCCGTAGCGGTAGGTCTGATCGATGTACGGATTCGCGTTCTCGTTTGCGATCGGCCGCGCGAGCCAGGGTCGGCGCGGCGCCGCGGGCGGGCTCGCCGGCGCAGCATCGACGAGCGACGGGATCGGTGACTCCCCCGCGAGCACGCGGCTGATGCCCACCGATGTCGAGCCGAGCGGCCAGTAGGGTGGCCCCCACCATGTCACCGCCCACACGTCGCCCGCAGGCCGATAGCGCTCCGCCGCACTCAGGTAGTAAACACGGAACCGGTTCACGTCCGCCGCTGCGGCCAGACCGAACGACGTCGGAATGGACGGCAGCATGCCGGGCGGCGATCCCGTGATGCCACGCGGCGCGCCCGGCAGCCCTGCAAGGCCCGGCAGGCGGATCTCGGCGATCTCGAACGTGCCCTCCCCCATGGAGTCGACGTACACGCGCGACTCGTCGACGAACCATACCGAGGAGTCGCCGTTCGTCGTCACACCACGAATGCGGGCCGACGGTACGCCTGCCTCACTGTCGAGCGTCGTCCACGTCAACCCGCCGTCCTCGGAGACCGACAGCCCGGCCAGACTGCCGACACGGATCTCGCCGTCGTACCCGACGTCGAGCGAAAGCAGGTACTCGTTCGGTAGTGCCGCAATGCGCTCGTTGCAGCCACGATCCTCTCGTGCTGCACCGCCCGGCGCGCTCGCCGCAGCGATCACGCACCGCCACGTCGCTCCCCCGTCCCACGTCATGCGCAGGCCGTCGGCCGTCGCGATGAGCACGGTGTCGCCCATGGTGCGGATCCCTTCGAGCGCGACGTACTGCCACTCCGGTCCGAGCTCGTCGAACGTCCAGTTCTGCCAGGTCAGGCCGCCGTCACGACTCACGCCGAAGCCGTTGCCGATCGTACCGTACCAGATCGTTTCCTCGTCCTGCGGCACGATCGAGTTCACGAAGTTCCACGCGATGCTCCCCTCACCGGCACGGATGTTCTGCCATGTGCCCGAGTCCGGACGCAGCACGTAGATGCCCTCACCGAACGTGCCCGCCCAGAGCGCGCCGTCCGGCCCCCGTACGATGCCGAGCACATGGACGCCCCAGCCGCTCGTGTCCGGCAGTGCCGGCGGGAGTCCGATCTGCAGGATCGGCCCGTCCCGCGGGTCGACCTCCCTGGGCGGCCCGCCACTCGTGCAGGCGGCGACGAGCAGGCTCGCACATGCGAGCGGCAGGACAGCGACTGCGCGCGAAATCATCATAGGAAGATCGATCGCTCCGTGTACTGGGCCCACTGCGTCGGCGTTTCCCAGACGCGCGTGTAGACGACTGCCTCCCGCATGCTCTCCGGCAGCAGGCGGCGCAGCTCGTCGTAGAAGTATTTCGCCTGATTCTCCGCGGACGGCTCGAGCGTGTCGAACGGGGGCAGCTCGTTCAGGTTCTCGTGGTCGAGCCGTTCGGCCAGGTCACGCAGATGCTTCTTGACGTGTACGAAATCGAAGGCGATCCCCGACGCGTCGAGCTCCTCCGTCGCAAGCGCGACCTCGACGACGTAGCGATGACCGTGCATGCGCTCGCACTTGCCCTTGTAGTTGCGCAGGAAGTGTGCACTGTCGTAGTGCGCCTGTACGCTGACGACGAACATGTTTGCCTCAGGCCCGTTCCAGGATGACATTCTGCACGGTCACCGCGGCAGGCTGCATGACCGCGTACAGCACAGCGGCGGCAACGGCCGCCGGGTCCAGCATTGCGCTTCGCTCCGGCAGCGCCGGGTTCGCCGCCCGGTCGACCGGATCCCACAGCGGCGTGTCCGTCGCTGCCGGTTCGACCAGCGTCGCCCGCACTCCGCTCCCGCGCAGCTCGGCGTCGAGCACGGCGTGCAGAGCACGCAGCCCGAACTTCGACGCGGCGTATGCTCCATTCGCCGGGAACGGCTGGCGTCCCGCAATCGAGCCGATGCACACGAAGTGACCGCGTCCGCGCGCACGCATGCCCGGCACGAATGTGCGCATCAGCAGAAACGCCGCACGCAGGTTCACTGCGATCTGCTCGTCGAAGGACGCGACGCTCGTGGACTCGACCGGTGCGAGTGCGAACGCGCCAGCCGCATGCACCACGATGTCGGGCGGGTCCTTCAGGCCGGCAGCGAGTGACGCTACGGCGCCCTCATCCGCTACGTCCGCGGCGTGGCTGTCCGCGCCCAGGGCGCCGGCCGCCTCCGCCAGCGGTCCCGCAGCGCGCGCAACGAGCACGACCCGCGCACCGGCGTCTGCCAGCGCCGCGGCCGTCGCACGACCAATGCCGCGCGAGCCGCCCGTCACCAGCGCAACGCGCCCGGACAGCGGCTCAGCCGACGACGCCATTCGTCATGCACAGCCGGAGAAATTCTTCGCGCGTACGCAGGTCCTCCAGGAACACCCCCTGCATTGCGCTCGTCAGCGTCTTCGAGTTCTGCTTCTGCACGCCGCGCATCATCATGCACAGGTGCATCGCCTCGCACACGACGCCCACGCCCTGCGGCTCGAGCACCTCGGAGATCGCCTCGGCGATCTGCGACGTCATCCGCTCCTGCACCTGCAGCCGGCGCGCGAATACGTCCACCACGCGTGGCACCTTCGACAGGCCGAGGATCCGGCCGTTCGGGATGTAGGCAACGTGCACCTTGCCGAAGAACGGCAGCATGTGGTGCTCGCACAGCGAGTACATCTCGATGTCCTTCACGATCACCATGTTGTGGTGATCCTCCTGGAAGATCGCATCGCCGATCTCCTCACGCACCGACATCGTGTAGCCCTGCGTCAGAAACTCCAGACTGTTCTCGACCCGCTCCGGTGTCTTCAGCAGCCCCTCGCGCGCGGGATCCTCACCCAGCGCCAGCAGCTGCGCGCGGACCAGATCGCGCAGCGGTGCAGCCGCAAGTGCCGGCGCCACGCGCGCCATCGCTTCGCCCTCCACGACATGCGCATCCCGCGCCGGCTTCACACCCTCACCCACCGCTGTACTCCACATGGTTGCGAGGCGTCTCCCACAGGACGATCCGGTCCAGCCGCACCCGCTCCGGCAACGCAACACACAGCCGTTCCCAGATCGCGACGACCAGGTTCTCCGTCGTCGGATTCACCCCCTCGAGCCAGGCGACGTCCAGATTCAGATTGCCATGGTCGAGATCGGCGAGCACGCGCGATTCCACCAGCTCGCGCAGCACCTTCAGATCGAGAACGTACCCCGTCGCGGGATCGATCTCGCCCTCCACCGTCACGTCCATCTCGTAATTGTGGCCGTGCCAGTTCGGATTCGCGCACTGCCCGAACACCTCCCGGTTGCGCGCGTCGTCCCAGTCCGCGCGCCCCAGGCGGTGCGCCGCACTGAAATGCACGCGCCGCGTCACCTTCACTCTCGCCATGCGACTCTCCCACCGGTACGCCCCAGTTCAGTCGGGCAAGGTGCCTCGGCACAGCGCACAGGGCAATGGCAGGCGACGTCCCGTCCCGAACCGTCGTTCAGGCAGTTACAAAATGAGCCGGCCCGCGCGAACGCGGGCCGGCTCTACCGATGCACCGAAGGGAATTTTTTGGAGCCCAGTCGTCGAGCGACTGGTGACCTCCCCAGGCAGTCCGCCTTCCTCTTGCGAGGCATGACGTAGATCCCGGAAGCCGGCCCCAAAAAGACATGCTGTAGGCCCAAAAATCGGTCCTTCGGCACATCGGTTCTGACGGTGTGCAAGATAGCCGCTCCTACAGACCGGGTCAACGGTTCACGAAGGGCGGCGGGGGGGCCAGCGGACACACGTGCAGGAACTCAGGGAAGGATGTCCGCGGGCGCACGGTAGAGCGCACGCACGGTCGCAACGTCGCGCTGCGAAGGCGCAGTGCGCGCTGGATCCGTGAACATCAGATCCGTGGCAACATCCGAGTGGCGTGCGATGCCGAGCACGTGACCGAGCTCGTGCGCGACGACGGCATCGAGCGTGGTCGCAGGTGCATTCGCCAGCACGCTGCCGATCGTCACGATCATCTTCACGCGACTCGCGGAGCCGGATGCGGATGGGTACGTGAAGAGCCGCTGGTCGTCGAGGCAGAACGTCGTTTGTGCGCGACCGCCGGACGGCATGCACCCACTCGTCTCGACGGGCAGCGCGACACCCGACCACGCCAGTACCACGTCTGCTGCGGCCGGCGTCGCGCCGGATGCCAGGCGATACTCATCGAGCAGGGCATGCTCGTTCCACGCATCCACCGCGGCCGCGACCGCGATCCGCAAGCGCTCGGGGTCCGGTCCCTCGTTCACGACGTGAATGCGCACCGTGCTGCCCACGGGCCAGTGCAGCGTCTCCGGCGGATCCAGGGGCAGGCGGTACTCGTAGACGTCGCCTTCGGGAAGCGGCGGGAGGACTGCAGCGTCGCACCCACCCAGCAGGATGGCTGCGCTCGCCGCGACGACGCGCAGGATGCGCCATTCGCGCGGGCGGGATCCCGGCCACACACTCATCGCGGCTCTCCGAGCGCGAGGCCAACATGCAGGCCACCGCGTACGACGATGGCTCCGTCCGCTCCGGCCCGCTCCAGGACCGGCGTCTGGTGACGATGCACACGTGCCGTCGCTTCCAGGCGGATCTGCCGGCCCGCAACCAGGAAAGGCACGCCGGCGCCCAGGACAGCAGCCGGGTGGACGGGAGCGCCATCGGAGTACGCATGCGCATCGGGCGCGTCGTACGACAATCCGCCGACACCCGCCGCCGCTTCGATCCCGCGCCACGCGCGTCGCACTCTCACACTTCCGCCGACGACCCGCAGATCGGAGAGGGACCGGTCCTGGCCGCCGCCGTTCGCCCGCAGCGACCCCGTGGCGTAGCTCAGCTCGGCCTCCAGCGCCCACCCGGGCGACAGCGCGGTCCGCACCACCAGCGCACCCTCGACGGCGACACCCGGGCCGACCCTGACCGGCGCAAGGCTCGACACCACTGCGTCCTCATACAGCGCGCTCGTTGCGACGATGCCCAGCCGCGGCTCCAGTGACCAGCCCTGCGCGGCAAGACCACCCGGCCAGAGAGCCAGGCATATAAAAAAAGACGAGGCGGCCGTGGTTGCCCACGTCCGCCCGCCTTTTCCGCGGCGCTCTCCCCGGAGTTCCCGCTCGCCGCAGACCGAATTGTGCCGGCAGTAAGAGCAGGATCGAAGCCAGAGGTCGCCATTGCGCATAAGTTAATTGCCCACAACGGTTTGCGAAAATCCGCAGGCGCCGGAAAGGCCGCAGAATCGGCAACAATTTTCGCAAAGTTGCCCCTTTCTGTCAGATTTCGCGAGTCCCCTCACGTATTCCGTCGGTAGCCGCGGAGGCGGGCCAGGTTGAGGCGGTCGGCGCGGATCGCGTCGTCGCCCTTCGGCGTTTCGAGGACCTTGGGCACTGCGGCGAAGCGGTCATCGAGCATGAGCGCCCGGAATGCCTCGTCGCCGATGGCGCCGAGGCCGATGGCAGCGTGACGGTCGCGGCGACTGCCCAGCGCGCCGACGGAGTCATTGAGGTGGAAGAGGCGCACGTTGTCGGGATGGAGTGTGTCCTCGATGGCTGCGATGACGCCTGTGTAGTCCGCGCGGAGGTCGTAGCCGGCGGCCCAGACGTGGCAGGTATCCACACAGAAGCCGATGCGCTCGCGCAGGGCCGTGCTGACGCGGTTGCGGAGCGCGACGAGCTCCTCGAAGCTCGCGCCCAGCGCGCTGCCGGTTCCGGCAGTTGTCTCGAGCAGGACCATGGTCGCACCGCCGGCTTCGACGAGCGCGCGCTCGAGCTCGTCGGCGTTGCGCGCGAGCGCAGAGGCACGGTCTCCGTCGGTGGCGTTTCCCGGATGCGAGACGAGGTATGGAATGCCCAGCAGGTTGCAGCGGCGCAGCTCCTCGCAGAATGCGGCGAAGGATCGGGCGCGGAGCACGTCGTCGGGGCTCGCCAGGTTGATCAGGTAGGCGTCGTGTGCGGCGAGTGCGGTGATCGCGTGGCCGGTACGGGCCTCCGCGAAGGCATTGATCGCTTCCGGCGCGAGTTTCGGCTCGGCCC
This sequence comes from uncultured Gemmatimonadaceae bacterium, assembly GCA_964430275.1. Lineage (GTDB taxonomy): Bacteria > Gemmatimonadota > Gemmatimonadetes > Longimicrobiales > RSA9 > DASTYK01. Next base: position 35,876 of record CAYSGF010000171.1, read on the forward strand.
AGCGACTCGGCTGCTTGGTAAACAGCTGGAGCACCCGGCTGCCGATCTGCCGCGCACGCCCCGGGGCATTCGCAACGCCACCTGCCGTGGAGACATGGGCGCCCAGCTCGTCGTCGGTCGGTGTGCCGTCGGCCGCGGCTCGGTCGGTGGCGGCTTCGTAGGGGCGCGCGGTCGCACGCGCGCGCGCGCTGCGGCGTCGAGCTATCATGTTGTTCTGCATGGCCGCCCATCCTGAATCACCTGGCCAGCTGATGGCCAGACCAGCGGTCCGGCAGGAACGAGAACGGCGCGGACCTTCAGGCCCGCGCCGTTCTCGACCCTCACCGGTGCTGCGACTACATCCCGGTGGTGTCACCCATCATGGTGTCCGCCATCATCGTGTCGGCCATCATGGTGTCCATCGGCATCGGTGCCGGAGCAGGTGCCGGAGTTACTTCTTCGACCGGCTGAACCTCGACATCCTCCTCACCGCCTGCGCAGGCGGCGAATGCGAGAACGGACGACGCAGCGATAACCGTAAAAAGCGAGCGCTTCATGTACCCACCTCCGATGAGGGTCCGGTTGGATCGTCGCGCATTCTTGCGCGACGCTACTCGGGCCGCCGTCGCTCTCCGTCGGCCCGTGCTCCCCGCAGGGAGCCACACCGGCGGAAGATATTGCAGAGTTCGTTCCACTGAGTCAAGCAAGGATCCTCTGACGAACTGTGCCGCGGTTTTCGGCGCGGCACGGTCCATGAACTGGTGGCCGGGCAAGGCGTTCCGGACAGGAAACAGGCGAGAGCACGGTGGTCGTACTCGTAACGCTATATCTGATCCTCGTCTTCGTGGTACCGCTGGTGCTCAGCGGCGCGCTCGGCTGGCGTGGTCTGACGCGCGGCCGACGCTGTCCGGAATGCGGTGCGGAGAGCGTTCCGCTGCGCACCCGGCTGGTCGCCTCGCTCTCGAAGGCGATGCCGCATTCCGTGCTCGAGCGGCGCTGGTGCATGCGGTGCGGATGGAGCGGCCTGACGCGGCTGCCGCGCGGGCGGCCGCCGCGACCGCAGCCGGCCGCACGACACTCCCTGTCGCCGCGCGCGGCAACACGAACCCTGACCGTTCGGATGCTGGCGGTCGATGGAGCGCCCTACCGGGTGTTGCTCCAGTGCTGGCAGCAGACCGGGTGCTACTTCGGTCGTCTCGTGTTCATCGATCCTGCGGGTCGGCTCTGGCTCGATACGGTCCAGCCGATCGGTGGGCATTCCGCCGACGACGTGCTGCGCCAGGCGCGCGAACTTCCCGACCCGCTGCTCGCGTCGCGCCTGCGACTGCTCGCCGAGCGCTAGACCTGGGGGGCGGACGCTGTGCAGCCGGCCGCGCGCGCCGCCTCTTCGAGCAGCGCGCGCCTGCCGGGATAGCGGAGCTTGCGCAGCGCGTCGCGCAGGCTGAGCCACGCGTAGTCGCTCGCTTCGGCTTCCGCAATGCGCACGTCGGTACGCTGTGCCTCGGCGAGGTAGTACGTGACTTCCTTGCGGATGAGCTGGCGCCCCTCGGCTTCGCCGGTGGTGAACCGGTACTCCTCACGGCGCTCGAAGTCGGGCACCAGCCGCACATCGCTTTCTTGCAGGCCGGTTTCCTCGCGCAGCTCGCGCATGGCCGCCTGGCGCAGCGATTCGCCGGCGTCGACGCCACCCTTCGGGAATTCCCAGAGCGGCCGCTTCGTCAGCCGCGAGAGCACGAGCAGGAAGCGACACCCGTGGTCGCCACGATGAAAGACGATCACGCCTGCGGACACGTCATGTCGATAGCGCACTCGGCCTCCGCCGGAGGAAGCGCAGCCATGGCAGGGCGGCGCGGTCCGGCAAGGTCGCGAATCCCGCGCTCCTGTCAAGGAACAGGGGTTGCGTGGCCTGCCGGGTCATGATCGACGACATCTCGGCACCCGGCACGACTCCCATCGACGCATTGCGCCCGGTCCGCGACCTGGCGGGTCTCGACGTCCGTGATGCGAGTGGCATGTCCATTGGCGCGCTCTGGGGCGCGCTCGCGGATGCGCAGACGGGCCTCATCCGCTACCTCGACATCGCGCTCGCCGGCGCGCCGCGACACGTGCTCGTCCCCATCGGTCATGCCCGCCTGCGCTACATGGACACCGACCACGGCGCCGATGACGCCAGCCACGAGGTCCGCCTGCGTGCCGCGTTGCTCGAGGAGCTGACGGCCATTCCGGCATTCGAGCCGGCGCAGCAGGTGGACGAGGAGTACGAGCACGCGCTGCTGCGCGCGCACGGACAGCTCTTCCATGGCGAGCGCTACTATGCGCACCCGTCGTTCGATCATCGCGGACTGTACGCCGGCCGCCACCCGATCGCTCGCGATGAAGGCGCGCGCGTCGACCGGGGCCTGCGCCCGCTCCGTTCATTGCCTGGCTATCGCATCGTACCCGAGGAGCCGGATGTGCGCGGCTGGCCGCTGGTCGGCGAGGGGGACGTTCGGCTCGGCGTGATCAGCGACCTCATCGTCGATCTGGATGCGGAGCAGGTGCGTTATGTCGTGGTCGATGATACCCGGAGCGTCCTGCTGCCGATCGGGTTCCTCGACCTCGATATCGAGGGCGAGCGTGTCGTCGCCTCGGGCATGCGCCACGACGACATTGCGCTGCTGCCCGCGTATGCGGGCGGACCGGTCGAGCGCGTGCTCGAGGAGCAGGTGCGTGTGGCCATCGAGGAAGCATTCCGCGGTACCCGCCGGTACGAGCTCCCCGACTACCGCGCCTGAGGCGCGCTCACACGAGCGTCCGCGCCAGCCCCGGCACCGTTTCCCACGCATCGAACAGCTCCGCCGCCTCGACGTTCCATGGCGCGCCGGCGTCGCGGTGCCGTTTGACGAGCCAGTCGTGGTCTGGCCAGCCGACGCGCTCGCGGTAGAATGCGGCCAGCGCGAGCGCGCGCTCCTGCACGGCAGTGATGTCGATCGCGGCTTCCGGGAGTGTCGAGAAGGACTGACGCAGGGTGAAGACGGGACAGTGGCCACGGTGCGGCTCGAGCGGTGCGACCGCGCGTTTCATCCGCGCAATCGTGACGGCAGCACGCACGATGTCTCCGGTCGCCTGGTGGTCGGGATGCCGCATGCCACGCTGCCACGCCTGCCCCCACGTGATCACTGCGTCCGGTCGGATCGTCGCGATCATCGACGCCACACGGTACGATGCATCGGGCGAGTAGTGGACACGCGTATCGGGAAAATCGAGAAGATGCACCTCATCGGCCCCGACGACGCGGGCGGCATCACGCGCATGGGATGCGCGCACGCGGCCGATGTCCTCGGGAGCCGCCGGGCCCAGCGATTCCGTCATCTCGCCATGCGTCAGGAAGAGCATCACGACGCGATCCCCGCGCGCAGCATGCGCCGCGATCGTGCCGGCACAGCCGACTTCGTCGTCGGGGTGTGACAGTGCAACCAGCAGCGTCTTCATGGCACCCTCATCCGGTAGGACCGCGCCCGTGCGTTGACTTCGTGAACGCGGCCGGGCATCTTCCGCGCCGCATGAACATCCGGCTCGCCGTCTTCTGTGATCAGGCCAGTGAGCGTCCCGATGGACGCCTCGATCTGGCCGGCATCTTCGATGAGCTCGCTGCGCCCGGCTTTCCCGCGATGCAGGCGCAGATGACCGTCGCGCTCGTCGTCGAATGGGGTCCCGACGAGGCAGGCCGTCAGCCGCTGCGCGCAGACCTGGTCGATGACGAGGAC
>CAYSGF010000172.1:0-2207 GCA_964430275.1 uncultured Gemmatimonadaceae bacterium
CCCGCACGTTCTGAACGTTGGCGTTCCGTGCGGGGACCCTGCCGCCCTCCTGATCGGACTCGATCTCGAGGGGGTCGCGGCATCGGGCGGCTCGGCGTGCCAGAGCGGGAGCGCGGCTCCGAGCCACGTGCTCCTGGCAATCGGTGCGCAGGCAGAGGGTGCGGCCGCGATCCGCCTGTCGCTGGGCCATGGAACGACGGCGGATGAGGTGGCGCGAGCCGCAACCGCATTCGCAACGGTTTCGAACCGCATGCGCGCTCTTTCGCCGCGCTAGCCAGAGCGGCCATCGGGCTGGCCCGCACGGATCGGGCGCGGACCAAGGATCCTGATCCGTTCTCTTCGGTACTACCTGCCCATGAAGCCTCAGTCCGTTCTCGTTGCCATGTCCGGCGGAGTCGACTCGTCGGTTGCCGCGGCACTCCTCGTAGAGCAGGGTCATCGCGTGGTAGGCGTCACGATGAAGACGTTCTGCTACGACGAGGGCAAGCCGCAGGGGCGCACGTGCTGCGGCCTGGACGGAATCCTGGATGCGCGCCGCGTCGCCGGAACCCTCGACATTCCCCACTATGTTTTCGACATGGAAGAGTCGTTCACCAGCTCGGTGATCGATGATTTCGTGAGCGAGTATGTCGCCGGCCGGACCCCGAATCCTTGCGTGCGCTGCAACTCGAACACGAAGATTCCGCACCTGCTCGAGCGTGGCCGCCTGCTCGGCTGCGAGGTGATCGCGACCGGTCACTACGCGCGCACGGCAGCTGGCGACGAGGGTGCAACCCGCGTGTTGCGCGGCGTGGACGACTCGAAGGATCAAACCTACTTTCTGTGGGGCGTGCCTGCGGACGTGGCCGCACACCTGCACTTTCCGGTGGGTGAGCTCACGAAGACGGAGGTGCGTGCGCGCGCGCGTGCGCTCGGTCTCGTGACCGCCGACAAGCCGGAATCGCAGGAGATCTGCTTCGTGCCCGGCGGCGACTACGCGGAGTTCCTCGCCGCACGCCTCGGCGCTGATCACCCCTCTCTCGTATCCGGGCCGATGGTCGATGCGGAGGGAAACGAGCTGGGTCGGCACGATGGGTACGGCCGCTACACAGTCGGCCAGCGGCGCGGCCTCGGTGGCGGCCGAGGCACGCCCCTCTACGTGATCGGCGTTCGCCCGGAACGCAACGAAGTTGTCGTGGGCGAGCACCGTGCGCTGACGCGTGCGGACTTCGCGCTCGTCGACCTGAACTGGCTCGCACGAGCGCCATCCGCTGGCGAACGTGTACTCGTCCAGATCAGACACCGCGCGCCGGCCGCGCCTGCCGTCGTGCGAACGATCAGTGCCTCGCGTGCAACACTCGTCTTCGATGAACCGCAGCGCGCAGTAACGCCCGGGCAATCCGGCGCCGTGTACCGCGGGGACGAGCTGATCGGCGGCGGTCGTATCCGCTAGGCGGGAAGGTCAGTCGATCTCGCGGGAGTGGTTCAACAGCGCGAGCAGCTCCGCTGCACTGGCGCGCTGGATCTGCTGCTCGGCATCTGCAGAATCGTCCTCTGTCTCGACATAACGTGGCCGCATGCGGCGGTCCGTGACGCAGTGAAAGATGATCTTCACATCCTCGTCGAAACCGAAGTCTCCACCGGAGGGGAACGCTTCCCACACGAGGAAGTTGTCGTCCTGGAATTTCCTGCTCATGGCGCTCAGTACTTGAGATTGGACACGCGCGCGAACTCGCGCATGAGCTCTGCCTGCTGCTCGTCGAGCTGATCGGGCACCTCCACCTTCACCTGCACGTATTGATCCCCGCGCCGTCCTCCCTTTTCGATGCCCTGTTGCGGGATCCGGAAGCGCGTTCCCGACTGGGTGCCGGGCGGCACCTTCAATGCCACCTTGCGACCATCGACCGTGCGCACCCGCACCTTCGAGCCGAGTGCCGCCTGTGCCAGGTTGATCGGAATCGTGCAATGCACGTCCAGGCCGTCGCGTCGGAAGAAGCGATCGGGCTGCACCTTGAACGTGACGATGAGGTCCCCGGGGGGTGCGCCGCCGCCAGCCCGCTCCCCCTGGCCCGAAAGACGCAGCTTCGAGCCGGTGTCGGCTCCGGCCGGGACGCTCAGCAGAATCTGTCGCTGCTCGCGCAGCTGGCCGCTCCCGCCGCAGACGGAGCACGCCTCCGTCGGTACCTGCCCGCGACCCAGGCAGACCGGACACGGCCGGCTGACTGCGA
>CAYSGF010000173.1:0-8958 GCA_964430275.1 uncultured Gemmatimonadaceae bacterium
CCGCAGCGCGACGGACGATGCCGCGGGCGCTGCGGACGGCGCCGCGTCCCTCGTCGACCCGGCGACGCACAACATCGTGGACGTCTCGACGACGGCAATGGACATCGTCCTGCCCGCCTCCATCCCGTCCGGCTGGACGACGTTTCGCTACCGCAACGAGGGCGACGTCACGCATTTCGTCGTGCTCGAGCGCATGCCCGAGGGCAGGACGGTCGAGGACAGTCGCGCCGAGGTCGTGCCCGTGTTCCAGGACGCGATGGACCTCATCATGGCGGGGGAGCGCGAGGCCGGCATGGCCGAGTTCGGCAACCTGCCGCCCTGGTTCTTCGACGTCGCATTCGTCGGCGGCCCCGGGCTTACCGCGCCTGGCACGACGTCCCTGACGACGCTCCACCTGGAGCCCGGCACGTACATGGTCGAGTGCTACGTGAAGATGCCGGACGGCACGTTCCACTCGGCCGTTGGCATGACGGCCGCGCTGACCGTGACGGATCCGGCATCCTCCGCAGCGGAGCCGGAGGCGACGCTCGACGTCGCCATCGGCGCGGACGGCATCGCGATCAGCGGCACTCCGCGCGCCGGTGTGCAGACGATCGGCGTGCGCTTCGAGGAGCAGTCGGCGCACGAGCACTTCCTCGGCCACGACGTCCACCTCGCCCGCATCGATGCCGACACCGACCTCGCCGCGCTCTCCGCGTGGATGGACTGGTCGGCACCGCAGGGCCTCGCGACGCCCGCACCCGTCGAGTTCCTGGGCGGCACGCAGGAGATGCCGGCCGGCCAGACCGCCTACATCACAGCCGACCTCGAGCCCGGCCGCTATGCGCTGATCGCGGAAGTGCCGGACCCGTTCGACAAGGGGATGCTGCAGACGTTCGAGGTGCCGGCGCAGGCGGCAATGCGCTGAGGGTCAGACAACGTAGAGGGAGGCTCACCGGCGGATGCGCTGCTCCACCGCGAGTCACACATCAAAAAATGTATGCTGCTCCCGGCGGCTGACGCATCCACCGGTGAGCTTCCCTCACTGTGTTCTCTGTGTCTCTGCGTGAAAATATGGAACGCAGCCGTGCCGCGAATCCGAAGGAAGCGCGGCGCCGTGCCTCCTCATACTTAGCGCCCCTCCAGCCCCGGCGTGATCCGCATCGCATTCTCGTAGTACAGCTTGCGCAGCACCTCGTCCGGGAGAGCGATGCCGTAGAGCTTCCAGAACGCGTGGTAGGGACGGTAGTAGTCGAAGTAGTCGTCCTGCGTCTCGAAGACCCGCCAGTAATACGGGTACTCGTCCGGCTGGAAGGAGTCCTTGCCGAACAGGATCCGGTCCTGGTAGCGCACGAAGAAGTCGCGCGCCGCGCGCGGCTGGCGGCCGATGTCGTAGAGCACGGCACCGACTTCCGTGTACACGTTGGGCAGCTCGTCGAGCAGCGTGCCGAGCGTGCCGAGGTCGCTTGCCTGCCAGCCCAGGTGCGCGAGCACGAACGTCGTGTTCGGATGACGGCGGAACAGGTTGTCACGCTCCGTCGCGAGCTGCTCGAAGCTCGGATACTCGTCCTGCGGATAGCGGCGGTTCGGGAAGAGCGCGAGCTCGAGCCAGCGCTCGTTCGTGGCGTCGAGCTCGCGAAAGAATTCCTGCGGATCCGCGACATGGATGAACACCGGCACGCCGAGGCGCGCCGCGGTCGCCCAGATCGGATCCATGACGGGATCGTCGATCGCGAGGCGCGTGCCGTCGGGCTTGCGCAGCCGCAGCCCCAGCGACTTCGACACCTCACCGATGCCCACGGCGCCGGCTTCGATATCCGCCTCGAGCTGTGCGACCGCGCGCTCCACCCAGCCGGGCTTCAGGTCGTCGAACTCGATGCCCGTGAAGACGCGCACGCGGTCACGCATCGTCGGCGACGCCTCAATCGCCGCCAGCGCCGCGCGCAGCTCCTCGCCGCGCATGTTGTTCGCAGCGATCATCACGCGCAGGCCGATCCGGTCCATCTCGTCTTCCAGAGCGGCAAGCCCCTCCGCGCTGGCGAAGTCGCGCGGATGGCCATGAAAGTCGATCGCGGGATACTTCGGCTTCGGCTTCGGATGCTCGGGCACGACGAGGGTGGACTGCGGGCGGTAATCGAGGATGCTCGGCGGCTCGAGCTGCGGCGCCATGCACAGGTCGGGACGGATCTCCGTCATGCCGGCAGGGCACTCCGCGTCCGGCGCGATCTCGACGCCACGCGGTCGCTGGGCCGACACGGATGCATGCAGCAGCACTGCAGCGGTGGTCGCGATGAGGGCAGCGTTACGCAGGGTCGTCTCCGGGCTGGGGGCGGCGTCGAATGTGGAAGCGGTGATGCTGCGGCGCCAGAGGCACGCACCTCCCGGCACGCGTCCTGCCATTCTCCCGCAGCACGTCGAGTTCACTCGAATGCAGGAGCATGACCATGGCAAGTGACCGCAAGGTGTACCACGTCGTACCGAACGCGGACCAGAGCCGCTGGGTAGTCAGCCGCGAGAACGATGATGCGTTCCGCGAGGAGTACGAGACGAAGGAGAGCGCCGTCGACGCCGCCAAGAGCCGCGCGCGCGGCGAGGAGCCGTCGCAGGTGAAGGTCCACCGCGAGGACGGCAACATGGATTACGAGAACACGTACGGCGACGATCCCATGCCGCCACGGGGCTAGAGGCGGCAGGCCGATCCCGGATAGTCCGGGCCCCGGGCCCGGGCCCCGGTCCGCTGTTCTGTCACCAGCGCCAGGGCCTGGAAACAGGGAGAACCCCTGCCAACTCACCGGGGTACTCCCCGCATGATCTCGCCCGCCTCCCCGCTCGACCGGTTCCACCCGCTCGTCCGTGCCTGGTGGCAGCGGCGTTTCGCGCTGCCCGCGGGCGAGTACGCCCCGCCCACGTCCGCGCAGGCGGACGGCTGGGCGTCGATCCGTGCGGGACGCGACACGCTCATCGCGGCGCCGACCGGCTCGGGCAAGACGCTCGCAGCGTTCCTGCACGCGATCGACGCACTGACGCGCGAGTCGCTCGAGAAGGGCGGTCTGCCGAACGAAGTGCGCGTCGTCTACGTCTCGCCGCTCAAGGCGCTGTCCGCCGACATCCACCGCAACCTGGCCGAGCCGCGGCGCGAGATGCGCGAGCTGGCGCAGCGCATGGGGCTGCCACCGGTACAGCTCACGGCGGCCGTGCGCAGCGGCGACACGCCCGCATCCGAGCGCGCGGCGATGCTGCGCAAGCCGCCGCACATCCTCGTCACGACGCCCGAATCGCTCTACCTGCTGCTCACCGCCGAGCGCAGCCGCGACATGCTGCGCACCGCGACGACGGTGATCGTGGACGAGATCCACGCGATCATCGAATCGCGCCGCGGGCCGCACCTCGCCCTCTCGCTCGAGCGGCTGGACCACGTCGCGGGACGCAAGCTGCAGCGCATCGGGCTGTCGGCGACGCAGAAGCCGATCGAGGAGGTCGCGCGATTCCTGGTCGGTGTGGAGCGGGATGCGACGACGGCCGCCGACGTGAGCTCCGCCGGTGCACCAGCGCCGGTTCCTGCCCGCTCCGCCACGATCGTCGATCGCGGCCATGTGCGCGCGCTCGATCTCGGCCTCGAGCTGCCCCCTTCGCCGCTCGAGGCCGTGATGTCCGGCGAAGTCTGGCAGGAGGTCTACGACCGGATCGCCGCGCTCGCGACCGAGCACCGGACCACGCTCGTGTTCGTCAACACCCGTCGCCTGGCGGAGCGCGCAGCGCGCGCGCTGTCGGAGCGGCTCGGCATCGAGGCGGTGACCGCGCACCACGGCAGTCTCGCGAAGGAAGTGCGGCTCGACGCCGAGGAACGGCTCAAGAACGGGACACTACGCGTGCTCGTCGCGACTGCATCGCTCGAGCTCGGCATCGACATCGGCCACGTCGACCTGGTGATTCAGCTCGGCTCGCCGCACCGCATCGCGTCGTTCCTGCAGCGCGTCGGCCGCAGCGGCCACACCGTGAGCGGCACGCCGAAGGGCCGCATCGTCCCCCTCTCGCGCGACGACCTCATCGAGTGCACCGCCCTGCTCGCGGCCGTCCGTGCCGGCGAGCTCGACCGCATCCGCATGCCGGACGCACCGATCGACGTCCTCGCCCAGCAGATCGCCGCGGAAGTCGCTGCCGAGGAGTGGACGGAGGACGCACTGTGCGATCTCTACACGCGCGCGTGGCCGTACCGCAACCTGACGCGCGAGCAGTTCGCCGAGACCGTACAGATGATCGCGAAGGGCTTCTCGACGCAGCGCGGCCGGCGCGGCGCACTCATCCATTATGACCCGGTGAACCGCGAGTTGCGGGCGCGCAAGGCGACGCGCATCCTCGCGCTCACGTCCGGTGGCGCGATCCCGGAAGTCTCCGACTTCCGCGTCGTGCTGGAGCCGGAGGGCGTCGTCATCGGCAGCGTGAATGAGGACTTCGCGATCGAATCCATGGCCGGGGACGTCTTCCAGCTCGGCAACACGTCGTGGCGCATCCTGCAGATCCAGACGGGCACGGTGCGCGTCGCCGACGCCGAGGGCGCACCGCCGAGCATTCCGTTCTGGTTCGGCGAGGCACCTGCGCGCAGCGACGAGCTGTCGGTCGCGGTGAGTACGCTGCGGGCGGACGTCGCACGGCAGCTCGGCGATCAGGCGAGCGACGCGGACCGGCGCGCGCAGGTCGCAGAGTGGCTCGTCGCCCAGTACCACCTTTCGCCCGCTGCCGCACACCAGGTCGTGCTCTACCTCGGCGATGCGCAGCGGCTGCTCGGTACGCTGCCGACGCAGCAGACGCTCGTGCTCGAGCGCTTCTTCGACGACGGCGGTGGCATGCAGCTCCTGCTGCACGCGCCGTTCGGCAGCCGCGTGAACCGGGCGTGGGGACTGGCACTGCGCAAGAAGTTCTGCCAGAGCTACAACTTCGAGCTCCAGGCGGTCGCGACGGAGGAGGGCGTGCTGCTCTCGCTCGGACCGACGCACAGCTTCCCGCTCGTCGACGTGTTCCGTTACCTGAACCCCGCGAGTGTACGCGAGACGCTGATCCAGGCGATGCTCGACTCGCCCATCTTCGAGACGCGCTGGCGCTGGAACTCGACGATCTCCCTGGCCGTGCGCCGCAACAGCAACGGTCGCAAGGTACCGGCGCAGCTCCAGCGCATGGACGCGGAGGACCTGCTCACGGCCGTGTTCCCGGACGCGACGGCGTGCTTCGAGAACATCCAGGGCGAGCGCGAGGTGCCGCAGCACCCGCTCGTGGATCAGGCGATCCGCGACTGTCTCGAGGAGGCGATGGACCTGCCGCACCTCGAGAGCCTGCTGCGCACGATCTTCGCCGGTGAGCTGACACTCGTCGCGCGCGACACGCCCGAGCCGTCCACCCTGGCCGCCGAGCTGGTGAACGCGCGCGTCTACCAGTTCCTCGACGACGCACCGCTCGAGGAGCGTCGCACGCTCGCCGTGCAGACGCGCCGCGCAACGGAGCCGTCGTCGGCGAACGAGCTGGGTGCACTCGACGCATCCGCGATCGAGCGCGTGCGCGACGAGGCATGGCCGCAGGCGCGCGACGTCGATGAGATGCAGGACGCACTCGTCTCGGCGGGTGTGCTGCGCGAGGACGAGGCCGCGCCGGAATGGGGTGCGCTGTTCGAACGGCTCGTCGCGACGGGCCGTGCCGCGCGCTGCATTCCCACCGACGGTGCCGCGACGTACTGGATCGCCGTGGACCGCGTGCCGGAAGCACGCACGCTCTGGCCGGCGCTCGAGATCGTGCCGGCACTGGACGTGCCCGCGTCGCTCGCGCGGGACTGGACGCGCGAGGAGGCAGCGCGCGAGATCGTGCGCTCGCGCACGGAGATCGGTGGACCGGTCACGATCCCGGCTCTCGCATCGCTGCTCGCGCTCGACAAAGCGGCTGTCGAAGGCGCACTGCTCGCGCTCGAGGCGGAAGGACGCGTGCTGCGCGGACAGTTCTCCCCCGATGCGGACACAATCGAGTGGTGCGACCGCCGCCTGCTCGCGCGCATCCATCGCTACACGCTGAACCGCCTGCGCGCCGAAATTGCGCCGGTCTCGATCGCGGAGTACATGCGCTTCCTCTTCCGCTGGCAGCGCATGGACACCGAGCACCGCGCGCGCGGCGTGGAAGGCCTCGCCGCCGTGCTCGAGCAGCTCGACGGCATCGAGGCGCCCGCGTCGGCGTGGGAATCGCAGCTGCTGCCGGCACGCGTCGATCGCTACGAGCCGCAGTGGCTCGACATGTTGTGCATGAGCGGACGCGTGGCGTGGGGACGACGCGTCGCTGCCACATCCGGCCGCCGCGGCAACCGGCCATTGCGCGCGACGCGCATCGCGCTGTTCGCGCGCGAGCACACGTCCCGCTGGATCGACGACGCCGGCGCCGCCGACGCCCGCGCGCAGGTGAGCGGCGGCGCGCAGCAGGTCTACGAGTGGCTGACGGAGCGCGGCGCATCGTTCTTCCACGAGATCGTCGCGGGCGCGCGCATGCTGCCGACTCAGGTCGAGCGCGCACTCGGCGAGCTCGTCGCCCACGGACTCGCCACTGCCGACGGCTTCGCCGGCCTGCGCGCCCTGCTCACGCCGGAGAGCAAGCGGCCGCGGCGCGCACGCCACCGCGGCGGCGTCGCACCGGCGGTCGGCATCGAGAGCGCCGGGCGGTGGTCGGCACTGCGGCGGGTGGCGGCCGACGAGGCGGGCGTGGATGTGGCGGCCGCCGGGAACCCGGGCACTGCGGACGCACGCGCACCAGCCGGCAGTACGGGTGCGCGCCGCGCGAACGCCCCACCGACACGCGCCGCTGCACTCGCCCACGAGGCAGACCTCGAGGTATACGCACGCACGCTGCTGCGACGCTGGGGCGTCGTCTTCCGGCGCGTCGTCGCGCGCGAGCGCAGTGCACCGACATGGCGCGAGCTGGTCTTCGTGCTGCGCCGCCTCGAGGCGCGCGGCGAGATCCGCGGCGGGCGCTTCGTCAACGGTCCGCTCGGGGAGCAGTTCGCGCTCCCGGAAGCCGTGCCGCTGCTCCGCTCCGTCCGCCGCGAGGGCACGACCGGCTCGCTCGTCGTGATTTCCGGCGCCGACCCGCTCAACCTCGTCGGGCTCGTGACACCGGAGACGGAGCGCGTGCCCGCACTCGCGCGTAACCGCATCGCGTTCCGCGATGGCGCACCGATCGCCGCCCGCATCGATGGGACCGTGCGGCGTTATCCGGGCGCCGACGACCTCGACGACGACACGCTCGCGACCTTGCTCGCGCGCGGGCGGATCGCGAGCCCCGCGCGCGTGCTGACGACGCGCACCGAAGAGCGGATCGAGAAGTGGCGATCCCGCAGGAAGGCAGCGGGTTAGCACCGGCTAGCCGCACCGCAAGGCGAACCGCGGGCCCGGGCCCCGGCGCCGGGCCCCGGCCCGCCTCTCACCAGTCTTGCTCCACCCACCGACCTCACCTATCCATTCGTGTACGCGCACCAGGACGCGTCCCGTCCGCGGGCAGGACCGAGTCCACCTGGGCAAGTCGTCGTTCGTCACGGCTCCATCGTAACGAACCTCCTTCGCGCCCGACGCGAGCGGACACGGGCGGTACACGAGGAGGCTCGTCATGTCCGCTCGTCGCCTGCCGGTCCGTCCCGACCTCGAACAGCTCAAGCATCAGGCAAAGGATCTGCTGCGCGCGATCCGTCGCGGCGATCCTGACGCACTGGCTGAACTGCGCGCGCATCATCCACGCCCGCCTGAGCCCTCTGCCACGGCCCTCGCCGACGCGCAGCTCGTGCTCGCGCGCAGCTACCAGGCGCAATCCTGGCCGCGGCTCGTGCACGCGTGCCGCATGGTGGACGCGATCTGGCGCGACGACCTCGACGCCGTGCGCGCGTTGATCGTCCAGCATCCGGAGATGCTCCACGAACAGACGCTGATCCGAGAAGACAGCAACTGGGGCCCGCCCATGTCGTACGCGGCGAACCTCGGCCGCGACGGCATCGTCCGCATGCTCCATGACATGGGCGCACGCGATCACGAGAAGGCGATCGGTCGCGCGGTGCTGCAGAGCCGCGTCTCGACGGCGAGCATGCTGCACGAGCTGATCGGTCGGCCGACACCGCCCGACGATGCGCTCGGTGGACCTGCGTACACGCTGAGCGTGCCGGGCACGGCATTCCTGTTCGAGCTCGGCGTGCGCGCGGTGGACGGCAACGGCGAGCGGCTCGCGCCCGTGGACGTTGTGCTCGAGACGGACAGCCGCAAGCCCGCCGCGAAGCATGCGATCCTCGCGATGTACGAGGCGCACGGCGTCGCATACCCGGACACGCCGCCGATGGCCGTGCACCGCGGCCGCATCGACCTCCTCGAGCAGCATCTGCGACGCGACCCGGGCATGCTCCGCCGTACGTTCGCGCACGATGAGATCTACCCGCCGGGGCTCGGCTGCCACGACGAGGTGCTCGCCACGCACGGCACGCCGCTCGCCGGTGCGACGCTGCTCCACATGTGCGTCGACTACGACGAGATGGAGATCGCGCAGTGGCTGCTCGCACAGGGCATGGACCCGGACACTCCTGCGGCGATCGACAGCGACGGCTTCGGCGGGCACACCGCACTGTTCGCGACGGTCGTCTCGCAGCCGAACTACTTCGTGCACCATCACCACACGCCCGATCTCGCGCCCTTCACGCGCCTGCTGCTGGAGCACGGCGCGAACCCGCATGCGCGCGCATCGCTGCGCAAGCAGCTCCATCCCGGGTACGGCGAGGACTGGCTGCGGGAGTATCGGGATGTGACGCCGCTGTCGTGGGGGGAGCGGTTTCACGGCCGGAAGTTCGTGAGTGCGGAGGCGATGCGCCTGATCGCCGCCGCGATCGACGCCGGGGAGTATCGCGGGCGCAGTTGATGCAATGCCACCGCTCGACGACTGTATGGACAGCGAGCGAGGGCCCGGCATGCCGACCGCCGC
>CAYSGF010000174.1:0-14114 GCA_964430275.1 uncultured Gemmatimonadaceae bacterium
CCGGAGTACGGAGTACGGAGTACGGAGTACGGAGTACGGAATTCGGAGTACGGAATTCGGAGTGCGGAATTCGGAGTGCGGAGGGCGGAAGCCAAGTGGAATCCGTTTCTCCGGGGGTTCAGCCGGCGCTGTAGAGCGCCACTATCGCTCTCGTAGTTTCCGCGGCACTCGGCAGGGTGACGACCGAAGGGAACCCTCCGGGGGTGCTCGACCAGAACTTGAGCCGGCCTTCCGGAGGTCCGTGGGGGTCCGGCGTTCCTGATACGGCAGTCGGCTCACGGATACGGCGGCCCGTCATTCCGCACTCCGCACTCCGCACTCCGCACTCCGCACTCCGCACTCCGCACTCCGCACTCCGCACTCCGCACTCCGCACTCCGAATTCCGCACTCCGGATTCCGTACTCCGCACTCCGCACTCCGAATTCCGTACTCCGGATTCCGTACTCCGCACTCCGCACTCCGAATTCCGTACTCCGTACTCCGGATTCCGTACTCCGTACTCCGCACTCCGCACTCCGCACTCCGGATTCCGGATTCCGGATTCCGGATTCCGGATTCCGCACTCCGGATTCAACGGATGCGGGGCGGGGGGAGGGTGAGGGCCGCGTCGCCGCGCAGCCGGGCGACCACGGAGACCGCGGGACGGCCCGCGATGTCCGCGCGCGCGACCTCGACGCTCCGGCCGTAGGGCCGGACGCGGGCAGCGGTCTCGGCGAAGCGTGCCGCGGCCGCCTCGTCGTCCCACACGGACCACCACGCGAGCGCGGTATCGCCTGCGGTCGTGGCGAGCAGGTGGAAGGCGTCGCCGTCCCACCCTTCGGAGGCCGCCGACGCGCCGATGCCGAGGTGCTCGCGGATCCAGAGGCGCGTTTCGAACTCGCCGAGGACGTTCCCGTAGATGACAGACCATCCGGCCGGCGTTTCCAGGGTAAGCTCCGTCGGTGCATCCGGCTGACCGAGGAAGCGCGTGTCGGGATGCAGCACCTGTTCGGTGGACTGCGGAATCAGGTCGACGAAGCTCGGCGCTCCACGGTCCTGCCACACGGCGTGCACGAAGCCGGTGCCCGCGACGTAGGGGAAGATCATCGTCTCCCGGATCACGGCCGGCGCGCGGCGGAATACCGGGAACTGGCTGTTCTGCGCCTGCATTGCTGGCGCGAGCTGCAGTGCTGGATTCGGCAGTGCGAGCGGATCGATCATGCTGCCCGACATCTGCTCGGCCAGGAACGCGAGCATGACGAGGGTCGCATGGCCTTCGATCGCCGCCTGTGCCGCGGTCTGCCGATCATTCGCCCGCAGTACTGCCTGATCGGGGCCGGCTTCACTGGCAATCAGCGAATCCAGGTCGATGTGCTGATCCTGCAGTGCGTGCACGAGCTCGTGTACGAGGACGGGCCGCAGGATCTCGCGATCGACACCCTCGACCACGTACAGTCGATCCGTCTCCGGATCGTAGTAGCCGATCACCTGCTCGGTGTACAGCTCGAGCAGCAGCGAGCGGAGGTCGAGCGTATCGGGCACGAGACCGAGAGCGGTATAGCTCGCGAGCATCCCGGCGAGCCGCTCCGGCGGCAGCTCCTCGCCGAGCTGCCGCTCGATGAATGCGCGTGCCTCGTCGCGTGGCTGCATGGCCATCCGCAGCGGCGAACGCCGCTCGAGCCCGGATAACCGCTCGAGTCCGGGTATCAGCGAGTCGACGAGCGCACTGAGCGCGGGGTCGACCGGATCCGCCTGCGGTGGCTCGCCGTTCGTCGTGCAGGCTGGCAGCGCCAGGACTGCGACCACGAGTGCGGCGCGAATCGCGCGCAGCAGCGCACTGCGGATTCCCCCGGATCGAACGCGACTGCATCCCGTCATGTGCCTTCCCTCTTCCCGAGCAGAGCGGTGCCGTTCGCCACGCGCTCGATACGCTGAGCCGACAGTTCCGCCAGGTGATCCGCCCAGCGCGTATCGTCCCGCGGGTCACGCAGCTCGGCGTCCAGGTCCGCGAGCGGCTGCAGCACGAACGCGCGGGTGTGCATACGCGGGTGAGGCACGACCGGTGCCATGGCGTGAACGACGTCGCCATAGAGGAGAATGTCGATATCGATCTCGCGCGGGCCGTTGCGGAAGCTGGGCTTGCGGCCGAGCGCGGCCTCCGCTTCCTTCAGCGCCGTGAGCAACGGTGCCGGTGCAATCGCAGTGCGGGCGCGTACGACCAGGTTCCAGAAGTCCGGCTGCTCCGCGAATCCGATGGGCGCACTCGCGTACACCGGTGAGACCGCGTCGACGCGCACGATGCCCGCGATGGCGCGCAGAGCCGTGCGAAGTTGGGCTGCTCGATCTCCCAGATTCGTGCCGAGGCCGAGGTACACCGTGTGCTCGACCGGTTGCGACGTCGTCGTCTCGCGGGCGGGCCCGCGCTCAGCTCCGGCCGTAACGGTCCTCCAGTCGCACCACGTCGTCCAGGTGCGCAGTCGATGCCTCGAGCAGATCGATGTCCGTCACGGCGATCATGCGGTGCACCGTGCCGGGCATGACCCGGAAACTGTCACCTTCGACGAGCTCGATGTCCTCCACCCTCTCCGCGGAGGGACCGGCGATGAAGCGCAGTGTGCCGCGCAGCACGTAAATCGTCTCGTCCTTGCGCTCGTGGTATTGCAGTGACAGCGCCTGGCCGGCCTTCACGTGCAGGATCTTGCCGACGTACTCGTCCGTCTCTGCCCAGATCAACTCGTGGCCCCACGGCTTTTCGATACGCCGGGGAGTGTGACGGCCTGACGCGTTCATGACAGCCTCGTCGTCAAGGTTTGGATACCGGCTCGAAGCGAACCCGAACGTACTGCCGCTTGCCACGCCGCAGCAGCCGTTCCCTGCCCTGCTCCGCCGCCATGTACGCGGCACGATCCGCGACCTTCTCGTCGTCTACGGCGATCGCTCCCTGCTGAATCAGGCGCGACGCCTCGCTGTTGGACTCCGCCATGCCCGCCCGCACGAGCAGCGCGGCGAGCAGCACGCCGCGCGCCGGATCATGGCGTAGTGCGGGGTCGGCAAGGTCGACGGTCACGAGCGGTACATCGTCAGGCGCTGCGTGCTCCCGGAACAGCCGGTCGAAGTGTTCCTCCGCCCGGGCCGCCGCCGCCGCATCGTGATACAGCTCTATGATGCGACGCGCGAGCGCGCGCTTCGAGCGGTACGGATCCGCACGTGCCTCACGCAGCGCCGTGTCGAGCGCAGCGTCGTCGAGCGCACCCGCAAGCCGCCACCATTCTTCGAGTGCGACGTCCGGAATCGACATCGTCCGGCCGAACATCTCCTCGGCGGCCTCCGTGATACCGATGTAGTTGCCGTACGACTTGGACATCTTCTGCTCGCCGTCCGTGCCGCGGAGCAGCGGCATGATAACGCACACCTGCGGCTCCTGCCCGTAGCGCTCCTGGACCGTTCGGCCGACCAGCAGGTTGAACTTCTGGTCCGTGCCGCCGAGCTCGACGTCGGCATGCAGCGCGACGGAGTCGTACGCCTGCATGAGCGGATACAGGAACTCCATCACGGAGATCGCACGGCCCTCCTGGTAGCGCTTCGCAAAGTCGTCGCGCTCCAGCATGCGCGCGACCGTATAGGTAGCAGTCAGCTCGAGGATCGCGGCGAGGTCGAGGGGAGCGAGCCAGCGCGAGTTGTACTCGATGCGCACGCGCGCGAGGTCCAGGATGTGCGCCGCCTGCTCCGCATAGGTCGCCGCGTTCGCGTCGATCTCCTCGGTCGAGAGGCGCGGGCGCGTCTCGCTGCGGCCCGTCGGGTCGCCGACCCGCGCCGTGTAGTCACCCACCACGAATACGACTTCATGCCCGAGCTGCTGGAATGTGCGCAGCTTGCGGATCGAGACCGCATGTCCGATGTGAAGGTCGGGGCGGGTGGGATCGAAGCCCTGCTTCACACGCAGCGGCCGGCCCTCGCGGGCGCTGCGCTCGAGCTTGCGGACCAGCTCGTCCTCCGGAATGAGCTCCACCACCTCGCGGCGGATCTCGTCCATCTGTTCGTTGACAGGAGCAAAGCGTGTCATGCCGCGCAATTCTATCCGGCGGGCGCCGCGCGCGCGAGCCGGGCGGCGCCGCGCGCGGCATCGATCACGTGCGCGCTCACCCGCGCCTCGGGCGCATGCTCGGCCAGCGTCTGCAGAAGCGCAGCACGGAGCGGTCGCTCCGGGCGGATCAGCCCGCCCGCGAGTGCGACTTCGACGCCGCCGTGCCACGGGCCGAGCCGCTCGACCAGCGTCGCGACATGCCGGGCGAGCGCCAGGGCAGCCTCGTCGCGGATCGCCGCGGCGGCGGCATCATCGGCCGCATGCGCGAGGACGAGGGGCGCGAGCGCCGCAACGTCCGCCTTGCTCGCGCCGGCGGTCCAGCGGATCAGCTCGTCGGGTTGCTGCAGGCGCAGTGCGCCGAGCAGCTCCGCGGTGAGGGCGGTCGGACCGGCACGGCCGTCATCGGCCCGCACGAGCGCACGCAGTCCCGCGAGCCCGATCGCATAGCCACTGCCCTCGTCCCCGAGCACAGTTCCCCAACCGCCACAGCGCTCCAGCCGGCCGCCCTCGCCGCGCCCCCACGCGACCGAGCCGGTGCCCGAGATGAGGAGAATGCCCGGCGCGTCGTCGAACGCATCCGCGAGTGCGGCTTCGGCATCCGTCGTGACATCCACGCGCCGCGCGATCTGCTCGCGCCCGAGCTCTTCGCGCACTGCCTGACGCAGCTCGGGCCGCCCGGCGCCTGCGAGCGCACAGCACAGACCGTCGACCGGCGCGTATACACCCGCCTGGGCGATCGCACGCCGAGCGAGCACCGCCAGCCTGCCCACGCAGGCGGTCGGATCGATCGGGTTGACCAGCCCGGGTCCCCCCTCGGTGCGTGCCAGCTCCACCCCGGCGGCATTTACGACGAGCGCGGTCGCGTGCGTCGCGCCGCCGTCGATGCCGACGACGATTGATTCCGCTGGCGTCATGCAGGTGGGATGGCTAGTGGCGGGTCGTGATGAGAATGGCACCGCCCGCATGGTCGGACCCGTACCGCGTCGTCGCTTCGCCGGCGCTCAGGTGCTCCGCCTCGATGACGTCGCTCGCCAGCACCTCGCGCAGCACGGACAGGCGGCCCATCTCCGTGCCGTCCAGGTAGACCACCGGCTCGCTCGCCTCCGAGCGCGACAGGCTGCTCACGCCGCGGGTCTGAAGCCAGTGGGGCCGGAGCGCCCGGATGAGCTCGTACGCGGTCCGAAACTGCAGGCCCTGCACCTCCTCGGCAACGATCCGGTTCGAGCTCCGCTGGACCCCGTTGCTGGAACTGCTCGACGCGCAGCCGAAAACGGCGAACGCCAGCAGCGCCACGACACTCGCTCGCGACGGTTTCATGCTCTGCTCCCGTTTGGGAATCCGCGTCAGGCAGGTGGGACGACAAGGTGGCGCGAAACCGGGTTCCGCGCCACCTCAGTACCGCGTGCCAGGGACGGTCAGGGGTCCAGCGTCTTGTCCACCGCCGTGAACACCGTCGGCGTCAGGTTGTCCTCGTCGTCGCCCGGCGAGCCGGGGACAGCACCGGCCGCTACCACCGCCGTCATCACGGAACCGGAGATCTGGAAGCCGGGCTGTGCGCCGTAGTTGCCTGTAGCCGGCGCCGGCGTGCCGGGATGATCGATGCGGACGGAGAACAACGGCGTCGTCGAACCCGCCGGGGTGACCGTGAACTGGTACGCGCTCTCACCGCTCGACGGACGAACCGGCACGGTCACGTACGCGCTCGTGCCGAGGTACGCCAGGTTGTTGACGACCGCGACGGCATTGCCGAGTGGATCCGCGTTGTCAGCGTCGGGTGCCGACGGTGTGATGTAGACGTCCACGTTGTCGACTCCCACCGCACCGTGGAGGACCTGGATCGCGATGGAGCCCGCCGGCGGCGTGGGCAGCGTGAAATCATCCTCCAGGACGACGAGCTGGTCCTGATCCCCCGTCGCCATACCGGCGTACACGAGTGTGTAGCGAGTATCCGCCGTGAGGTTCACGGTCTCGTCGATCAAGAACTGCTGCGTGACTGCGGGATCCGAGCTGTTCGGGAACACGCGTGCGTGGCGCGCACCCGGCTCGACGCGCTGGTACATCCCGCTGTGCGAGCGGAACCCCACGCCCTGTAGCGTCGGCAGGTTCTCGACCCGATCGATGAACCGGAGGTCGACCGTGCCGCGATCGGGCACGACATTGATGAACCGCACGAGCGCAGCCGGCTCCGGTGCGCCGTTGTCCGTGATCCCGTCGTCGTCACAGGCGCTGAGCGCCAGGACCGGCAGAACCAACGTCAGAAGCCTGGTGTGTCGAATCATGTTTCGCACCCTGCATGCGGTGATTGATTGATCTGCCTGTCGAGCTGCGTCGCAGCTACTGCTGCTGTCCCGGTCCCGGATCCGGCTCCCTGTCTCCGCCATCGGAGCCAAAGCCCGTGATGGCGAGGGTCGAGACGAGAACCGCTCCGACCACGACGAGTCCTGCCATGAGCCAGGTCCGGCGTTTCGACAGCTGCCGCTCCCGAATGTCATTGATGAAGCTGCGTGACAGCGTGACCCGCTCGCCGTCCCAGCGCACCGTCGTATCCAGGTCGATGTAGTCGACGCCATTCACGGCGAGCACGACGGTCGTGTCCGTCGAGGCCACGACCATGCCGCTGAGTCGACGCACACCGGGTCCGACCGGCTCGGTGAGTGCGATGCGCCCCTGGTCCGAGATGCCGACCGAAACATTCGCACCGACCGGCAGCGACGTGCTGCTCACCGGTACGTAGTGATAGCAACCGGACACGTGAAAGAGCAGCAGCAGCGTCGCGACGCTGGCTCGTGCGCGCCGGTGCGGCCCGGCGCGTCGGGCACTGCCCGCCGCGCGCGAGCCGGCATCCTGCTCGGCGTACCACGGCTTCATCCGGCTCAGCCGTTCCCAACGCCGTAACCGTACGTGCCCTCGGCTGCGCCGCCGTCCCGGCCGACACCACCCAGGTTGTAGATGGGCAGGCCGCGCGCATCCATCTCATCGGAAGGCACCGGCCACTGCAGCGGCGTGCCAACGACCAGGTCGCCCCAGCCGCGCGAGTCGAAGAACCACGCACCGTACGTCGTGTACGCGGTCTCCATCCGCTTCTCCCACTTCATCGCTTCCATGATCGTGCCGCATGCCGTGCTGGTGAACGTCGGCCCGACCGGTACGCGCGGCACGCATGAGCTGCCCCCCGGCACCGGGTCGCTCGCGCTCGTCACTGCGCCGGTCAGCGCCGGCAGACCGTGCTCCGTGCGGGAGTCGTCGATGAGCGCCGCTGCGGCCGGAATGTTACCGGTGCGGATGTAGCCTTCGGCCGCGAGCATGTCGTTCTCCACCTTCGTGAAGAACGGCTTTTCGCCGTTGCGCGCTGCGTCCGCAAAGGCGCGGAAGCGGTAATGATCATACCAGGAGTTCTGCCAGCCGGAGCCGGCCTGGTCGCCGCCGGGATCGCGGTTGCGGAAGTACTGCCCGGCGGGCAGCGGCGCGTCGTCCTCGTCTGCCGGCCGGTTCTGCGCCGCGCGCGTCGCCCCCGATGGGAAGCGGGTGTCCGGCGTCTGGATCAGGAACGGCGTACGCTCGTCGCGATGCGTCGCAAGCCAGGTATCGAACGCACCCGACACATCCGCCATGCCGATGATGAAGTACGTCATCTGGTGCCAGTTCGCATCGCGGAAATGCAGCGTCGTCGCCATCCAGTTGTGGTCCCAGCCATTCGTCGGGTCGTACGTGATGACCAAGTCCTCTGTAATGCCGTTCGTCGCATCCGCGATCACGGCGTTCCAGTCGACGGCGGCCCGCTCGCCGGGGTCACGCGCGACACCGGCGCGCATGCGCGCCCGGAACGAGCGCACGATGGGGATGAAGTCCGGCGCGGTTACAGCGTCGCCGCCAGGTCCGAGCAGCCAGCCGGACGGGATCTCACTCATGCCGCCCGATCCCGCATACGCGATCGCCGAGTCGAACTGTGCGAGCGCGTAGGCGTTGATCGCCGCGTACCCTTCGAGCGGCGGTATGCTGCCCTCCTCCTCGTTCGGCCGCGGCACGCCCGCCGAGTCATAGACGAGCGACAGGTAGCCGAGGGAAACGCCGTACGTGAAATGCGACCAGGCCTTCAGGCGCGTCAGCGCGCCCGCGCCGCCCGGCAGCACGAAGTCATCCACCTTCGCGCGCTCGAGGATGTCCGCCGAGTTGCGGGCAACTGCGGTCAGCAGCCGGAAGTCATTGAAGTTCTCCGACTGGTATGCATTGCCGCGGTTGTTGTCGATCGGCTGGCGCGGGATGCCGCTGCGCGGCCCCAGTCCGTTGTTCGCCAGCCCGGAGGAGTTCTCGAAGGACGCCGTCATCATCCCGGTCTGCACGCGCGCAATGCTGCCGAGCGTGGCCGAGATGACCGACTGAAACTGCGAGGCAGCGAGCCCCTCCACGTCCGCCGGACTCGCGAGGATACGGCCGCGGTCCGGATCGTTCGGGTTCTCGACCTCGAGCACGTCTTCGGCGCAGCCAGCGATGCTCACGAGGAGCGTCGCGGCCACCAGGTATCGCTTCAATCGCATCGTCTATGCTCCTTGCACCCGCAGGTGGATGAGTATCAGAAGCTCGTGCTGACCACGAACGAGAACGTGCGCAGCGCAGGGAACGTGAAGGCATCGACCGCGTTGATCAGGCCGCTGCCCGACTCACCGCCGGAGTCGCCGGCACCGACTTCGGGATCGAAGCCGGAGTAGTCCGTCCATGTCTTCAGGTTGCGCCCGATCACGCTCACGGTCCAGTCGCCGAAGTTCGCGACCTGCCCGACGTTGTAGGAGAGCGAGAGCTCGCGCAGCTTCACGAAGCTCGCATCCTCCACCATGCGGTTGTTCGGACCGAGAATGTCGTAGAAGCCGCCAATGCCGTTGTTGTTGCCGCCCGGCCCGGGGCCTGCGCGGTAGTAGTAGCCGATCGGCTTCGCTGCACCGACGCTCTTGCCGCCCTGGTCGACGTCACCGGACAGGAAGTCGAGGTAGGACCAGTGCCGGCCCTGGTTCCAGACGCTCTGCCCGAATGCGCCGTCGACCAGGCCGTAAAGCGAGAAGTTGCCATACTGGAGCTGGTGCGACATGCCCAGCCGGTAGTCCGGCAGCGCGTGCCCGAGCGGCAGCACCATGGGCGAGCCGTTGTCCTCGCGGATCAGGATCGGCATGCCCCAGGACGCCTGCACACCGTAAGGCGCCGCGTCGGCCGGCAGCACGGCATTCCACAGGTTGTGGGTGATGCCCATGTCCGGATTGTTGCCGGCGCCGACCCAGACGATGTACCCCTCGTCGTTCTTCTGGAACGCGCTGCCCGCACCGCCGCACTGTGCCTGGTAGTCACCCGGCAGCTCGCTGCAGCTCGTCATGAACTTGCGCCCGAAGATCGTGCCGTAGCGCGTGCCCTCCGAGATGCGGATGATCTGGTTCGTCGCCTGCAGGTTCGTGCCGATGAAGAACGGCGGCACGTTCAGCGACTCGATGACGGATCGGCTCGACGAGTAGTTCGCCCGCGCCGTCCAGGTCAGGCCCTCGGGATTCTGCAGGATCGGCAGCGTGAGCGCCGCCTCCCACGTCTTGCTGCGCATCTCGCCGGCATTCTGCCACTGTGTCGGGAACCCGGTCGCAACGGCGACCGGCACCGGCAGGATCTGATCCTTGGCGAGTGCATCGGCGTAGGTGAGCGACAGGCCCCAGCGGTTGAAGAGCTCGATCTCCGTGCCGATCTCCTTCTCCGTCACGACCTCCGGACGCAGGTCCGGGTTGCCGAGCGTGTTCGCGGTCAGCGTGCCGCCCGATCCGATCGTGAACGTCTCGTACTGCGCGGAGTAGCGGGGCACGTTGCCGGCAGTCCCGTACGACCCGCGGAACGTCAGGCCCGTTACCGCCTCCGACGGGAACCACTCCTCGCGCGCCATCAGCCATGCACCCGAGGCGCGGTAGTACGTCTGCCAGCGGTGCTCGGAGCCGAAGCGCGAGCTGCCGTCGCGGCGCGCCGCGACATCGATCGTGTAGCGGTCGAGAATGTCGAAGAACGCGCCGGCCGAGTAGGACATCTGCCGCGTCTCGTCCTCGTTCGACGAGATGTCCTGGTTGTCGGTTGCGTTCTCGCCCGACGTGACGCCGCCGACGCGCAGGAACTGGCCCTGGATGCGCCGGAAGTCGTTGTTCTGCAGCTCGTACAGCCAGCGCAGCGTGAAGCGTGAGCTGACATTGTCGAGAAGCTGCGGCCGCAGCAGCACGCCGGCCGACGTGTTGATCGACTGCGCGTTGTCGACGCCGTTGAAGATCAGCCCCTCGTTCGTCGCCGGGTTGTTGTTCGTGGTGCGGAACCCGCGATTCGAGAACTGCAGGAAGTTCAGGTTCAGGCGGTCGAAGCTGAAGTCCGCGTCCGCCTCGAACCACTCGAGCGGCGTGTAGCGCACATTACCGCCCAGGATGTAGCGCCAGCGCACGTCGTCGCGCTCGATGTTCTCGAACGAGTACAGCGGATTCTCGTTCTGCGTGCCGCCGCTGCCGAGGTTCGTGCGAATGTACAGCCGGCCGAAATCATCGCGCTGTGTGATGTCGACGATGGCGGGCGTACGCGTCAGCCGGAAGAAGCCCACACCCCCTTCTTCCTGGTTCAGCCCGTCCTGCTCGCTGCGCGAGATGTAGGAGCTGAGGTCGATCGACCAATCATCACCGACGCGGTGATTCAGGTTGATGCGGCCGTTCAGGCGCTCGTAGCCCTGCAGCCCCTGGATCGCACCGCCCTGCTTCGTATGACCGAAGCTGGTGAAGAAGGTCGTCCGGCCGAGGCGGCCCGACATCGAGATGTCATTCTTCGCGAGCGGCTTGGGATCGACGAGCTGCTCCACGGCGTTGAACGTCCGGCCCGGCCACTCGCCGGCCAGCATGACGCGGCGCGTCTGCGGCCCGGACAGAACGGCGCCCGGGTCGACCGGGAAGGCCGGCGGAGCCAGTGCGAAGTCGCCCGGCGCGTTGTTGATGCGCGCCTGCTCCGCCCGGTAGTCGATCGTGCGCGAGCAGACGTTACTCGAGCCGTAGGGGTCCAGCACGCAGAAGCGCGTGCCGGTCTCGTCCAGCAGGAACGGATGGTAGCGCGCGATGCCGAAGTCGCCTTCGATGTCGTTCAGGCCGTACTCGGAGCGCGCCGTGAAGCGCACGCCCTCGGAGCCGCCCAGGTTGCCACGCTTCGTCGTGATCGCGATCACGCCGTTCGCCGCGCGCGAGCCATAGAGTGTCGATGCCGCAGCGCCCTTCACGATCTCCACACTCTCGATGTCCGCCGGGTTCAGGTCGGCGATGTCGGAGCTGAGCACCACGCCGTCCACGATGTAGAGCGGCTCCTGGCTGCGGCCGCTCGCATTGATCGAGCGCGGGCCGCGCAGGATCACCGCCGGCGAGGACCCCGGCCGTCCGCTGATCGACGCGATGTTCGCACCGGGGACGCGCCCCTGCAGCTGCGTCATCGGATCGACCGCCGCCGGCACCGGCATCTGCGAGGCGTCCACGCGTGTGACGCTGAACGGCACCTTCGCCCGTTCCACGGCGCCGCCGCTCACGCCCGTCACCACGAGCCCCTGCAGCGCGATCGCGGAGGGGTCGAGGCTGAGGTTCACCGTCGTCGTCTGCCCGGCCGTCACTGTGATGTCCTGGCTGACCGACGCGTACCCGAGCGACTCGATCCGCAGCACGTGGCTGCCTGCGGGCACGCTCGTCACCAGGTAGCGACCCTGGTCATTCGTGATGGTGCCGCGATCCGTGCCCTCGACGACGACCTGTGCGCCAACGAGAGGCTCCGACGTCGTCGCATCCACAACGACGCCCTGAACGGTGCCGGTCTGTCCCTGTGCCGTACTCGCACCGGCGGCGCTGAAGAGCGCTACCGTCGCGAGAGCGGAGAGGACGGCCCGAAAGCCGATCCGTGATGTCATGCGTTCCTCCCCCAGGAGTTGCTGAGTCTGTGGATCACAACGGAACGGTAGGCCGCCAGGCAGGACGCGGCCGCGGGATAAGTTCAGGACCCTGCCATATTCACCTCTGCAAAGCCGGTGTAACGCCGCCTGCACGCGGCACTGCACGCGCGCGCCCCGAGTGCGACGAGGCATTCGCGAGGAGCTGCGGGCGTATCCTGTCTATGCCCGAACACGACGGAGTACGCCTCGGAGGACGTAGTCCGAACTTCTTCACCACCGTTTGGAGCGGATGCCGGCCGATTGCGCGCGGTTCAGCATGCCGTTGGAATATGGCGGCGATCGGATGCCGCCCGTCCCGTCATTTGGGGATGAACGCGTGGGACGTGTGGAGGCAGAGTTACACGCTCATCCCAGGTTTGTCAACATTTCATCCCACTTCCCGATCCGTGCGTCCCTGCGGGAGGAAGAACCGCCTGGGACGGGCTCGTTTTCGACCAGGGCAAGGAGAACTGCCGGCGGCGGCGATCAGCGTCCGGCCGGGCGCGGGCCACGGGCGGCACTGAGCCCGCCGACGGCGAGGGTGATGAGTGAGCCGAGCAGGGAGAACCAGAGGGGGTCGACCAGCCTCGGGACCAGGCCGAACTGTTGTGCGGCCCAGAGCCCGAAGAGGATGACGATCGCGCTGGAGATCCCGAGGAGCGCGTCGCGCTCGCGGGCGCGGGGCGAGAGCACGGCGAGCAGGAAGCCGCCGAGGAGGCCGCCATACGTGAAGGATGCGATCTGCAGCGCGATCACGACGACGGGCGTCCCCTGACTCACGAGCTGGAACAGGAGCGCACCGCCGATCAGCACGGCGGCCCAGAGCAGGGTGAAGCGGCGTCCCATCCGGAGCAGGTGCTCCTGGTCGTGCTCGCGCCCCGACAGCGGGGCGTAGATGTCGTGGGTCGTCGCGGATGCGAGCGAATTCAGGGAGGACGATACCGTCGACATCATGGCAGCCAGGATGCCGGCGACGATGAGTCCGGACAGACCGGGCGGCAGTCCTTCGACAATGAAGAGGGGGAAGATCTCGTCGGGCGTCGCGAACGTCCGGCCGCCGTAGTACGCGAACAGTGCGACGCCGACGAACAGGAAAAGCACGAACTGCACGAGTACGAGGATGCCGCTGCCGACTACGGCACGCTGCGCATCACGCAGGTTTCGCGACGCGAGCAGCCGCTGCACGATGATGTGATCCACGCCATGGGACGCCATGGACAGGAACGCACCGCCGATCAGGCCGGTGAGCAGCCAGCGTGCACTTCCGAATCCGCCCTCCAGGTGGATGATGCGGAACTTGTCCGCGTCGCGTCCCGCCGCCACGATGCCCGCCCAGCCTTCGGGCACGAGGCGGATGAGGACGTAGAGGGCGGCGAGACCGCCCAACATGTAGAGGAACATCTGGATGACGTCGATCCAGACGACCGCGCGCAGGCCGCCATAGTAGGTGTAGATCACCGTGAACACGCCGGCGATGATGATCGACTCCGTATAGCTCAGGCCGGTCACGAGCTGGATGGGAATCGCCGCAGCGAACACCCGGATGCTATCCGCGAAGGCGCGCGTGGCCATGAAGATGATCGACGTCGCACGCCGCGTGGTGGGACCGAAGCGCTTCCCGAGGAGCTCGTACGCCGTCGTCAGCTCCCCCGCGAAGTAGCGCGGCAGCAGCACCGCGGCGATCAGGATGCGGCCGATCAG
Organism: uncultured Gemmatimonadaceae bacterium; assembly: GCA_964430275.1. Taxonomy (GTDB): domain Bacteria; phylum Gemmatimonadota; class Gemmatimonadetes; order Longimicrobiales; family RSA9; genus DASTYK01. The sequence goes on from CAYSGF010000174.1 coordinate 13,717, forward strand.
GTAGCCGAACACGAGCTGCAGGAACCAGAAGTCGCTCGTGTAGGCCGTTGCGGGCGCAGAGATGAACGTCAGCGCGCTCGTCTCGGTCGCAACGACGGAGAAGCAGATCGCCCACCACGGAATCCCGTGCCCGGCCAGGAAGTAGTCGCGCGCATCTCGCTGGCGCCGGCCGAGCCACGTGCCCAGTGCCGTGACGCCCAGGATGTAGGCGACCAGGACGACGACATCCAGCGTGGTGAACGCTTCGTGCATGATTGCCGCAGTGACGGGTGTCGAAGGCGAGTAGGATACGCGCAGTGCCGCAGGAATCAAAACGACGGGTGTGGGCAGGGCGTGGACGGCGGGTGTGGGTGGGCGCCTGGACGGCGGGTGTGGGTGGGCGTGAGCGTGGGGGTGGG
>CAYSGF010000175.1:0-32966 GCA_964430275.1 uncultured Gemmatimonadaceae bacterium
CCAGCAGCCGAGCAGGAGGAGGTTGCGCACACACGAATCCGTGACGCACAGGCTCGGCCGTTCGACCTGCGCAGCGAAATCCCATTCCGGGCGTTACTCATCCGATTCCGGGAAGACCTGCATCAGCTCGCTACGACGATCCATCACATCGCGGTGGATGGGTCCTCGATGCAGCACTTCTATACGGACCTGGCCACGTTCTACGATGGGCGCGAGCCCGAAGAGCTGAGTGCGAGCTATCGCGACTACGCCGCTTGGGCGCGTGAATACTGGACCAGCGAGACTCGCGAACGCCGGGTCGCGTTCTGGCGCGATATGCTCGATGGCGCACCGACCGTTCTCGACCTGCCGACCGACCGGCCACGGGTAGAGGCGCCGGGTTTCCACGGGGGCATCGTCGCGGCCCGGCTCGGGAACAGCGCACTGACTTCGCTCAAGACGCTCGCCCGTGCGGAGCAGGCATCGCTGTTCATGGTGTTGCTAGCTGCGTACGGTGCTGCGCTACACCGCGAGAGCGGGCAGCGTGACCTGATCATTGGCTCGCCGCTGCAGGGGCGCGATCGGCCGGAGCTGTCGAACCTGATCGGCATGTTCGTGAATCAGCTGCCCTTGCGGGTCCGGGTCGACAAGGGCGCCACCCTGCGCACACTGCTGCAACGCACGCGTGATACCGTCCTGCGCTCGATGGCGGAGCATGAGATGCCATTCAGCATGCTCGTGGAAGCGCTCGGCGTGCCCCGCGACAAGACACGCAATCCGCTGTTCCAGGCCATGCTCAATGTGCTGCCGCCGGTGGACGTGTCCCGACTGCAGGCGGACGGCATCACCTTCAGGTTGCCGGAAACGGATGAGCTCGTTGCTGTGTTCGACGGGCAGTCAAAGTTCGACGTGACGCTGTACGCAATGGAGCGGCAGGGAGGGCTGCACCTCGCACTCAATTACAACACGTCGCTGTTCTCCCGGGAGCGGATGGAGGCGCTGCTGCGCTCGGTGCAGCGCCTGTTGGAGCTGGCGGATGACGCCGATCAGGTTATCGACGCACTGCTTGCGTCCGAGTCCGACACGTCCGGAGGGCTTGCGGGCCCGGACCCCCTGACCGCGGAGGAGTCGGTCGCTGAACGGTTCGCGCGGGTGGCAGGGCGTTATGCCGATCGTCCGGCGCTGATCGACGGCCATAGCGAGCTTACGTATGCACAGCTGCAAGCCGAGGTGGAGCGGCTCGCGTGCCTCGTGTCCGCGAATGCGACGAAGTCCGGCGCCCCGGTCGGCGTCCTGGTCCCGCACGAGCCGGTACTCGCGTCGGTCATCCTGGGAGTGCTCGCAGCCGGCCACGCCTACGTCCCGCTCGATGCGTCGTACCCGCAGGAGCGGCTGGCGTGGATGGTAGAGGACTCGGGTCTTGACCTGATCGTCACCACGGGTGGCTTGCGCGGTCACGCCGAAGCGCTTGCCGGCAATGCTGCGCGTGTCGTCACGACGGACGACGCACCGCCGAACGGGGCATCAGTGCCGCGATCGCCGGAGGCCAGTGATCTCGCCTACCTGCTCTACACATCAGGATCGACCGGACGGCCGAAGGCAGTCATGCAGTCGCAGGGCAATCTCGTCCGGCAGGCCGACCGCTATGCCCGAGCCCTGGGGATCACGCCGGACGATCGCGTTGCCTTGCTGGCGTCCATCTCGTTCGACGCCTGTTTGATGGACCTGTTCGGCGCGTTGCTGACCGGCGCGGCTGTTTGCCCGATCGATCCACGGGCCACGGACCTGACCCTGCTGCCCCGCATGCTGGAAGAGCGGCGGCTGTCGATCATCCACGTGACCCCGACCCTGTTCCGCACGCTCAGGCAGATCGGTCCGGACGCGCGCTTCCCTACCATCCGGGCCGTTGACCTGGGCGGAGAGGCGATGCGCCCCGACGACATTGCGTTCTTCGACGAATGCTTTTCGGCTGAGGCACGGCTCGTCAATTCCTACGGACCGTCGGAGCACACGTTCGCTCTCGGTTTCTCTGTACCACGCGATCTCCGGTCCACGGACGTACCGATCGGCTGGCCGATCGGCGATGTCGAGGTATTGCTGCTCGGCAGTGACGGTAAGCCTGATCCCGTCTGCGGTGAGCTCGTGCTGCGTAGTGCCTACGGCGCCCTCGGGTACTGGAACAATCCGGTGGCGACTACGCAGGCCTTCTTGCCAGATCCGGACCGGCCCGGTCGTACGATGTATCGCACGGGTGACGTCGTGCGTCGTCGCTACGACGGGAGCCTCGTGTTCCTCCACCGAGCGGACGCGCAGCTGAAGATCCGCGGGCATCGCGTCGAACCGCTCGAGGTCGAGTCGATCCTGCGTGCGCATCCGGATGTCATGGCCGCAGCCGTTCATGGTGTGATCGGCGCGGACGGGCACGGCGTGCTGACCGCATGCATCGTGTGGAGAGACGGTGCCGACAGGTCGAGAGCTGCGGTCGCGGACTTCTGCCGCAGCAGGCTTCCCTCGTACATGGTCCCGACGGCGTGGATCGATCTGGACGCGCTTCCCCTGACGCCGTCAGGCAAGGTCGATCGGCGCGCGCTTCCCGCGCCCCGTCCGGACGACGTGACCCGTGACGCCGTTCAGCCTCCGCGGACGCCCGAAGAGGAAATTCTTGCACAGATCTGGATGAGCGCCCTCAACGTCGAGGACATCGGCGTTTACGATGACTTCTTCGAACGAGGAGGTCATTCCCTGAAGGCCGTCGAGGTCGTTGCACGCATCCGCGAGGCGTTCACTGTCGACATGCCGCTGCGCGTTCTCTTCGAACGACCCACGATCGACGCGCTTGCCGCCTGGCTGCAGGCACATCGCGGCATGGCGCCCAGCACGCTGCCACTCGAGCGAGTGGACGCCGAGACCGCACCCCTGTCATTCGCGCAGGAACGCGTTTGGTTGTTCCAGGAGCTGGAGCCGACGGCGACGACATACAACGTATGTCCGGTGATGCATTTGGAGGGTGCGCTCGACGCAGCCAGGCTGAAGCGCGCTCTACTCAGGGTGCTCGAACGTCACGAAGCGCTGCGCACGATCGTGGTTGGCGATGCGACGGGGGTCAAGCAGTACGTACAACCCGTTCCGGATGAGCCCCTTCGCTTTCTCGATGTGAGTGAGATGTCGGAGGCGCAGCAGACCAACGAACTGCAGCGTCTCACGCAGGCGGAGCACGGACGCGCGTTCGATCTGAAAAAGGAGATCCCTTTCCGTGCCGTGCTGGTCCGCCGCGCGGCGGACCGTCATGACCTGATTGCCACGTTCCACCACCTTGCTACCGACTGGACCTCGGTTCGGATCTTCTTTCGCGAGTTGCGGGCGTGCTACGAGGAGCAGGCCGTCCCGGCACTTCCTGTTCGCTATCGCGACTACGCGATCTGGGAGCGGGCGGACTGGCGCGGCGATCGCCTGGAAAGCGACCTGACGTTCTGGCGGACGTACCTGAAGGATGCGCCCGCCGTACTCGAGTTCCCTACCGACCGAGCGCGGCAAACCACAAGCTACTCGGGCGAAGCGGTCAGTCAGGTACTTGATCGTAAAGCGACGAAGCGCTTGACAGGTTTCGCCCGCGAAGAGAGTGCGTCGCTCTTCATGCTGCTGTTCGCTGCCGTTACTGCTGCGATCCATCGTCACACGGGGCAGCGGGATATCGTGATCGGTGCACCCGTAAGCGGCCGCAGTCGACCGGAGCTGCAGGGCATCGTTGGGATGTTCATAAACCAGTTGCCACTGCGTCTGCAGGTGCAACGTGGGTGCTCCTTGCGAGAGCTGCTCCGCGCGGCGCGTCGGTCCGCAATGGCCGGACTTGCCCATCAGGACATGCCGTTCCCGCGCCTGATAGAAGCACTCGCCCCGCAGAAGGCGCCGGGCCGTACTCCGCTCTTCCAAGCGATGCTGAATGTGCTGCCCCCGGATTCTGCTGAGTCCGCGCACGAAGCCGAAGGACTCCGCTTCGTTGCGCCTGACGCACAGGAGATGGGCAGGCTGCTGGACTTGCAGTCCAAGTTCGATTTCACGCTGTACGCCTTGCAGCAGGACGGTGAGCTCAACCTGGGGCTCGTATACAACCGTGACCTGTTCGACCCGGCGCGAATGAGCGCCTTCATGCGCGATGTCGAGTACATCGTCCGGGCCGGCGCGGGTTCTCCGGACACCTCCCTGGACGCCCTGTGGGAGGCGACGGATAGCAATGACGAGGCACCGCGCCTCCTGCGCGGCGGATGTGCGCACAATGCGGGCTCCGTGCCCGAGCGTTTCGCGCAGGTGGCAAGTGAGCTACCTCAACACACGGCCCTGATCACGGAGAGTGGAGAGGTTACGTACGCGGCCCTGCAAAACGATGCGAACCGAATCGCTCGCATCGTGGCTGCGGCGACCCAGGACGACCGTGAGCGGCCGATCGGCGTGGTGGTCCCGCACGACCATCGCGCAGTGGCGGCCCTGCTCGGCGTATTGATGTCCGGTCGCCCCTACGTACCTCTCGACCCGAGCTACCCGGAGGAACGACTGCACTTCATGGTGCAGGACGCCGGTATGCGCACGATCCTGAGTACGCCGGAGCTGCGAGATCGGGCCGCACGCATTCTGGGCGGGGCCGGCCACGTCCTGACGATCGATGATGACGACACACCGGCTGTGCCGGCGCTCCCATGGCCGGACCCGGACTCGGTTGCGTATCTCCTGTACACATCCGGCTCGACCGGCCGTCCCAAGGCGGTCGTGCAGTCGCATCGCAACCTGCTGGTACAGGCAGGACGCTACACGGAGGCGCTCGGCCTCACACCCGCGGATCGTCTCGCATGGTTGGCATCGATCTCCTTCGATGCCTCGCTCATGGACGTGTTCGGCGGTCTGCTTGGCGGCGCATCGGTGTGCCCGATCGACGCGCGCGCGACCGATCTCGCACGGCTGCCCGAACTCCTCGCCGCGCACGCGCTGACTGTGCTCCACGTCACGCCTACAGTCTTCCGCACGATCGCGCGTACCATATCGGCACCGTCGTTTCCAACCGTGCGTACCGTCGTGCTGGGCGGCGAGGCGGTCCGGCCGGAAGAGGTGGCATTCTTCGACAAACATTTCCCGCCGCAAGGAGTGTTGTTCAACCTGTACGGGGCCTCCGAGCACAGCTTCTCGTTCGGCTATCAACTCGACCGGACTACCCGCACGGCCGAGATTCCGATTGGCTGGCCAGCAGGAGATGTGGATGCAGTCCTGCTCGACAGCGACGGCACGTATGATCCCGTGCGCGGCGAGCTCGTCGTTCGGAGTGCGCACGGTGCACTCCGCTACTGGAACGCTCCCGAACTGACCGAGCACGCGTTCCTGCCCGACCCCGACCATCCTGGTTGCACGATGTACCGAACCGGCGACGTTGTTCGACGCCGGCCGGACGGAGCACTGGTCTTTCTGCACCGGGCGGACTCGCAGATGAAGGTGCGGGGCCACCGCATCGAAGCATACGAGATCGAGAGCACGCTGAAGTCTCATGATGCGGTGGCAGACGTCGCGGTCCATGCGCCGCTGGGGCCGGATGGCGAGCGCGTACTGAGTGCCTGCGTGGTGCTGCAACCGCATCAGCGCGCCTCCGGATCGGGGGAGCTTGCCGCGTGGTGTGCACGAACGTTGCCGGCGTATATGGTGCCGACGGCATGGGCATTCACCGACGCGTTGCCTAGAACTCCCTCGGGGAAGATCGATCGCCGGTCTCTGCCGACGGCACAGCAGACCCTGCGTCCGGTGGCTTCCGCGGTTGACGCACGCGACGCCGAAGAAGCCGCATTGCTGGAGATATGGCAGGACGTGCTAGGCACGAACGCGGTCGGTGTGCATGACGACTTCTTTGCACTCGGCGGGCATTCGCTCACGGCTACGCAGGTCGTAGCAAGGACGCGCGACGTTCTCGACGTTGACCTGCCGCTGCGGCAGTTCTTCGATCACCCGACGATATCCGCGACCGCCGCCTGGATTCGCGATCACGCCGACGTGAAGTCCACCATTCCGGTGCTGGAGCCCTGTGCCGATGGGGATCGCGCGCCGCTCTCCTTCTCGCAGGAGCGCATCTGGTTTCTGCAGCAGATGGATAGCGGCGCGACCGCGTACAACATGACGACCGCGAGTCTCCTCGACGGTCGGCTCGACGTCGAGCGGCTGCGTCGCGCCGTCGACGACGTCGCGCGCCGGCAGGACATCCTGCGCACGACAATCGACCCGACGGGGGGCCGACCGGTACAGGTAGTGCACCCTGTGCCGAATCACACGTTCGTCGTCGAAGACGTTTCCATGCACGACGAAGCCGAGCGCATGCAGCATGCGCAGGCATTCGCCGAGCAGCACAGCAACGCCCCCTACGACCTGCAGGTCGGACCGCTGTTTCGGGTGATCGTCGTACGGCTTGGCCCGGAGCGGCATCTGCTCGCGTTCGGTATGCACCACGTGATCAGTGACATGTGGTCGTACGGAGTACTCGGCCGTGATATCAGGGCTGCCTACGAGGGGGCAGGTGCCGAAGCACTTCCAGTCACCTATCGCGACTATTCAGTATGGCAGCGAACCTGGCTGCAGGGAGAGCGTCTACGCGAACAGGTCGAGTACTGGCGTGAGCAGCTGACGGGCGTTCCAACGCTCGAGTTCCCGACGGATCATCCGCGCCCGACCTTCTTTACGTTCACAGGTGATCAGTTGGAGGTGACCCTGCCCCCGGCTTTGCGGGAGCGCATCCGGCGCTTGTCGGTGGAGCACCGTGTCACGCCATTCATGACGCTGTTTGCCGCATTCAACGTCCTGCTGGCGACGTATACGAACCAGGACGATATCGCCGTGGGCGTTCCGATTGCGGGACGCCGGGCGACGGCCACGCAGAACCTCGTCGGTACCTTCGTCAACACCCTCGTGCATCGCAACGACCTCGGTGACGACCCGACCTTCGGCGAGCTACTGCAGCGGGTGCGAGGCACCGCTCTGGATGCCTACGCTCACCAGGATGCGCCGTTCGAGCTATTGGTGCGAGAGCTCCAGCCTCCCCGGGATACGAGCCGGCCGCCGCTCTTCCAGGTCCTGTTCAATGTCGCGAACGTGCGGGCCGACGGCAGCGGCATGAACGGCATCGACCATACCTACGTTCCGCTGCGGCGCCAGGCCGCACAATTCGACTTCAGCGTCAACGTGGGGTGGAACGAAGTACAGTCGAACGTAAAGCTGTCCTATAACACGAGCCTGTTCGAGCGCACGACGGCAGAGCGGTTGCTGACACATTATCTCGAGATTCTCGGGCGTGTCGTCAGTGATCCGGCTCAGCACCTGGCAGCGCTGCGTAGCCCCATGCCGTCGGATGGCACACTGCTACTCGACGTTTGGAACGACACACGACGCGGCATTCCTGCTGGCATCAACCTGCCAGAGCTCTTCGTTCGCAGCACACAACGCCACGTGACGCGGACGGCTGTCGAGTCGCCGACCGGCAGCTTCACGTACGCGCAGCTGCTCGAGTACGCACAACAGGTGACTGCTGCGCTACAGGCGCTCGGCGTGCAGCCCGGTGACCGCGTAGCGATCGTGATGCAGCGCAGCCGCGAAATGCTGGGCGCACTGCTCGGGATTCTAGGGGCGGGCGCTGCATACGTCCCGGTTGATCCGAACTATCCGGAAGCGCGCGTGCGCTACATGCTCGAGGATTCGGGTGCCGCTGCGGTCGTGACACACCGCGGTCTGGAGCAGCAGTATGGCGTCACGGTACCGGTGCTCGACCTCGATCGCTGGTCGCCGCCCAAGGCGGCGGGCTTCCTGACGCCCGACGCTTCGCAGGCAGCCTATCTCATCTACACGTCCGGCTCGACAGGCAAGCCCAAGGGCGTCGAGGTGCCACATGGTGCCGTCGCGAACTTCTTGCTGTCGATGGCCGAACGGCCCGGTGCGAGGGAACAGGACGCACTGCTCGCAGTCACGACGATCTCCTTCGACATCGCCGTGCTGGAACTGTATCTGCCGCTGATCGTCGGCGGGCGCGTGGTCATCGCCGGCGAGGACGAGGCGATCGACGGCCGGCGCCTGATACAGCGCATGCAGGACGCCGGCATCACCCTCATGCAGGCGACACCGGCAACGTGGAAGCTCCTGATCTCTGCCGGTTGGACAGGCAAGGCGGACCTGCGCGTGCTGTGTGGCGGCGAGCCACTCCCCCGCACCCTTGCCGACGATCTGCTGAGCCGTGTCGCCGAGCTGTGGAACATGTATGGTCCGACGGAGACCACGGTCTGGTCCACGCTGGACCGAGTCGAACGCGATGAGCCGATCCTGGTCGGTCGGCCGATCGCGAATACGACGCTTTATGTGCTGGGCGATGATCTCGCGCTGCGCCCGGTCGGCGTGCCGGGCGAGCTGTATATCGGGGGTGCCGGCGTTGCAAACGGATACGTGAACCGTCCGGACCTGACGGCCGAACGTTTCGTGGAGAGTCCGTTCCGTGTCGGTGAGCGGCTGTATCGCACCGGCGATCTGGTCCGCTACCGGCACGACGGCCGAATCGAGCATCTGGGTCGTCTGGACCACCAGGTCAAGGTTCGGGGTTTCCGTATCGAGCTCGGCGAAGTCGAGGCGGCGTTGCAGTCGCATCCGGCGGTTCGTGACGCCGTTGTCATTGCTTCCGAGGACCGGCTGGTCGGCTACGTGGTGTTCGACGATGGCCAGGAAACGACCCCGGCCGAATTGCGGAGCTGGGCTGGTCAGTCGCTGCCAGCGTACATGGTGCCCTCCTTCGTCATGCCGCTCGATGCGCTGCCGCTCACGCCGAACGGCAAGGTGGATCGCAAGCGACTGCCGGACGCATCGGGATCCGTGCCGGCAACCGCGAGCTTCAGGGCACCGATCGATCCGGCGGCCCGTGCAATTGCGGAAGTATGGTCGTCGCTCCTCGGTGTCGAGCACGTCGGCCTCGATGACAATTTCTTCGAGATCGGCGGACACTCGCTGCTGGCTATGGAAGCGGTATCGCTGATCGAAGAACGCACCGGTCACCGCCCCGAACCGCGCTCCCTGTTCTTCAAGACCCTGGGCGAGCTGAGCGCTGTTGCACCTGCGCAACCCACGCAGGATAGCCGTGCATTCCTGTTCGGGCCGGCGGATCGGCAGCTGTTCGGCAACTACCACGCACCGCGGGCCGCGTCGTGCGGCGCCGTCCTCATTTGCTCGTCCTGGGGGCCCGAATACCAGGTCGCACACCGCGCACTGCGCGCAACAGCGCGCCGCCTCGCCGAGCGAGGGTTCCACGTACTGCGATTCGACTACAGCGGTGAGGGCGATTCCTGGGGCGAGACCTACGACGCTGATCTCGCCCACTGGCACACGGACGTCACACTCGCGGTCGACGAGCTCAAGAGGCTGAGCGGCTACGCCCACGTCGACCTCGTCGGCCTGCGCGTAGGCGGCCTCGTCGCTGCATCCTCGGCCGCAGGACGCACCGACGTACGCCGCATCGTGCTGTGGGACCCGGTGCTCGATGGTGTCGCATGGCTGGATTCGCTGGCTCCCACGCGCGGACGCCCGCGCGCCAACGGGCGCAAGAACGGCCCGATCGAGTTCGCGCAGCGGCTCGTGTCACCGGAGCTGCTGCAGCAGTTCGCGGCGATCGAGGCCACCCGCTTCCCCGTGCCACGCGCCGAGGCAGCGCTGCTGCTCAGAACGAGCGGCGCGGAGACCGATCCGGAACCCCGGCTGGATCACATCGAGGACCTTCAGCACCGGTTCGTTGCAGACGTGTCGCCGTGGCGCGAGGACACATCGATCTGGAGCGGTCTGGTGCCGGCGAACGCCGTCACCGCAATCGTGGATTGGCTGGGTGCAACATGAACGAGAGCGTACTGGAGTTCGGACCGGACCGTCAGCTGGTGGGCGTACTGGCGCGTCCGACAGGTGAGTGGGCGGACAGCGCGGACGGACCGGCGATCGTGATCACCAACTCGGGAATCATCCATCGGGTCGGTGCCAACCGTGTACACGTCCGGCTGGCGCGCTTCCTCGCGGCGCAGGGCTTTGCATGTCTGCGGTATGACCTTCCGGGTATCGGCGACAGCGACACGCTGGGTGTCAGTCAGCAAGTCGAGGACGAAAACATCGCCGCGACGATCGCAGCGTTCGACGAGCTCGAGCGCACCGGCGTCGCAGACCGTTTCATCATGGTCGGCCTGTGCTCCGGTGCAGACCACAGCTTCCGTGTCAGCTGCGCCGATCCACGGGTCGTCGGAGCGATCCTCATCGATCCAACGCGCATGTTCTCGACGTGGCGGCATCGCCTGAACATGGTCCTCTTCCGGCTGCGGCGTACGACCCGGCGGGCGCTGCGGCCGCGGGTATGGTGGAGACTCCTTACCGGTCAGTACCAGGTGAAGGCGCGACTGCGCCACCGCGCGGCCGAGGAGGCCCCACGAATCGGCAACCCCGTGTGCCTCGACCCCGATGCGGACGCGCAGGCTCGTGCACAGATGCTGGCGTCACTGGGCTCACTCGTCGAGCGACGCGTGCACCTGTACGTCGTCACCACCGGCCACAACAAGGAAGTCTACAGCTACCGGCGCCAACTTCTCGACGCTTTCCCGGAGCTGCCGGAGCTGGAGAGCATCCTGCACGTGGATCGCCGCCCGCTTGCCGATCACACGTTCGGTGCGGAGGCCGACCGCCGGTTCCTCGAGCACGGCATCGCAGAGTGGCTGACAAATGCCGGTTTCCGCAACACGTCAATGGCCGGCGCAGCATGAACATTGGGTTCTCTCTAACGGTTCCTCGGCAGCGGCGAGAAGGCGCGGCGGCAGAATGAGTGCAATCGGGACGTATGAGGCACGATCGTCCGACGCTTCAGTTGTCGTGAGCGATGCCACCGATCCTGTTCGCGTGCTGTGCGTGGACTACAGCGTCGGCTTCGGCGGCGCCACGAAGAGCATGGCCCTCATGCTGCGCGACATGCCGGGTGTGAGGCCGGTGATCGTCACATCACAGGACGCCGACCTGCGCGCCCTGTGGTATGGTGCATGGCCCACACACCGGTTCCGGCGGGTGATCAACTACCGGAGCCGCTGGCGTTTCAACGAATGGCTGCAGCGCAGCAAACTGCCTCGTGTCGTGCGATCCGTTGCGATGAAGCTGTTCGCCGGTGTCGACACGGGCGTGGCAATCGCCAGCGCACTCTGGATCGCCTGGCTCCTCAAGCGCTACCGCATTGACGTGCTGCATCTGGCGAACGGCTTTACGCCCGGTGAGGCGCTGCTGGCGGGTCGCCTTGCGGGTGTTCCGTCGATCGCGCATCTGCGCGGCTTCTACAACGCGAGTGCCACGCCGCGCCGCCGCAGCGGGCCCCTGCCTGCGCTCGTCATCGGCGATTCGGATGCGGTGACGGACAGCTTCCTGCGCGCTGCCCACGCGGTCGTCCCGGCGACCACGATCTACGAGGTCGTCGATGTCGCAAGCTTCGAGCGGAGCGCGCACCGTCGCGACGAGGTACGTCGCAGCTGGGGCCTGACCGACGACCAGGTTGCCGTCGGCCTGCTGGGCCGCGTCATCGCGTGGAAAGGGCAGGAAGAGTTCGTACGGGCGATGCTTGCGGCAATGGAGGGCAACCCCGATCTCGTCGGTGTTCTCGTCGGTGACGCGTCCGACGGTGCCGTCGCATACTTCGACCGCATCAAGGAGCTGATTCGGTCATCCGGCAAGTCGGATCGCTTCATCCTGACGGGATACGTCGCGGATGTCGATCCCACGTACGGCGCGCTCGACATCGTCGTGCATGCCTCGACGGAGCCGGAGCCCTGCGGCATGGTCGTCATGGAAGGGATGGCGGCGCGGCGGCCGGTCATTGCAGCGGACGCGGGAGGGCCACGCGAGCTCATCCGGCACGGCGTCGATGGCCGGCTCGTCACACCGGGCGACGTCGAGGGGCTCGAGCAAGCCATCCTCGAGGTCGCAGCGGATCCGCTGATGCGTCAGGAAATGGGCGACGCCGGGCACGAACGCGCACGCGAGCTGTTCGACATACCGGTTGCGACGGGCCGGCTGCGCGGCATCTACGGGACGCTGATCGCGGCGCGGACCGACAACGATCCGTCCCTCATCCTGCAAGGAGCGGGGATCGTCCTGCCGGATGCCCACCGTTTTAGTAACTGACGGTGAGCAGCGGGCGGCGCTCGCCATCGTTCGCTCCCTGGGGCGAGCGGGCTACCGCTGTATCGTGTGCAGCGGGTCCGGCCGTTCCCTCGCGGGTGCATCACGCTTCGCTGCGCGGGAAATGGCGGTGCCGGACGCCGGTGCCGAGCCGGCACGCTATGCCGACGCGGTCGCAGCCATCGTGGCGGCAGAGCAGGTCGACCTGCTGATGCCGGTGTCGGAATCGTCGCTGTTGGCACTGCTGCCCGAGCGGGCGCGCCTGGGTGCCGTCGTGCCCTTCGCGGAGCTGGAGACCGTGCAGGCGATCTGCGACAAGGAGCGGGTCCTGACCGAGGCGCAGGCAGTGGGGATCCGGGTGCCGAAGCAGGTCGAGATCCGGTGTCCCGAACAGGTCGTGGCACCCGATCTCAGGTATCCCGTGGTGCTGAAGCCGGCCCGCTCGGTGTTCACCGCTGCGGACGGGACGCGCGGCAAGACTACCGTCCGGTGGGTTCGCCAGCCCGAGGACATGAGGCCGACGTTGCAGGCCTTTCCGGCGGCGGCGTACCCGATTCTGGCGCAGGAAGCCGTCGAGGGCCCCGGCATCGGCATCTTCGTGCTGATGCAGGAGGGCAGGGTGACCGCCCGATTTGCGCACCGGCGGCTGCGGGAGAAGCCGCCGAGCGGCGGCGTGAGTGTGCTGCGCCAGAGTGAACCGCTGGACGACGAGCTGCTCGCGCGCAGTGTCGCTCTGCTGGAGCGGTTCGACTGGTCGGGTGTCGCGATGATCGAGTACAAGCGCGATCGGACGACGGGCGATGCATACCTGATGGAGATCAACGGCCGGTTCTGGGGATCGCTGCAACTGGCCATCGATGCCGGTGTGGACTTCCCGCGGTTGCTGGCGGATGTCGCGCTCGGCAGGGCGCCTGCACCGGTAGAATCCTACCGATTCGCCCGGAGCAGGTGGTTCTGGGGAGACGTGGATCACGTGATCGCTGTCTGGCGCGATCGCCGCTTCACCGGCCGGGATCGGCTCGCCGCCGTCGCCGGCTGCGTTCGGGCGTTCGGCCCCGGTTACAACAGTGAAGTCATGCAGTGGAGCGATCCCCGGCCGTTCGCGCGCGAAAGCGCACAGTGGCTCACGAACATTCTACGGCACTGAAGCATGTCAACGATGCCCTATTCGATGCAGGCCCCCGTGCCGGCAATGTTTCGACTGCGCATTCCCGCGATCTGGGCGTTCGTGAAGCGTCAGCCCGCGTCGTTCTGGTTTCTCAACATCTACATGTTCTTCGAGTACGTACGCCCGCAGTCGATCTGGACTTCACTCGCGATTCTGCCGTGGTCGATGATCGCGATCCTTCTCGCGGCCGCTGCCATGATCCTGGAAGGGCGGCTGCCGCATCTGCGGACGACCGCCGGGCCGCTGCTCGTCGTGTTCACCGGTGTGCTCGTGCTGTCATCGCTGAACGCGATCAACCCCGATATGTCCTATGCCAAATGGGTCGTCTACTTCAACTGGGTGCTGCTCTACCTGATCATTACCCGGGTCGTCGATACGGAGAAGCGCTTCTTCGTCTTCATGCTGGCTTTCCTGCTGTACTCGTTCAAGATGTCCCAACACGGGTTCCAGGCTTGGGTCGGTGGCGGGTTCTCCTTCAATGCATGGGGCGTCAGCGGCGCACCCGGCTGGTTCCGCAATTCCGGCGAGTTCGGAATTCAGATGTGCATCTTTCTGCCGCTGCTCGTCGAGTTCATCCTCGCGCTGCGGCAGCACTGGGGCAAATGGACGCGCCGGATCTTCTACGCCGTCCCGGTGACGATCGGTGCGAGCATCGTGGCTTCGTCCTCCCGGGGCGCCCTCGTGGGTGGCGCATGCGTCGGGATGTGGTGGGTTGCACGTTCGCGTCATCGGGTACGCTCGCTGCTGAGCGTGGCTGCGCTGGGCGCCGTGATGTGGGTCGTGCTGCCGGCAGAACAGAAGGCCCGCGTTCTCGCAGCCGGTGACGACAACACCTCGACAGCGCGGACGGAGCGGTGGGAGGCGGGCCTGGAGATGGCACGCGAGCATCCCTTCCTCGGCATCGGCTACAACAACTGGGAGAGTTACTACGGTCCCCTCTCACACAACATCTTCATCGAAGCGATGTCGGAACTCGGCTACACGGGCCTGCTCGCGTTCCTCGCATTGATCTTTGCGACGTTCTGGACGAACCACAAGACGCGCCGCCTCATGAAGGGCGTGCCGACTCAAACCCGGCTGATCCCCCACATGGCGCACGGCCTCGATGGCGCGCTCATCGGGTTCCTGGCGAGCGGCTTCTTCGTGACAGTGCTGTACTACCCGTACTTCTGGGTCAATCTTGCGATGACGGTCGCGCTGCACGTGACAGCTCGCAACGAGCGGGCGCGCGCGCTTGCGCGCATGCGCCAGGAGCAGGAGCGATGGGCAACATCGGCAGCCGTTCAGCCGGTGCGCCAGCCGACGCGTCCCGACGGCCTCTTTCCGGTCTCCCCTTGAATACGGCCGGCACCTGCGCGACGCCGCGCCAGGAGCAGGCCTGCTCAGGCGGGCAATCCGAGACGGCTGCGGAAGAGAGCCGTCAGCTCGGCGAGTTGTCGTGCGCGGGAAAATCGCTCACGCGCACGGTCCGCCGCGCGTTCGCCCATCGCGCGGCGCAATTTGGCGTCACGCAACAGGGTGATCATTGCGGCGGCGAGCTCCTGTGGTGCACCAGGTGGGACGAGGATGCCGGTCTCGCCGTCTACGACGACTTCCGGAATGCCACCGACGCGGCTGGCAACGACAGGCACGCCACGGGCGCCGGGCTCCAGCGCGGCAAGTCCGAAGGCCTCGCCCCATACCGATGGCACGACGCACAGATCCGCGCCGCCCGAGAGTTCGGCGGCGTGCGGATCGTAGCCGGCAAAGATGACGTTGGCGCGTGCGGCCAGGCCGCTGCGGATCTGTTGCAGCTCCTCCATGTAGGGTCCGTCGCCGAAATAGATGAGCATCGGCGCCGGCTCGTGCTCCGCAGCAACCAGATCGAACGCACGGAGCAGGTGTTGTACGCCCTTGTACTCCGCGGCGCGCGCGGCGCACACGACGAGTGGTCGATCCGGCGGTGCCTGCGCGAGCTCCCGGAGCGAGTGCCTGTCGATGGACTCCGGGATGACGACCGAGTTGAACATGACACGCACACGCCCGGCGGGTATCAGGTCGATCTCCACCTTGCGCCGCCGCACGTAGTCGCTGACAGCGAGCACGACGTCCGCCATGGCCGGTCGGAAACGGCGCGTCGCCTGCTTCGCCGCTCCCCTGACGCCGGTTGCAGCGGTTCGCTCACCCGAGGTGTGGTCATGGACGATGATCGTGCGAATGCCGGCGCGCCGAAGCGCTGCATATGCAACGTGCCATGGTGGTCGGTCACTGAAGTAGATCGTGCGGATGTCGCGTTCACGGATCACGCGCATCAGCCGAACGACATCATCGGGATGGTTCAGTCGAAGTCGCAGCTCAAGGGGTGTGGCCGCACTGCCTTCGAGGCTCTTCGGTGGATCGACGATCTCCGGGTACGCAACCCACGTGCGAATGCCGAACGGGGCGAGGTCGTCAGCGACGGCTGCGTAAAGGCTTTCGATGAACTCCCACGCGTAGCCGGCATTCGTGCGGAAGTTCGCAATGCACAGCAGGTTTCCGTGGCTGGAACTCACGCGTGGTTCGCGACAGCTCGACTGTGCGATCTCGGACGTGGCATGAGCACAACCATAGGTACGCGCGTCGGTAGCGGCAAGACGCCAACGGCCGCCGGTCGCGTTCGCTGCGCCGGCTCAACCCTCTCAATTTCGTCCCCCGCAGGAGGCTCCTGATGCGCAGGATCCATGTTTCTCCGTCCGGCGTCGCGAAAGCGCTGACGGGCACGATCTGCTTCCTGGTCGCAGCCAGCATGGCCGGTCAGATTTCTGCACTCTATTTCGGACGCGGTACCCTGTTCGGAATGGTCAATCTCTTCAATTTGGACCGGGAAGCGAACGTCCCTACGTGGTACGCCTCGGTGACACTGCTCGCATGCGCTGTGCTCCTCGCCTTCATCGCCGCGAGCAAGCGGCAGAGCCGGGATTCATGGTGGCGTTACTGGGCGGGACTCAGCGCGGTGTTCGCCTACCTGTCGGTCGATGAGGGCGCCTCGATTCACGAGCTCACCATTGAGCCCGTGCGTGCGCTCCTCGGTACGAGCGGTGTGCTGCACTGGGCCTGGGTCGTTCCTGGTATGATCGCCGTCATTGGGCTCGGCCTCCTGTACCTGAGGTTCGTGCTGGCATTGCCACGCTCCACCCGTAACCTCTTCATCGTTGCCGGCTCCCTGTTCGTGGGTGGTGCCCTGGTCGTGGAGATGCTTGGGGCGGGATGGTTCGTACAGGCAGGTCGCCGCAACATCGGGTATGTGCTGTTCTGGACAGTCGAGGAAGCACTCGAGATGGCCGGCATCGTCGTGTTCCTTTACGCCCTCATGCGCTACATCGGCGATGCGCTCGGCCCTATCGTGCTCTCCTTCGGCGGCCGCGAGCAACACGCAGCGGAGCAGACAGAGGAGATGGATCGCATAGGTGTCTGAAACGTCGATTCGACAGCGCAGCGTCCTGCACCTGATCGATACGACAGGACCGGGCGGCGCGGAAACGGTGTTCCTGCAGGTGGCAGACGGGTTGCGGCGACGCGGCTGGGATCCGCACGCAGCGGTCGTCGGGACTGGATGGGTTCTCGATAACCTGCAAGCCCTGGATATCCGCACCGACGTGGTGCCGACGCGCGGTCGCATGGACGTGGGGTTCCTGCGCGGGCTTCGGGACATCGTCCGGCGCAGGGAGATCGTGCTGATCCACGCGCACCTGTTCAGCCCTGCTGTCTACGCGAGTGCGGTGGGTCTGTGGACGGGGACTCCCGTGATCGCCACGTTTCATGGCGCATCCGACATTCAGGCAGGCGACTGGGCGAGGGGGCTCCGGTATCGTCTGATCGACCGGCAGGCGAACGTCGCGTGCGTATCGGATTCGTTGCGAGACGCGCTCGAGGCGCTCGGCAGCATACGTATGGAGCGCGTCAGCGTGATACCGAACGGCGTCGATCTCGACCGCTTCCGGAGTGCAGACGGCGCTGCACTACGGCGCGCATACGGCGTTCGGGATGAGCAGATCCTCGTGGGAGCCGTCGGCAACGTGCGTCCTGCGAAGGACTACCACACGTTCCTGCGGGCAGCGGCGGCAATGGCGCAGGATGAGCGGTTCGTCTTCCTGGTTGTCGGTGAGCAGACGCAGCCGCTGTACGGGGAGCTGCTCGCGCTCCGGCACCAGCTGGGTCTGGACGACCGCGTACATTTCACCGGCTTCCGGGAAGATGTGCCGAACGTCATGGCGGCGCTCGATACACTCGCAATCAGCTCGAGCAGCGAAGGGTTTTCGCTGGCGGCGATTCAGGCAATGACCGCGGGCACGCCGGTCGTCGCCACCCGATCGGGCGGCCCCGAGGGGATCATTACAGATGGCCGCGACGGTTTGCTCGTGCCGACCGCGTCGCCACCGGCGCTGGCGGACGCGATCAGGCAAGTGAATGCGGACAGTACGCTGCGCGCGCGGATCACTGCGGCGGCGCGATCGACGGTAGCGGAGCGGTTTTCACTGGAGGCGATGCTGGATCGCTACGAGCGACTCTATTCCGGCGTCGTGGGCCGACCGCGTGAAGCCGATCCTGTCACTCTCGCTGCCCGGTAGGTCGCTCCTGATGACTGTCCGCGCGCTCCCCCTGCAGCAGTGTCGAGTACTCCGCCATGAGGTATTCGCCCAGCACCTCCCAGTCATAGCGTTCTTCCGCCGTGCGCCGGGCGCTGGCGCCGATGCGCGCACGCAGCTCGGCATCCCGCACCACGTCGAGCACCGCCGCCGCGAAGGCCGCGGGCTCGTCCCTGACGATGATGTTGTCACCGTCGCGCGCATCCAGGCCCTCACAACCGACGGCCGTGCTCACGACTGCCATTCCCATCGCCCAGGCGTCCAGGATCTTCAATCGACTGCCGCCACCCACACGCAGCGGGACGATGTAGCAGGCGGAACCCTGAACGTACGGCCGGATGTCGTCGACGTATCCGGTGAGACGGATGCCGGATGTCTGCTGGAAGCGCTGGGCGACCGCCGGTGGGGAGCGACCGACCCATGTGATCGGCAGGTCGGGAGCATCCTGACGAACGAACGGCAGGATCTCCTCGGCGAAATACTCCATCGCATCGCGATTCGGCAGCCAGTTGTAACCGCCCACGAAGACGAGCCCGCTGCCTGCGCCGTCACCGGGCGTAAACTTGCTCGTATCGACGCCGTTCGGGATCGCGATCACGCGAGCGCCCGGCACCAGGACACGGATGCTGCGCGCATCAGCTTCGGATACCGTGATATTGAGGGCCACCGTACCGCACCATTTTCGCTCCTCGCGCTCCATCAGCCGCGCCTGCAGGCGGAGGTAGCGCTTCCGCCAGGACGACGTCTCGACCTGTGCCCGACGTTCGAGGAGCTCCGATTCGACGTTGTGGTGCGTACAGGCGATCGGCATGCCGTGCAGCCGCGGGAGGTAGGCCGACAGGTCGAGACTGTCGACGTGTACGAGGTCGAACACCTGCTCCCGCAGAACTTCGTGAAGCCGCTCCGCATACGCAGTGGAGGTGTATGCGAAACGCGTGTAGACGGCGCCCGAGACAACGCTGCGCAGGTGATCCCACAGCAGTCGGCCTCGGCTGTGCTCCTGCGGGATCGGGAACGCTTCGACGTGTGCGAGGTCGCTGAGCCCCTCGATCGCGCGTTGCACCTGCTCGCCCCTGCGCGTCTCCCTGCGATAGAAGCACAGCGCCGTGATGTCGAAGGTGCGGGCGAGGATCCGCAGGATGTTATAGGTGCGGATCTCCGGCCCACCATCGGGCGGATACGGCAACATCTGACAGAGAAAGAGCAGCTTCGGACGCGACGTCCCCGACTCGCCTGCTCCGCGCGATTCACGGTTCATCTGAAATCCGGTCGATTCAGGGTGCAGCTGCGTCGTCTCGCTTCGCGGGCGCCGAATGTTATCGTCCCGTCCGCTGGCGGACAACGTCAGTGGACGCGGGCACGCCTGCAGCACGAGTGCCGCGCGGGTGCGGCTTCGCTATACTCCCCGCATTCCATGCAGGGATCACGTATCCGCAGATTCGGAGCGGCGCGCGTCCGCCTCCGCTCGCGGGCAGCCGGGCCGGGCGCACACACCCGCCTTATTCGGGGAAAGTGTATCAGCTCAGGATGAGGGTTCCGCAGGAAGTAATGGTGCAGCGCCTCGTCGAGAGCCGCACGTTGATGACCACGCTGCTCGCACTCTACGCATTGCTCGGGATCGGCTATGTCTCGATCCGGCAGCGCAAGCGCGCGTGGGTCATCCTCTCGCAGGTGCATCGCACCACCCGCAGCGCAGCACTGCGTCGGTGGGTAGAGCCATTTCTCGTCCGCAACGTGAGCCTTGCCTGGGATCCAAGCGGACCTCCCAACCGTCGCTTTCTGGAAAGGCTGCTGGGCGGCCGCATGGTCGTTCTCAAACCGCATGTCTCCGAAAACGAGAAAGGGGTCGTGCTCGTGAAATTCAGCGAGTCGATCCGGGAGGTGGCGCGCGGTGTCGACGTCCGACGGCTCCTGCAGGACTATCACCTCGTGCTCGAGCCATCGTGGTCGGGCTACTGCGATCGCGATCTGCTCTACTACTCCCAGTTCGACGCGCCCGTGTTCGTCATGGCACCGGAGTCGGACGACTACCGCTTCATCGACTCGTTGCACTCGAATCTGATTCCGCTTCGTATGGGTCCGAGCGACTGGGTGAACCCGGATCTGTGCGCGGAGTTCCTCGGCAGCCCGAAGCGCTACGACATCATTCTGAATTCGAACTGGAAACCGCTGAAGCGGCATTTCGCGCTGTTTGCGGCGTTGCGACGGATACAGCCCAGGCTGCAGGTCGCTCTGGTGGGCGGATCAATGGATGGGCGTACGGCGAACGATATCCGGCGCCTCGCCGAGGCGTATGGCGTGATGGATCAGGTGACGTTTTTCGAAGACATCCCTTATCGCGAAGTCATGCGCATCAATAGCGAGTCGCGCATGGCGATCCTGTTGAGCCTCAAGGAAGGCAGCAACCGCGCGATTCCGGAGAGTCTCCTGTGCGACATCCCCGCAATCGTTCTGGAAGAGCACGTCGGCGGCGTGCGCAAGAACATCGTCCCGGAGACCGGCCGCCTCGTACCGGAACGCGAGCTGCCGACCGCAATTGTCTCCATGCTCAATGAGCTGGATACCTTCACGCCGCGAGCATGGGCGCTCTGCAACATCTCGTGTTTCGCTACCAGCAAGACCCTGAATGAAGCAGTACGGGCGGAGGCGCTGCGTCGTGGTGAGGAGTGGACCACCGATGTGGCAGTGAAGTCGAACAGCCCCGAGATCCGGTTGGTCGACGAGGCCTGCAGAGTCCTGTTGAGCGAGCACCATCCGCGACTCGCCGCGTACTTTCGCTGACCGGCATGCCGGCCGCCGGCGAGCGGTGTGGTCCGACCGGCGGGCTATTCCTTGCCGGCCACGAACAGCTCACCGAGCCGGTAACTCGATGTGATCGACACGTTCGTGTCGGTCTTGGCATACCACTCCAGTCCGTCGAAGCCGGTCGCCAGCCAGCGCACCGCGTCGTTGCGTCCGACCAGCGTGCCGTTCACCCAGACGTACATCCGCCCGTCTCCGGCGCGCTCCGACGACGATCCAACAAAATGGTACTCGATGCTCAGCCATTCGCCGTTGCGGATCGGTCGCGCGCTCGTTCCTGAAGGCGGCCCGTCCGAGGAGTCCAGGATCTTGTCATTCGTACCGTTCTGGTTGATCACGCGGATGCGTCCATCGGCGAACCGGTCCGTGTAGAACTGGGTAGGCGAGCCGACATTGTTGCGTTGGCCGGACGGTGCGCCGACGTAGAACAGCTTGTTCCCGAAGTTCCAGCCACCGCTTTCGAAGTACACCCGCGCCATGACGTAGAGCTCGCGGTACGGTCCACCGGGGAAGTGCATTGCAGTGGCGACCCCTGACGTCGGATCGCTGGCCGGATAGGTGAAACGCAGCGCCAGCCCGCTTCCCGTGGGGTTCGACGGATCCTGGACGTGGGTCTGATTGCGTGCGCTCGAGCTCCACTCACTGAAAAAATCGAGGCCGAACGCGTGCCCATCGGCTTCGCGGATCGTGCCGTCGAACTCGCCGATGACCGTCATCCCCGGAGGCAGGTGTGGATAATCGCCACCGTTGCTCGGCTGCGGATACTGAGCGTTGTCTGCGGAACCATTCACGGTATCCGCGGCCCCGCAGCATACCAGGGCCAGGATGATGATCGCCGCCGCGCCGCTTGCACTCACAATTCTTCTTTCCACAGCTCACTCTCACGACGAGGGACCCTGGTGCCGGATCGGGACGCGTGCCCCTGCCTGCGGATCGGCCGCAGCGTACCAGAACAATGTGCATCGAGGCGGCCGAGCTTGTAAACGCTCGCCGATGGACTGACTACCGGCCGGGTGGCCGGCAGGTTCCGCTGAGCAAACGAACGAGGCCCCTCGCAACCTGCGCGAGGGGCCTCATCCATCCGCACGACCGGCCCGGTCCGGCAGCCGACCGCGTTACGTCAGTCTATCTCCTGCCGGCCACGAAGAGCTCGCCAAGACGATAGCTGGACGTCGTCGAGACGTTCGTATCGGTCTTCGCGTACCACTCCAGACCGTCGAAACCGCTCACCTGCCAGTTGAACGACGTCTGTCCGATCACACGCCCATTCTCACTCACCGTCATGCTGTTCGGCGTGAAGTGGTACTCCAGCGTGATCCACCGGCCCGGCAGCGCGCCGTTCCAGTTCGTCCCGCCCTCCGACGAGCCGTCGGAGCTGTCGAGCACCTTCAGGTTGCGACCGTTCTGGTCGATCACGCGGATCCGTCCGTCCTGGAAACGGTCCGAGTAGAACTCCGTCGGACCCGGACGGTTGCCGCCACCCGCTGCACCGATGTAGAACAGCTTGTGACCGAAGTTCCAGCCGCCCGACTCGAAGTAGATGCGGACGCGGACGTACAGCTCCGTCCACGGCCCACCCGCAAAGCGCTGGGCAGTCGCGACACCGGACGTCGGGTCGCTCGCCGGGTACGTGAAGCGCAGCACACGACCGCTGCCCGTCGGGTTCGACGAATCGTCGATGTGCGACTGGTTGCGCGATGAGGAACTCCACTCACCGAAGTCACTCGACCCGAATGCGTGCCCATTCGCTTCGCGAACGGTGCCATCGAAGTTCAGGATCTCCGTCATACCGGCCGGCATGTCCGGATCCCCACCGCTCGGCGGCGGCTCCGGCAGGTCCACCGTCGCATTCACGGTGTCCGCCGCACCATTGGACGACACGATGACTCGTGCCGTACCCTCGGCATTCGCAGTCATCCGGCCCGAGCTGTTTACACTCACGACCGCCGCATTCGTGCTGCGCCAGCTCAGCTCGGCATCGCTGACCACATCGCCGTTCCCATCGCGGGCAGTCGCGGAAAGCTGCATCGTCGCGCTCAGGCTCGTGAAGGTGTAGCTGCTGTGCGACGCCGTCACGCTCTCGACCTCCGGCTCGGGCTCCGGCTCCGGCTCGGGCTCGGGCTCGGGCTCGGGCTCGGGCTCAGGCTCCGGCTCAGGCTCAGGCTCGGGCTCAGGCTCCGGCTCCGGTTCCGGTTCCGGCTCAGGCTCGCTCGCCTGCGTCTCTGCGGAGACCGTGTTCGAGTACTCACCGAAGACAGCATTCTGATTCAGCGTGCCGCGATAGCTGACCAGACGGAACTGATAATCGGTTCCCGCCTGCAGGCCGGTGTAGTTGTACGTGATGGTCTGGCCCGGCTGTGATGCGGCGACCGACACTTCCGTTTCGTACGCCTGACCCCAGGACAGCGTCGGTGAACCGTAGCGGATCGCGTACCGGGCGCCGCCGCCGTTCCCGTTCGAAACTGCAGTCCAACGCAGCCGCACCGAGTTCTCCGTCACGCTCACGACGCGCAGATCATCGACCTCTGCGGGTGCCGTCGGTTCCGGCTCCGGCTCGGGCTCGGGTTCGGGCTCCGGCTCGGGCTCCGGCTCCGGCTCCGGCTCCGGCTCGGGCTCCGGCTCGGGCTCCGGCTCGCCACCCGGCGCGGCCGTCGCTGTGGCCGTAAACGGAACCGTAGCCTGCGGGATGGACTCGACGTGCTCGGGCGCCTGCGCAGTTGCCGTCAGTGCCTGCGCGCCGGCGCTGCCGAGCGTCCAGCTTGCGTTGGCGTAGCCGGCGTTGTTCGTGGATGTGCTGGCAGGGCTGACCGATCCGCCGCCGCTCTGCACAGCGAAGGCGACGGTGACACCGCCGACCGGCTCATCGTGCCGGTCGAGCAGGCGCACGCGAAGCGGGTTGGCAAGCTCGGCACCCGCGCTTGCTGCCTGCCCTGTGCCGCTCACGTACTCGAGCTTCACGGGCACGGACAGCACCTGGATGTTCGCGGTTTCCGTCAGGTTGCCGAGGGAAGCGGTGACCTGCGCGGTGCCGGGATGCATTCCGGTCAGCACGCCGGTCGACGTCACGGTCACGACCGCCTCGTCAGAGCTCGACCAGTTCGGGAACACGTCCATCTCGTTGCCCGCGCTGTCGACGACGGACACTTCCATCTGGTACGCTTCGCCATCGTTGATCGCGTACTGATTCGATTCGAGGTGAATCTCCGATGCTCCGGGGATCCGGATCTCGACGACGTTGCTCGCATCGCAACCGCTCACAGCGGCAACGAGCAGGGCGAGCAGCCCCGTCCAGGCTCCTGATGGTGCGCGCTTCACTCTTCGTGTCTCTGTCATTGGATTTCGCTCCAGTACAAAAAAATCCGCCAGCGACCGGAGGTCGTCGCTGGCGGCTCGGCTGGCATGGCGAGCAAGGCTCGCTTTAGCTCCGTGGCTCTGCGTCACCGTCTTTCGACGGTTTTGCTCTGAGCAGCGCGTTTCCTGCTGACGCGTGCCCCGTCATTGGTTCGGGGGCACGTCTTGTAGTTGCGCTCACGTCATCATGAGATCCCGACCGGATCCTTCCGGCCCGCCGCACCTTCGCGGCTTCGCAGTGCGTTCCGTAGGCATGCACAGGGCCAAGCCTTCGCCGCACCGGGTTGTCGCAACTCATGTTACCGCAGCTATTGCACTTAGATCCCGGCAGTTGCGGCCCAGATACGTGGCACGAAGGGCCAGCGGGAGAACACTTTTGTCGACTTTAGGGAAGTTATTTCCGGGTTGACGCGAGACCTTCGCGAAATGGCGGGTTGATGCGGTTTCCGGCGATGCGGCGGATGTGAGAGCAGATGGTCGTGCACGCGCGCGGGCAGCGTAAGGCGGGATCCCCGACACACCTGACCGTCGGTCGTCGCCAGGCGCAGCGAGCGGATGCGATTCGGCGTTCTCCCGCGTCAGCGCCCGTTCGCGAGCAGGCGGTTCCATGCGGTCGCGTCTGAGCGACTGTGGGTCGGCAGCGTGATGAGCTCGCGCACGAGTGTTCGTGCACCCGTGAACGGATCCGGCGACGCGAGCGTCGATGCCTTCACCTCGGGCAGCTCGGCGACCACGCCGGGATAGCCGGCGGCCGCACCCGCGGCGCCGTAGTCGCGGAGTACTGCTTCACGCAATCCGGCGTCGTGGATCCGCAGGGGGAACCGCAGATACCCAGGCATTCCGGCCCCGAGCGGTGTGATGCACGCCATCGACGTGCTTTGTGCAAGGCATTCTATGAGCGCCCGGCCCGTGCGCATGCGTGCCGCCGCCTCACGCTCCGCATCCTCCGCCGTCTCGAGGAGCAGCGCGGCCGAAAACCGGGTCAGCGGCAGGATGCGCTCGAGGGGCTTGTAGAGCGTCTCTCCGAGATGCAGCCACGGCAGCGACGCGGGCAAACCATAGACGCGGGGATCCGAGAGCAGCCACTGCGCAGTCGCAAGCGCGGCGACACGCGCTTCCCCTGCGCGCCCCTGCGGTTCGGCCGGCGCCGATGCCGTGGCGCCGTTCCTCAAAAGCAGCGCACCGCCGCCCCCGCCGCTCCAGCCCTTGCCGCGTCCGAAGCTGAGCACACTGACGTCGCCGAGTGCGCCGATGCGCGCGTCTCTCCATGTCCCGGCTGCGCCCTGCGCCGCGTCTTCGATGAGTGTTGCGCCATGGCGGCCCGCCGCCTCCTGTGCGCGCTCCCAGTCGACGGGGAAACCGTACAGCGGTGCCACGACAACGGTCCCCGCCCCGCGCGCGAGCGCTGCGTCGAGCGAGTCCCAGTCCGGCTGCAGCGTAGACGGGTCCACGTCATAGAACACGAGCGGCGCACCGGTGGCCAGCGCTGCGGCGGCGATGTCGTAACAGCCATAGGCGGGCAGCGCGACGGCACGATGATCGGAGTCGGCGCGATGTGCAGCCTCGATGGCGACCGACAGCGCCTGCGTTCCGCTGCCGAACAGGACAGCGCGATCGGCGGCGTAGCGGCTCCGGAGCAATGCGTGCAGACGCGACGTCGCATCGTCAGGTCGGGTAGTCGCACGCACGAGTGCCGCACGCAGTGCGCGCAGTGACAGCGGGGCATGAACGGGTGGACACCGGCGCAGCAGCGCGCGTCGTGCCGGCAGCGCGGAGGAAGCGGGATACGACGGTGTCGTCTCCGCTGTGGGCAGGGTCACCACCACGGCAGCTGGCGGGCGACAGCGGGCCCGAGCGCGTTTG
This sequence comes from uncultured Gemmatimonadaceae bacterium, assembly GCA_964430275.1. GTDB lineage: Bacteria > Gemmatimonadota > Gemmatimonadetes > Longimicrobiales > RSA9 > DASTYK01. The sequence goes on from CAYSGF010000175.1 coordinate 25,951, forward strand.
CGACGGGCAGAGGCAGGCGCTGCCAGGCGGCCGACGCCGCGTGCGCAATACGCCCGGGCCGTCCATTCGTTGCAGCGGGCTGAGACAGCCACGGCAGGGGCAGGGTCTCACCACCCCACTGCTCCTTGAAGCGGTGTGTGCCTTCGCCGGGCGTGCACCGACCGAAGTTGAACCTGCGGGCTCCCCGCTCGATCGCGTGGCTCATGAATTCCCAGTACAGAAGCATGTTCGGCGCTTCCCGGCTGTAGCGCCGCAGCGACGACGCCCAGGTGATCTCGAATTCACCGCAAAAGACGAAGCCCGCCCCCGCTGCGACCGGGACGTTGTCCCGGTAGATGCACCCGAGCACGAAGCGCTGCGGCATCGCCTGTTGAATCGTTTCGAAGAATCGACGCGGCAGGACCGGCGTGCCGAGGTCGCGCATGTTCTGCGACCAGACATCGTAGAATGCGCGCAGCTGGTCAGCGCCGAAGCGGGCGACCAACCCGGCCTTCTGCGGCCGCCGCACCTGGCTGCGTACCTTCGAGGGAAGACGCGACCAGAGCTTCGCCGGGTCCGAGGGCAGGTCCAGAAGCACGGTCACCTTGCCGCTCGCCGACTGGCCATCAGTCGAACCCGGTAGGCCACCTGCAGCCACGGCCCCGTTACCCGAAGCGCCGCACGGCACCGCAGAGCGCATACGCAGCTCGAGCACACCGCGGCCAGCCAGCGCGCGCGCGTGCGCGATCAGCGCAGCCACAGCCGCTGGCCGACCGACGGGACCGCCGTCGTTCAGGTACGGCACAGAGACGTATCGCTCGCCGAAGAGACGGCTGCGCAGGCGCACCAGCGGCAGCACGCCCGCCAGCTTGCCATCCGTGCCGCGGGCCGCCACATAGCAGGCCTCGTGACCCATGACGCCGCTCAGGATGTAGCGCCAGGAGGAGAGATGACAGAACGTCCCGTCGCCGGATTTCTCGACGAAGCCGTCCCATTCGGCATCGTCGGTCACCGGCGCGATCGAATACGAATCCTGCAAAGCGGTCGCGGCATTGATCATAGGGCCGATCCACGCAAACGAAACGCCGTAACCCGGGCGCACGTCCGCTCGACCGCCTCTGGCGCGCAAGGCACTACGCCACAAGTATTTGCACGCGAATGCACGCGTACGCGAGGGGGCCACGACCGTTGCACGCGTGCATCGCTTTTCGCATGGAGCAACGCTCTCTCGTGTCGCGTCGAGGCGGTGAGCCAGTGCATGAGGAGTCACCCCTGCCATGCCGGGTAGACCAATGCTGGGTGCCGTGAAGTCACTGCTGCGGACGATCCGTCACATGCCGGATCGCCTGCGACACCGGAGCCGCGGGAGGCGCCTGCGGGCGTGGCTGGACACTCGCACCTCCGTCGAGAGCGTGGCGTTCATCTGCCACGGCAACATCAATCGCAGCGCATATGCAGCCGCGGCCTTCGCGCGGCTGGTGCCGCCGGACCTCCGCGACGCCGTGCTCGTACGCTCGGCCGGTTTCATCGGTCCCGGCCGGCCCGCCTCCGCGCTCGCCTGCCGGACCGCACAACGGCGCGGTCTCGACCTGGGCGCACATCGATCGAGGCTCATCGACCCCGACGAGCTCCGACGCACGGACCTCATCGTCGTGATGAATCAGCGCCAGCGCGCCGACATCGTCCGCCTCCTTGGACGCTCCGACCAGGGGATCATCGTGCTCGGCGACCTCGACCCCCTGCCCATCGAGCGGCGCGCCGTGCAGGACCCGTACGGTCGCTCCGAAGCGACCTTCGAGACCGTCTTCACCCGCATCGACCGCTGTATCGACGCCCTCGCCAGGGCTCTCTGGCAGCGGAAATCGACCTAGCACCCGCGCCACCCCGCACGGCACCTGTCTTGCCCAATCCGTGGCGGGCCGCAGACCCCGGAATCGCGGCTCTACGCAAAAAACTCGCACTGTGGCGCGACGCAGCGCCGATCGAGTCGTGTTGCTCGAGAGGTTGTGTGTTGCATGCGCGCAACACCACGTAACCGGGCGTTCTGCGCCCGCTATCCGGGACGGAGGATGGATGCTGCTGGCTTGGATTCTGGTCGGGGTCGCCGTGTTGACGGTCGCATATGCCTATCTGATTTACCCACTGTGTCTGATGCTGGTGAGCGCGGTGCGGCGCGGAGCGGCACCGCCTGAGGAGGCGGAGCCGGAATGGCCGACGGTCACGATCACGATTCCGGTCTACAACGAGGCGAAGCAGGTCGAGGATCTGCTGGAGAGTGTGCTTCGACTGGACTATCCGCGGGAGCGACTGCAGATCCTGGTCGTATCGGATGCCTCGGATGACGGCACGGATGAGAAGGTCGAGGGCTACGCGGGCCGCGGGATCGAGCTGCTGCGGATGCAGCAGCGCGGCGGCAAGAGTGCGGCCGAGAACGCGGCGCGCGGGCTGCTGCGCGGCGACATCGTCGTGAATACGGATGCATCCATCCGCATCGATCCGTCTGCACTGAAGCCGCTGATTGCGCAGTTCCGTGATCCGAAGGTGGGTCTGGCGTCCGGTCGCGATGTCAGTGTGACCCGTGTGGACGGGAAGCTGAACGCGGGGGAGTCGGTATACGTCGGCTACGAGATGTGGGTGCGTGGCCTGGAGACGAAGGTCGGCGGGATCGTCGGCGCGTCGGGCTGTTTCTACGCGATTCGTCGCGAGCTGCATCAGCATCCGGTGCCGGCAGGCCTCAGCCGGGACTTCGCGGCGGCAATGGTGACGCGCGAGCACGGGTACCGTGCGGTGTCGGTGACGGAAGCGGTCTGCTACGTCCCGCGGGTCGCGTCCCTGAAGCATGAGTACCGGCGCAAGGTGCGCACGATCACGCGTGGTATGGAGACGCTCTACTTCAAGCGCCACCTGCTGAATCCGCTCCGCTACGGTCGGTTCGCGTGGATGCTGGCATCACACAAGGTCGTACGCTGGGCGGCGCCGTGGGCGGCGTTGGTCGGACTTGCGGGCCTGATTGCGCTGGCGAGCGCGGAGCGGTGGGCAGCCGTAGCCGCTCTGGGCGTTGCGCTGGCGGGTGCGCTGGCGCTGATCGGCTGGCGGTGGCCGGAAGGGCGCTCGCTGCCACGCCTGTTCAGCATGCCGGCATTCCTGGTCGCCGGGAATGTTGCCGTGCTGCATGCAACGATCAAGGCAGTGCGAGGTGAGCTGAACGCCGTGTGGGAGCCGACGCGACGCGATGCGGATACGCCGCAATCGCACTCGCCGGCGCTCGTCGATGGCCGCTGACGCGGAACGTACGACCTCCATTCTTCCAGGTTACGACATGTTTCGAGCGATGCAGCGCTGGGGCTGGAGCGCCGTGGCAATCGGTGTGCTGCTGCTCAGTGCATCGGCTGCGAGCGCCCAGGTACTGACCACCGGTGCGCTGACGATACGTGCAGTCGATGAATCGAACCGACAGCCGCTGCGCGAGGTGCTGGTGACGGCAAGTGCGGACGGTGCACGGACGCTGACGGGGTCCACGGACGCGAACGGCGTCATGCGCTTCGTCTTCGTGACACCCGGCGAGTACACACTGACGGCGGAGCGGCTGGGCTACGCCCCCAAACAGATAGAGATTCTGTCGGTTCGACCGGGTGCCGAAACCGCGGCTGTGGTGCAGCTGACCGGCGTCGCGGAAGCCGCACAGGCAGTGGTCGTCGAGCGGTATGCCGCCGCGTCGGGAGCCACGGGCTCGCCGGGCAGTGTGTGGGTCTCGGCGCCCGTCGTGGATGGCTTGCCCATGCCGGAACGCGCCCTCGCGGACCTCGCCCGCCTCTCGCCCGTCGCGGACGACGGATTCGGCACGGAGGGACTGCCCGCATCGCTGTCCTCGATTCGGTTCGACGGTGTCGAGGTCGGGAGGGGCGCCGCCGGATCGGCGGGGCTCGTCCCGCTCGCGTCCATTCAGACTGCCGAGCTGCTCACGAATCCTCTGGACGTGGTCTGGGGTGGCGCTGCCGGCGGGATCCTGAGTGCACAGGCGCGTCGCGCCGCGGCAGACACCGAGGTAGGTGCACGCGCGACCTGGTCCGGCGATGCGTTGCCGGGCTCGGGCATCGAATACGATCCCGGCTACAGTGACCTGCGCGGCGAAATGAGTGCGCGCGGGCCCATCGGTGCGGCGGGCGGATATGCGCTCACCATCGATGCGCGAAGGGCCGCACAGCCGCTGAGCGCGGCGTGGGCATCCGGCGCGACGAGCGACGCACTGGTCACATTCGGTGATGCAAACAGTGCAGACTTCCGCACCTACGTCGCGCCCTCCCTGCGGGAGCGCACGCTCATCAGTGCGTCCGGTGCGTTCGATGTGCCGCTCGCCCGCGCGCACGAGCTGGGCGGCCGCGTCCTCGTGAGCTCCGCTTCCGCAGGAGACACCGAAGCAGTGGCCGTTGGCGACGTCATGAACCTCACCGGCATCGCACACGTGCGCTCGCGCTTCGGTACCGCCACCTGGAACCAGCTGCAGCTCGCGCTCACGAGCAGCACGTCGGAGCACGACGCGCCGGAGTTCGCACCGCTCACCCTCGTCCCTGACGGGATGACGACGGTCGCTCTGCCGGACACGCGCAACCGGAAGCGCACGAGTATCCAGGCGCAGGACGTGTTCGGCTACCGTGCGGGCGCGCATGACCTGCAAGCCGGCTTTGCCGCGGGCTTCGGCTCCTACAGCTACGAAGGGCCGCGTGCCGCGGCGGGCGAGTACTACTTCGGCGGCCTCGACGAGCTGACGGCCGGCACGGGCGTGCTCGTGCGCACGGAGGGCGAGGAGCCGCCGGCCGAGTGGACGTCCGTGGAGTACTCGCTGTTCGCGCAGGACCGCTGGCGCGCGGCACCCGGCGTCGAGCTACTGATCGGTGCGCGCATCGATGGCGAGACGCTGCCGCGTGAGGAGGTCAGTGTAGATACGACATGGTTCCGCCTCACCGGTGCACTGAACAACGTGCTCGAGCCGCCTGCGGTTCGCGTCAGCCCGCGCATCGGGCTGAGCTGGACACCGAACGACGACAGTGACTGGCTGCTCGAGATCGGCGCGGGCATTTACCACGACCGGTTCGATCCGCTGCTGCTCGCGGAGTGGCAGACCCATGACGGCGCCGACAGCGTGTTGCGCGCCGTCGGGAACGTCGGCTGGCCAACCGGCGCCGCAGCCGGCGTGTCGGCGACGCGGCTGACCGTGTTCGGACAGGATTTCGCAGCGCCGCGGACCGTGCGCCTGCACGGCGGCGTTACCGGCGCGCTCGGAGACCGGACTGTCATCGGTGCGACCGCGACGCTGCGTCGCACGGACAACCTGCCGCGCCGGACCGATCTCAACCTGCTTCCTGCGCCAACCGCGCGCGACCAGTACGGGCGTGGTGTGTTCGGCACGCTGGTGAAGCAGGGCGGGCTGCTCGCCGAGATGCCGGGCACGAGCCGGCGCTTCGCTGGCTATGACGAGGTCAGCGCGATCAGCGGCGACGGCGAGTCGGACTACTGGGGGGTGACGCTCGCGCTCGATCACGACGCGACAGACGCCCTCGCCCTCCTCGCCCGCTACACCTTCAGCCGCACCGAAGACAACTGGTTCGGCGCGCGCGCGGGATGGTATTCCGCGCGCCCTGCAGGCATTGCCGAGGACGATTCATGGGTGGAAGGCACTTCCGACTTCGACGTACCGCACCGCGCGGTGGTCGGTGCCGTCATGAGTGTACCGTTCGGCCTGCGGGTGAGCGCACTGTACCGTGCGCAGTCCGGTCTTCCTTTCACACCAACGTTCCGCGCCGGTGTGGACGCAAATGCGGACGGCGATCCGCGCAACGATCCCGCCTTCGTTGATCCGGATCTGCCTGGTATGTCCGAGGTGATCGGACGCTGGACGTGCCTGGGTGAGTCGAGCGGTGCGTTTGCGGAGCGCAACGGCTGCCGCACGGACATGGTGCACACGCTCGACGCGAGTGCTGCTCTGCGCCTGTTCACCGCTGGCCGCATGTCGACGTCGCTCGTGGTCGACGCGTTCGATCTGCTCGACGCTGAGCGCACACTTCCGGACGCGGCGCTGTACCTGCTCGACCCGGCGAGTCCACTGGGGGTCGACAACGGTACCGTGAGTGTGCCGCTGGTCGTGAACCCCGACTTCGGAATGCCACGCACCTACGCGCACACGAGCAGAAGCGTGCGTATCGGTCTCACGCTGAGCTGGTAAGCCACATGCGCACAACAAAGCTGGTGCTGATCGCCGCTGTCACTGCAGCCGCCTGCCAGGACGGCGGCGGCGTTGTGTCGATCGACGAGTCGAATGGCGCCGTCGTCGCGGTCGCGTACATGGATCGTGATGCGGACGGCGAGCGCAGCACAGCGGACATCGCCGCTCCGGGGGTGCGTGCGGCGCTCGTACGCAGCCAGGGAGGCGACACGGTCGCGGCCGGGACGACAGGCCCGAACGGCAGCGTGCTCCTGACGCAGGTGCCGGTCGGAAGGTACGTGCTGCACGCGACGCGCGGACTCCTGGGCGACACCGTCGACGTGCTCTCGATCGACACCGTGAACGTAATGGTCGCGCTCGGAGACACTGTGCTGCGCGAGATCCGCGTCGGCTATCCGCCCGTCTCGCTGACGGCGGCCCGCGCGCTGCCGCCTGGACAGCGCACGGTCGTCAGTGGTGTGGCACTGAACGCATGGTCGACGTTCGGCGACTCCACGGTGCACGTGCGCGATGCCAGCGGATCGCTGCGCCTCGTGCGGATGACGCCGTCCGGTGTCCAGCGCGGTGACAGTGTCCGGGTCATCGCGACGACGGCCGAGCACGACGGCAACTTCGTACTGGGCGATGGCGTCATCGAGGTCCTCGCTTCCGTTGCGGTGCCGTCGCCCGACTCCGTATCGACGGCGGATGCGGCAGCCGCCCTGTCGAACCGCGACGGCCAGGCGCGCATTGCCGGTATCGTCAGCGACACGGCTACACTCGATGGCGGCTTCCTCGTCGGTGTGAACGATGGCAGCGGGCGGCTGGAAGTCCTGCT
>CAYSGF010000176.1:0-9770 GCA_964430275.1 uncultured Gemmatimonadaceae bacterium
TGGGCGGCATGCTCAACAAGCTGCACCAGAACGGCAACGACATCGTCGTCGCGTACCAGACGTCCGGCAACATCGCCGTGTTCGACCACGAGGTGCGCCGCTACCTGGACTTCCTGCGGCGCGTCGATCACGACTTCCACCTCGAGGACACCGGCGCCTCGGAGCTCGCGAACGAGGTCGAGCACTGGTTCGCGTCGCGCCAGCCCGGCCAGATCGATCCCCCCAAGGTGCAGAAGATCAAGAAGTCGATCCGCGAGTCCGAGGCGGTATCCGGCATCGAGACCTTCGGCATGAAGCGCGAGCAGGCCCGCTTCCTCAACCTGCCCTTCTACCAGACCGGCAAGGTGAAGAAGGATCCGATCGGCCCCGAGGACGTCAGGATCACCCTCGAGCTGCTCGAGGAGCACCGCCCGACCCGCGTCTTCGCCGCCGGCGACCTCTCCGACCCCCATGGCACCCATCGCATGTGCCTGCAGGCCGTACACGAGGCGCTCGCGCAGTACAGCGGCCCGCAGCCCGAGCTCTGGTACTACCGTGGCGCCTGGCAGGAGTGGGCGATTTCCGAGGCCGATGTGCTCGTCCCCCTCTCCGAGGACGAGCTGCGCCTCAAGATCCTCGCGATCTTCAAACACCAGAGTCAGAAGGATCGCGCGCCGTTCCCCGGCCACGACGACCGCGAGTTCTGGCAGCGCGTCCAGGACCGCAACACCGCCACCGCCGCGCGCGTCGATCGCCTCGGACTGCCCGAGTACTACGCCATGGAGAGCTACGTCGTCCGCAAGGACGGCGAGCCCGTCGAGCACCGCCCGATCAGCACCTCGGAGCTCGCCGCACAGCCACAGCTGCGCCGCGTGAGCGACCGAGCCCCTGCCGCGCACTCCTGAGGATTCCCCGGCTCTCGAAGCGCAGCGACCGGCCCGGCGCGCGTGTGCCAGCACGTGTTCCGGGCAGGTCAGGACCACCGGACCCCATCTGGCCCGCACCCGGAACAACATTTCCGTCCCCGGTTTACGTCTGACGCCCGGGCAGCGTCAGGAGTACAGGGCAGGTTCGCGCATCAGGCGAGCCGGCCGCGGGCGTGAACAGAGCCGTAGTGCCGGCTCGCTTCTGGAGGGGATGGCCGATGAAACGCAACTTCGTTCTGGGACTGGTCGCGGTCTTTGCCGTTGCGGCCTGTGACGATGAGGGCACGGGCGTCGAGGGCGACGCGATGACGACGGCGGAGGCCACGGCGGTCGCGGAGATCGTGGCGAGCTCCGGCGGCGCGGCGACGACCGAGGGCCTCACCGAGGTGACGCAGTCCGGCGGCGAGGGCTCGGGCACGATCACGCTGGACCAGACCACCACGCATCCGTGCCCGGTCAGCGGGGAGGTCGAGGTCAGCCTGGATATCACCGTGGACTACGACACGGACGCCGAGTCGTTCGAGCTCGACGCGACCGGCGAGCTCACCCATTTCGCCTGTGCGTTCAACCGCAACAACGTCACGTTCACCGTGGATGGCGACCCCTCGCTTTCGATGCAGGCGTTCGCGGCGGCGGACGGCGGCGTGCCGGTCGGCGACTGGACGTCGTCGGCTGACGGCGCGTTCCTCTGGATGGCCAGCGACGGCCGCAGCGGACGGTGCGTCATCGACGTGATGACGGTGACGGACTTCGCGGAGCAGCGGCGCACGGTTTCGGGCGAGGCGTGCGGCCATACGATCGAGCAGACGCTCCAGTGGACTGCGGTGACCCTGACGCGCTGACGCACCATAGTTCGACCATGAGGGGCGGTGCTGGTCCGTGGACCGGCGCCGCCCCTGCCGTTTCGGCCCCGTTCGTGCATGATGGATCCGCGCGTGCCGCTTGCAAATAGCGAAAGCGAGCGGGCGAGCGGGAGCGGCGGTCCGGATGACGTCCGCTCCCGCGTTCTTTCTGAGGAGACTGCTTGCGGTTGCGCGGCGTTTTTCCGAAACTGGAGCGCCGCCACGCGTGGCACGCCGATCCTCGATCCCTGCCAACGATGCGCGTTCGACCGGTTCTGTTGCCGTTGCTGACCGTCCTGGCCGTGGGCTGCAGTGATCTGCCGACGGAGCTGGCGGAGCCCGCGAGCCTGCACGCGACGGAGCTCGGGCTGCGCGCGAACGTCCGGCCGTACGCGCGGGCTGCGCTCTTCCGGGACGCGGTCGAGCGCGTCGCCCGCCAGGATGGTGTCGCTGCGCTCTGGCGTCAGACGGCGGAGCTGCGGGCGCATGCCGCGGCTGCCCGGGCGGCCGACGCGCGCGGCGCGGCCGACGCGCAGATCGAGGCAGAGCAGGCCCACCGGCGGGCGCAGGTCCGGTTCACGGCGAGTGCACTGGGCGACGCCCGCATCGACGATGTGGCGCGCGAGGTACGCCTCGCACTGACCGACGCCCGTGCCGCAGTGGCGGCCTCGCAGGCGGCTGGAACCGCGGTCGCGCGGGCAGCATCGTTCCTGGACGAGGCGGCCGAGCGGCTCGACCGTGCGGCCGCTACGCCGGTCGCCATCCTCGACGCCGCGATGGACGCTGCCGACCTGCTCGACCGCACCGACCAGCTCCTGCTCTCCGTCTCGCGCCTGCCGTCAATCGACGACCTGTTCGCGCGCGCCATCTCGGACATCCGCCGTGATGCCGGCCCGGTCGCGGCGCGCGCCCTCCTCGGCGAGTACCAGACGGTCGTGCGGGAGGCGGAGCAGGCACTGCGCTCCGATGGCCGCGTCCGGACGCATGAGCGGTTGAGCGCTGCCCGTGCAAAGCAGGTAAGCGTGGTCGCAGGGCGGATCGGTGAGGACGGCGTGCGGCGCTATCTGGCGCGCGTCCGCGCTGCCGAGAACGCACTGCGCGTCTCACCTGCGGAGCGCCGCCGCGAGATCGCCCGCGATCTTCTGGGTCAGTCCGTCAGTGACCTGCGGGCCGGCAGGATCGAGCGCGCGCTCGATCGCGCCGCCATGGCCGGTGAGATCGTCAACGCTCTCGCTGCGGAAGGCCGGTAGTATCCGGTTGCGTCGGCGTCGAGCGCGCCGGCGGGGCTGAGGGCGACTCCACCGGGCGCCCGATCGTAGGCGGCCCACCAGTCGATGCGGATGCAGCCGGCGCGGTCGGCACATCGGCAGCCTGCGCCGCGCGCAGCTCCGGCAGCAGTTGCCGCCCGCGAAGGATGTGGGCCTCGAGTGTCGGACGCGTCTGCTCGGCGAGCTGGCGCAGGGTTGGATCCTGCAGGACACGCACGTCGCGCTCGACAGCCGAGAGCAGGCGCTGCTGCAGCCGGATCGCGCTTTCCACGAACACCAGGTCGTACTCCGCACCCGTCATTCCCTGGAGGGCGGTACGCGCCGTCTGCGCCTCGCGTATGAGCGTCTCGCCCACACCGCTCTCGACCGCACGCACGTTCTGCGTACCCGCACGCTCGAAGGCCGCGCCCAGCCCCTGATGGTCGGCCGCCATGGTCGCGGCATACGACCGCGCCGCCGGTGCGCTCGCCCGTGCCTGCGCATCCCGCCCGACCGCACCGATCCATTCCGTGCCCGCAGCGACCGTGTAGAGAAGCTGCGCATCGCGCGTGACGGGCTGCGCCGCGCGCGCCGCGTCATCATCGCCCTCACCACCACACGCGCCGATCGCGAGCAGCGCTGCCAGCAACCCCGCAACTCTCACCGAACCTCCTGCGCAAAAGTGCCTGCCGCACGCTCTGCACGTTAGCGGCCAGCGGTGCCGCGCGCGATGCATCCGCCGGGGCGCCAAGCCCGCGCCGGCGCACATCATACACGCGCGCGCGCACACTTGCCCGCCCCTGTAGCCCCGCGTATGTTCGGCGCGCCGGCCGGGCCTGCCGGGCCGCGAGCCGGGGCGCGCATCCATCGAGGCGCTGCCCCGGTTCTTCTTGGCGCGGGCCCGGCACCGAATCCGATCATCATCCGCCGGCTCCGTGCCGGAAGGTCGAATCTCGATGTCCGCCAAGGGGTTGGAAGGGGTCGTCGCCGCACAGACGCGCATCAGCAAAGTCCTGGGGGAGGAGGGCCGCCTCATCTATAGCGGCTACGAGATCGACGACCTCGCCCGCAACACCACCTTCGAAGAAGTCTGCCACCTCCTCTGGCACGGCGACCTTCCCGATCGATCCCAGCTGCAGCAGACGCGCGCCCGTCTCGTCGCGGAAGCCGCCGTCGACGACCGCGTGCTGAACATCATTCGCGCCGCGCCGGCGTCGGCGCATCCCATGGCGACGCTGCGCACGGCCGTGTCCGCACTCAGCTTCGTCGATGAGGATGCGGAGGAGATGGACGAGGCCGCGAATCGTGCCAAGGCGATCCGTCTGACGGGACAGGCGCTGACACTGACCGCGGCGATCGATCGACTGCGCAAGGGTCGCGACCCGCTCCCGCCGCGCGCCGACCTCAGCCTCGCCGCCAACCTGCTGTACATGCTGTTCGAGAAGGAACCGGATCCGATCGCGGAGCGCATCATCGATGCGGCGCTGACGCTCCATGCCGAGCACGGGCTGAATGCGTCCACGTTCGCGGCCCGCGTGACTGCAGCGACACTCGCCGACATGCACTCGGCAGTGACGAGCGCGATCGGTGCGCTCAAGGGACCGCTGCACGGCGGCGCCAACGAGCGCGTCATGAAGATGTTGCTGGAGATCGAGCGACCCGACAACGCCGACCGCTGGGTGGTGGACTCGCTCGGTCGCGGCGAGAAGATCATGGGCTTCGGCCACCGTGTCTACCGCGCCGTCGATCCGCGCGCGCCGATCCTCAAGGACCTGGCCGGTCAGCTCTCGACGCGCGGCGGTGACACACGCTGGCTCGACATCTCCGAGCGCATCCAGCAGACCATGGCGCGCGAGATGGAAGCACGCGGCAAGAAGATCTACCCGAATGTGGACTTCTTCAGTGCGTCCGTCTACTACACGCTCGGCATCGAGATGGACCTGTTCACGAACGTCTTTGCTTGCGCGCGCATGGCCGGCTGGACGGCGCACGTGATCGAGCAGTGGCAGGACAACCGGCTGATCCGCCCGAAGGCGGAGTACATCGGACCCGAGCGGCGCGAAGTCGTGCCGATCGAGCAACGCTGACGCGCACAGGACGAGACATGGCTGGCTACCGCTTCGCGAAGGTTCCCGACGGGGGTGACACGATCCGCATCGAGAAGGGTGCGCTCCTCGTTCCCGATCATCCCATCATCCCATACATCGAAGGCGACGGCACCGGCCGCGACATCTGGCGCGCGACGCGCCGCGTCCTCGATGCCGCCGTCGAGCAGGCGTACGGCGGGAAGCGTCGCATCGTGTGGATGGAAGTGTACGCGGGCGAGAAGGCCGTGCAGGTCACGAAGGAGTGGCTGCCGGACGAGACGCTCGAGGCGCTGACCGAGTTCAAGGTCGGCATCAAGGGACCGCTCACGACGCCCGTCGGCGGCGGCATCCGCTCGCTCAACGTGACGCTCCGCCAGGTGCTCGACCTGTACGCGTGCATCCGCCCCGTCCGCTACATCCCCGGTGTGCCCTCGCCCGTGAAGGAGCCGGAAAAGGTCGATGTCGTGATCTTCCGCGAGAACACCGAGGACGTGTACGCGGGCATCGAGTGGCAGGCAGGCAGCAAGGAGGCGACCCGGGTCCGCGAATTCCTCGTGGACGAAATGAAGGCGGACATCCGCGAGCACAGCGCCATCGGCATCAAGCCGATGAGCGCGTTCGGCAGCAAGCGGCTGATTGCCGCCGCGATCCGCTACGCCATGCAGCGCAAGCGCTCGTCCGTGACGCTCGTGCACAAGGGCAACATCATGAAGTACACGGAGGGCGCGTTCCGCGACTGGGGCTACGAGGTCGCACGCGAGCAGTTCGCCGCGGACACGGTGATCGAGGGTGAAGGCGATGCAGCGGCCGGGAAGGTGCTGATCAAGGACCGCATTGCGGACGCGATGTTCCAGCAGATCCTGCTGCGTCCCGCCGAATACGACGTGCTCGCCATGCCCAACCTGAATGGCGACTACATGTCCGACGCCGCGGCCGCGCAGGTCGGCGGCCTCGGCATGGCGCCGGGCGCGAACGTCGGCGACAATGCGGCCGTGTTCGAGGCGACGCACGGCACTGCACCGAAGTATGCGGACCAGGACAAAATCAATCCCGGCTCGCTCATCCTGTCCGGTGTGATGATGCTCGAGCACATGGGCTGGGACGAGGCGGCGCAGCGCGTGGTGCGCGGCATCGAGCGTGCGATCGCGAACAAGACGGTCACCTACGATCTCGAACGACAGATGCAGGGCGCGACCCTCGTGTCCACATCCCGCTTCGGCGACGAGATCATCCGCAACATGGAGTGAGCGGTATGGCCGAGCTCGACATCCGGACCGTCCACGCACCGGTCGACGAGATCAAGACACCGCTGCTCGCGCTCCACATCTTCGAGCGCGACAAGGAGCCTGCCGGCTTCCTGGCCAAGGTGGACAAGCTGTACGGCGGTGCCATCTCGCGCATCCTGCAGAGCGGCGACTTTGGCGGGAAGAAGGAGGACTCGCTGCTCCTTTACGCGCCCTCCGGCGACATCGGCATCGAACGGGTGCTGCTGGTCGGGGTCGGCAAGCGCGAGGAGCATACCGTCGAGCGGCTGCGTCGCGCCGTCGGCGTCGCCGTCCGGCAGGCCGAGAAGCTGAGCATCACCGACCTCGCCATCTCGGTCGGCCACGTGCACCACCTCTCCGAGCACATGGGCGACTACTTCGCAGGTCTCGCCGCCGTGCAGGCCGCCGTGCTCGCGAGCTGGCAGTTCCGCGAGATGAAGTCGCAGCCGGACGACGACGCGCCGCGCGCGCAGCTCGCGTCCGTCACGGTCGTCGCACACGAGGAGCGCGAGAAGCGCGAGTTCGAGCGCGCCTGCCACTACGGCGGCATCACCGCACGCGCCGAGAACTTCGCCCGCGAGCTGCAGACGCGCCCGGGCAACGTCGTGACACCGACCTACCTGGGCGAGCGTGCACAGCAGCTCGGCAGCGACGCCGGTCTCAAGGTGACAGTGCTCGACAAGAAAGCGCTCGAGAAGGAAGGCATGCACGCGCTGCTCGCGGTCGGGCAGGGCAGCGCGCAGGAGCCGCGCCTCATCGTGATGGAGCACCGCAAGGCAAAGAAGGGGGCAAAGCCGCTCGTGCTCGTCGGCAAGGGCATCAGCTTCGACACGGGCGGCATCTCGCTCAAGCCGCCCGAGCGCATGGAGGAGATGAAGTACGACATGTCCGGCGCTGCGGCGGTCATCGCGGCGATGCGCGGCATTGCCGAGCTCGGGCTCGAGATCGACGTCGTCGGCATCGTCGCATCGGCGGAGAACATGCCGTCCGGTACTGCCGTGAAGCCCGGCGACGTGATCGGCAGCCATCTCGGCAAGTCCATCGAGGTGGTGAACACGGATGCGGAGGGGCGGCTCGTGCTCGCGGATGCGCTGTCGTATGCGCGTCGCTTCGAGCCTGCGGCCATCGTGGACGCGGCCACGCTCACGGGCTCGATCGTCATCGCACTCGGCCATCACGGCATCGGCCTGATGGGCAACGACGGTGCACTGCTGAACGAGCTGAGCGCGGTCGGCCTGCGTGTCGGCGAGCGCTGCTGGAAGATGCCGCTCTGGGACGAGTACCGTGAGCAGATCGACAGCCCGATCGCCGACATCAAGAACACGGGCGGCCGTCCGGCCGGCAGCATCACGGCGGGGTGGTTCCTGAAGGAGTTCGTCGAGGACCACGTGCCGTGGGCGCACATGGACATCGCCGGCACCGCATACCGCGACGATCCCGTGCCCTACCTGCGCAAGGGCGCGACCGGCTGGCCGACGCGCCTCTTCATCGAGTGGGCGCGCGCACGCGCCGAGGCGTGAAGCTGCAGCGCCTGCCATGGACGTCCCGGCTCCGGCCGGGACGTTTCGTCATGAACGCTATGCCGGCGCTTCTGCTTCTCGGCGCGTTCGCTGCGCCGCGCGCTGCCGCGCAGGTGCCCGACACCGCACGCACGCCACAGGACACGCTCGCTGCGCCGGCCGATATGCCCGCCCCTGCCGACACCCTCGCCGCTGATACGCTCGCGGCGCAGGACACGGTGCCGCCGCCGCCACCCGAGCCGATGCCCCCGATGCATGCGCCGGTGCCCACCGGCTTCGCGACCGGCGTGTGGGAATGGGACCGTGCAGCGCTCGAGGCGGAGCCGTTCCTCAGCGTGAACGATCTGCTCGACCGGCTGCCCGGCGTGATCACACTGCGCTCCGGCATGCACCTGCAGCCCGAAGCGGCGAGCGCGTGGGGCGCGAGTGCGGGCACGATCGACGTCGTGCTCGATGGCTACACGCTCCATCCGCTCGAGCATCCGACATTCGACCTCGCAACGGTCGAGCTCGGCAAGCTCGAGTCCCTGCGCGTCGAGCGCCGCGCCGCCGGCCTGCGCATCGTGCTGCGCACCGCCGAGGCGTTCTCCGCCGACCCGTACACGCGCATCGAAGCCGGCATCGGCGAGCCGATCGGCGTGAACCTGTTCCGCGGACAGTTCCTGACGCCCGACCTGTTCTTCGGCCCATTCGGCGCCGCAGTCGAGCGCTTCGAGTCGCAGGGCATCGACGGTCAGGAGCCCGCCGACATGTTCAGCGGCTGGGTGAAGTGGGGCCTGACGCGCGAACGGTACGGCGCGCAGATCGAGTACCGGCAGCAGTCGCTCGACCGCCAGAGCGGCTCACCGTATCCGGGTGAGTTCGATCGCCGCGACGTCCTGCTGCGCGGCCGCTGGGTCGCCACCGATGGACTCACCTTCGAGGCTTTCGGCGGCCAGTCGCGCGCCGACATCAAGGACACGAGCGGTGACGAGGACGTGTCCGTCGAGCGCGACGTCATCCAGGTCGGCAGCCGCGCCGCGCTGCAGCGCGGTCCGCTGTCCGCCGAGGCCGGCTTCCGCTACAACAACGAGCGCCGCATCGCCAGCCTCGAGCTCGACGCCCGCACATGGCTCCAGCTCGGCGTCCTCGGCGTCGGCGGCGAAGTGCAGCGCTCGTCCTGGCGCGACGGCGACGCGACGACGTCGTATCTCCTGAACGGCGTCGTCTCCCCCGTTTCGCTCGTCTCGTTCTTTGCACAGTTCGGCGGCGGCACCCTCGGCGCCCCCGCATGGGGCAACTTCGAGCGCACGATCCTGCAGAGCGAGCACAGCCTCCTGCGTGGCGGCGCGCAGCTTCAATGGCGAGGCATCGATGTCGGTGCCGCGTTCCTCTCCGTCGACCGTGATACGCTGTTTGGCTTCGGACTGCCCTTCGACACCGCGGCCGCCCCGATCGGTGGCGGCGAACTGCGCGGCTGGGAGCTCTACGGCCGCTTGCCGCTCTTCCGTGACATCGTCTCCGTCGACGGATCCCTCACGAACTGGGTCGACTGGACGCCCAGCATCTACAATCCCACGCAGAGCTGGCGCGCGGCACTCAACCTCCGCTGGAATCCGCTCGAGTCCGGCAACCTGGATGTCATGACGCGCGTCGAGGCGCGCTACCGCGGCGTGACGTTCCTGCCCACGCTGAACGACGACCTCACGCTCGATGCGGTCCCGGCACGCACGGCCTTCGACTGGTGGCTGCGCATCCAGATCCTGTCCGTGCAGGCATTCCTGCGCTACGAGGACCTGAGCGGCGTGCGCGCGGCGGACTTTCCCGGCCGCGGACTCCCCGGGCCGAGGATTCTGTACGGCGTGAAGTGGTACTTCTTCAATTAGGGTAGGGACCGAGCTTTCGGAACACCTGCCTCACGGAAC
>CAYSGF010000177.1:0-1973 GCA_964430275.1 uncultured Gemmatimonadaceae bacterium
GCGCTCGTCCTCGTCCTGCTCGGTGTCACGGCTTACCACCGGCAACGGTACGTGACGGCCACGAAGCGCAGCCCCCGCGCGCATACAACTCACACCTCACCGCCCGCAACAACAACCGCCTGCCCATTTATCCCACTCGCATCCCCCGCACACAGGAACGCGACGGTAGCCGCGACTTCACGTGGCTCGATCAACGTCCCGCGCGGGATCGCGCGCGCGATCAGCGCGCGTGCTTCTTCCTCCGAGCGCTGCATGTCCCGCGAGATCGTGTGTGCCGCACGCGTTGCCATGTCCGTGTCGGTGTACGCGGGGCATACGGCGTTCACGGTGATACCGGCACGTGCGGTCTCGGCGGCGAGCGCACGCGTGAAGCCAACGAGTGCGTGCTTCGATGCGCAGTACGCCGTGATGTTGCGGTAGCCCTTGAGTGCGGACGTCGATGCGATGTTCACGATGCGGCCGGCGCGCACGTCGAGCATGCCGGGGAGCACCTGCCGGGTGCAGTGGACCGCACCCATCAGGTTCACGGCGATCATGCGCTGCCACATCGCCGCGTCGGTGTCGAGGAACGGTGCGCCGTCGGCCTGGCCGGCATTGTTGACGAGGATGAACGGTGCCCCGCGCTCGGTGCGTGCGATGGCGAACGCACGGCCGACGTCGTCGGCGTCCGTGACGTCGCACGCGACCGCGCCGGCATCGATGCCGTGTACGCGCAGTGCGGCTGCCACGTCGCCGAGCGCAGCCTCGTCGCGTCCCATGACGGTCACGGTGGCGCCGTGCTCTGCGAGCGCGTGCGCGATTGCTGCACCGATGCCGCGCGACCCGCCGGTGACGACTGCATGCTTCCCGTCGAGCTGCCGCTCAGCCGGCATTCGCCTGCTCCTGTTCGCGCAACCGTTCGTAGTAGCGCTCGAGCTGTCGCTTGCCGGTCAGGTACTGATCCGGCCACGACTGCGCGCTGTAGCCGAGCTGGGCGGCCGCGTGCAGTGTCCAGTTCGGATCCGCGAGGTGCGGGCGGGCGAGCGCGACGAGGTCCGCGCGGCCGGCAGCGATGATCGAGTTCACCTGGTCCGCGTCGGTGACATTGCCGACCGCGATCGTCGCTACACCGCCTTCATTGCGGATGCGGTCGCTGAACGGTGTCTGGAACATGCGGCCGTACACGGGGCGTGCGTCCGGTGAGGTCTGGCCTGCCGACACGTGGATGATGTCCGCGCCCGCGTCGACGAAGGCACGCGCGATCGTGACGGCCTCGGCCCCCGTGATTCCGCCTTCGACCCAGTCGCTCGCGGAAATGCGCACGGACATGGGCCGCTCGGCCGGCCACGCAGCACGGGTCGCCGCGAACACCTCGAGCGGCCAGCGCAGCCGGTTCTCGAGCGAGCCGCCGTATTCGTCCGTGCGCCGGTTGCTGAGCGGCGTGATGAAGCTGGAGAGCAGGTAGCCGTGCGCGCAGTGCAGCTCGAGCATGTCAAAACCCGCTTCGATGCCGCCCTCGACCGCGCGCACGAACTCGCCCTGCACGCGCTCCATGTCCGTACGTGTCATCTCGCGCGGCGTCGGGTTCTGCGGTGCCCACGGAATCGCGGACGGACCGAGCACGGCCCAGCCATCCGTCTCGAGCGGCGCGTCCATCCCCTCCCACATGAGCTTGGTCGACCCCTTACGACCGGAATGCCCGATCTGCAGGCAGATGGCAGCGTGCGAGTGGCTGTGCACGAAGTCCACGATGCGACGCCACGCAGCGACATGCTCGCGCGTGTACATCCCCGTGCACCCTCGCGTGATGCGCCCCTCCGGCGAGACGCACGTCATCTCCGTCATGAGCAGGCCGGCACCGCCGAGCGCGCGCGCACCGAGGTGCACGAGATGGAACTCGCCCGGCACACCGTCGACCGCGGAGTACATGTCCATGGGGGCTACAACAACGCGGTTGGGCAGGATGAGGTCGCGGAGCCTGAAGGGCGTGAACA
>CAYSGF010000178.1:0-39341 GCA_964430275.1 uncultured Gemmatimonadaceae bacterium
GCGGACCGGGAGCGCGAGGTGCTGCGGCTGTGGCAGGAGCGCGCGTGACGATCGAAGGTGTGCGGGAGCATGCGCGCCCGCACACCGATCTTCACGGGGACTGAACGATTTCCGCGCTTTCGATGTAGTCGAGCTCCGGGAAACTGCGCTGCAGATACTCAGTGCCCTCGGCGCGGATGCGACGCTGATCCGGACCGCGTCCCGCCGGCGCCGCCTCGCCGTACTCGCCGTATAGTCGGTCCACGATCGTCATGCCATCCGTGATCCGACCGAGCGGCGCGAACCCCATGGCATCCAGCTGCGGGTTGTCCGAGTAATTGATGAAGAGCTGGGTCGTGCGGGTGTTCGGCCCTGCCATGGCAAATACGAGTGTGCCGCGCTGATTCGTCTGCAACACCGGATCATCATCGATGCGCTGGTCCGCCCACGCGGCGTTCACGGCGGGATCGCCGTGTATGCCGAACTGGACCATGAAGCCCGGCACGACGCGGAAGAAGCGGTTGCCGGCATAATAACCGGCACGAACGAGGTTGTAGAGTCGATCAGCGCCGAGCGGCGCCCAGTCACGGTAGATCTCGGCAGTGAACTCGCCTTCCGTCGTCGCGAAGCGTACGTGGAACGTGTCCGGCGCCTGCGTCTGATACAGCGAGTCCCCGGGCTGCAGGAGCACTGCATTCGACTGCTCATTGCCTGAGCCCGCGCAGGCCAGGCAAACGACCGCAACCGCGAGCGCGGCGCGCGAGATCGGCGTCATCGGGTCCTCCGTAAGCAGGATCGGTGAGTTTGCTGCGGTAAGATGCAGTGCCCGGGCGTACAGGCAAGGCAGGCAGGATCGCCTCGAGCGAGTGGCCCGGCGGCTCGTTCGCGGCCTCGAATGAGGCAACCGGACGGCGGCGGTCGGGATCTGACTTCGGGCCTTCAGGACGACGCGGCCCGTTCTGCGAGCTCAGTTCGGCCTGATGTCCGAGCTTTCGGCAATCACGATCTGGAGGGTTCATGCGCACCACAGCAGTGATGGTCCTGAGCGCCGTCGTCCTGAGCGCATGCGCCGACACGCAGGGGACACCGGCGCGGCTGAGTGCGATGCACGACACGGTGGACGGCGTGCCGCGGATGATGTACCCGGCTGCGGGCGAGGCGGAGCTGGGATGGCGGATGGACACGCTCGCCGTCGTCGGCGACATCCTCGGTGACGACCCGGACTACCAGTTCGATGGTGTCACGCCGCAGGGTGTGGCGGGCGATGCTGCGGGGAACGTGTGGCTGCTCGACGCGACGGGGCATCGCGTCGTCGGCTACGACTCGGCCGGCAGCTTCATCGCGAGCTACGGACGACAGGGCGAAGGACCGGGCGAGATCAACATGGCGTTCGGCATGAGCGCGGGCCCCGGCGACACACTGTGGGTGATGGAGATGATGGGACGCCGTCTCACCGGGTTCCCCGCGCGGGGCGGTGAGCCGCGCGTCGTGCCCTTCGGCGTGGACCTCGTGCCTGCGCCGCCCATGGTGATGGAGAAAGAGTACCTGCTCGCCAACCTGCTCCACATCTTCCGTCCCGGCGACGGAGAGGAAGAGCGTCCGCGCGAGTTCGTGCTCGCCCGCTTCGATCCTGCCGGTGTGCTCGCCGATACGGTGTACGCCGCGCCCATGCCAAAGCAGGACGTGGTGCAGATCGAATCCGGCAATCGACGCATGATGCTGATGACGACGCCGCAGTTCGCGCCGACGCTGCGGTGGGCAGCGTTCTCGGATGGCGGCGTTGCGGCCGTTCGTGACGATCAGTACTCGATCCGCCTGCTGAATCCGGACGGCAGCGAGCGCCTGCGCATCGAACGGGATGCACCGCCGCGGCCGGTCACGGAAGCGGACCGGGAAGAGGTCCGCTCACAGATGCAGGGGCAACGCACCCGCTTCTTCGGTGGTGGCGACCCCGCGCTGCAGGACGAGCTGGCGCGTCGGCAGCTCGAGGCAATGACCTTCGCCGCGACCGTGCCTCGCATCGAGCGGATCGCCATCGACCCGCAGGACCGGCTGTGGGTGCTCGCATCCCCCGACGAAGCGGGCGGTGACGGCCGGATCGACGTGTACGATCGGGACGGCGCCCTGCTCGGCAGCCTGCGCGGCATGGAGCTGCCGACCCGCTTTCTCGAGAACGGGCGGGCTGTCTACCTCGGAAAGGACGAGGACACGGACGTGCAGCAGGTCACCCTGGTCCGGGTGGTCGATGCGGGCGTCGTCGGCATGGGCGAATAGGAATTTAGCACGCCTGTTGCATGCACTGCCGTCACTCAGTCCGAACAGGAGGCGGCATGCGACCGACGTGGGTGACCGGTGCAGTGCTCGGAGCAGCGCTCTGGGCGGGTGGCTGCGCGACGAATCCGGTGACGGGCAGGACGGAGCTGGCACTCATCAGCGAGGGCCAGGAGATCGCGATGGGGCAGGAGGCCGCGGCGCAGGTCGAGGCCTCGATCGGCGTGGTCGATGACACGGAGCTGAACGCGTACGTCCAGCGTATCGGTGAGGGGCTTGCACTCGATTCCGAGCGGCCGAGCCTGCCCTGGCGGTTCCGCGTTGTCGACGATCCGACCCCGAACGCCTTCGCCCTGCCCGGCGGTTTCATCTACGTAACGCGCGGCATGCTTTCCCTCATGAACTCCGAGGCGGAGCTCGCTGCCGTACTCGGCCATGAGATCGGCCACGTCACGGCGCGCCATTCCGTGCAGATGCTGAGTCGGCAGCAGCTGGCGCAGATCGGCCTGGTCGCCGGCATGATCCTCGTTCCCGAGCTCGCCCAGTTCGGTGAGCTCGCCGGCCAGGGACTCGGGCTGCTCTTCCTCAGCTACGGCCGTGACGCCGAGCGCCAGGCCGACGACCTCGGTTTCCGCTACGCACTCGCGGACAACTACGACGTCCACGAGATGCCGGACATCTTTGCGACGCTCGGACGGTCGAGCGAGCTCGCCGGACAGAGCCCCCTGCCCAGCTGGCTCTCGTCACACCCCGCTCCGGCCGAGCGAATCGAGCGGATCAATGCGATGCTCGCCGAGCTGCCGCCTGCCACCGGCGAGCGCATCTCCGGCGTGCAACCGTACTTCCAGCACCTCGATGACCTCGTGTACGGGAACAACCCCCGACACGGCTTCTTCCGGGGCACGACGTTTCTGCATCCCGAGCTGCGCTTCCGACTCATGTTCCCGCAGGGCTTCCGGCTCGCGAACCTGACGTCGGCTGTCCAGGCCCTGAGCGAGCAGCAGGACGCTGCGATTCAGCTCACGTTCGCGCAGGGCAGCGCTTCGCAGGCAGCGAATGCCTTCGTATCCCAGCAGGGAATCAGGTCCGGACAGGCCTCACGGGAAACGGTCAACGGGTTCCCGGCCATTGTCGTGCCCTTCGAGGCGCAGACGGAAGGCGGCGCGGTGGCGGGGTACGCCGCCTACATCGAGGACGGCCAGCGCACCTATCAGCTGCTCACGTATGCGGCAGGACAGAGCATCCGGAACTACGACAGCGCGTTCCGCGCGACGATCCGCAGCTACGCCCGCGAGTCCGATCCGTCGGTACTGAACGTCCAGCCCGAGCGGATCGAACCGGTGCGGCTGCCGTCCGCCATGTCGTTCAGTCAGTTCCTGCAGCGCTACCCGTCGGCGATCCCGAACGAGGAGGCGGCGCTCATCAACCAGGTGACGAACGCATCCGCGCGCCTCCCGGCGGGCACGTGGCTCAAGCGCGTCCGTTGACGCATCGCCTAGTTGTCGAGTGCCCAGCGTCCTGAAGTAAAGTCGTAGCGGAGCGTCAGGAGGCCATCGGGCTCGCGGACGAGGAGCTCCGCGAACATGCCGTCCTGGAACGTGCGATACGTCCATGCCTCGCCCCAAGACGGCATCGGCAGGCTGTCCAGCTGTGCGGGCACGAGCAGTGGCAACGAGGCGGGGTACGTGCCCGTCGCCGCGCGGTACCGGTCGAGTGCTGCCACGATCAGGTCGCCACGGTCCTTCGTCATCTCGATCGCCGACTCGTCGCGGTGCGCGTAGGCGTACACCGCCACGCCGCCCGAGAGCACAGCGAGCGCGACGAGCATCTCCGCGAGAGGCAGTTTCTTCACTGTGGATTCAGACAGGCTGCGTCAGCCGGCGTGTCCGCCCGCCAGGACTTCCCGCTCGCGCACCTCGTTGCGCTCTTCACGCTGAGCCCAACGCAGGAAAATGATGGTGATGGCACCCCAGAAGACGAGTGCTCCCGGCACCCACATGATCAGGCCGCCCAGCTGCTGATCGTCCAGCGCGGAAAGCGACTCGAAGACACGGGGCGCCTGCGCATAGAAGGGATACATCACCCGATCCGAAAGGGTGATGATCGCGGACACGATCGACATTGGAATGCCGAGCGCAAACAGGTACACGAGCCGCACGGGCGTATTGATCTGCTTCAGCTCGGGCGCCGGATTGACCACCGGCCACCACATGATCACGGCGGCACCCATGAACATGAGATGCTGCACAATGTGCACATCGTGGTTCACGAGCGCCCAGTTGTAGAACTGCGGGAAATGCCAGACGGCGAAGACCGCGTTGTAGATGACGAATGCGACCAGCGGATTCGTGAGCACCGCGGCGATCGTGCGCAGGTGCCGGCGCCGCAGCAGCGGACTGAGTGCCCACGCGGGCAGGCCCAGCAGGAGCAGCGGTGGCATGATCAGCATGAGCAGCATGTGCTGCACCATGTGCGCACTGAACAGGAAGTTGTCGCTCAGATCATGGATCGGCCCGTTCAGTGACAGAAACATGAGCACGACGCCACTCGTGAACCACAACAGCTTGCCGTCGGAGACGGGCGGTCCGAGGCGGTAACGAAGACGGAGCGGCCCGACGAGGGCCGCATAGCCGGCGAGCAGCAGGCCGCAGCCGATCAGGATGCTGGGATGCAGCTCCCAGCGCGTCCATGAGAAGTCGCCGGCGCTACCGTGCAGCAGCGCGAGAGCAGGATATATGGCGGGGACTGCGACCATCGTTCTCACTTCCTGCGGCAGCGAAGCTCCACCGCGCCTGCGCCGCCATCACATCGCTTCCCGGTGCGGTCAGACGCGGTAATCGGCCAGTACGTTCATGAATATGATCAGACCGACGACCACCATGACAGCGAGCAGCAGGGGCCCGAAGAACACGCGCCAGAAGATGCGGCTGTCGAATTTCAGGTGCATGTAGAACAGTACGACCAGCATGAACTTGCCGAGCGAAAGGGCGAGCAGCGTGGGGATCAGCACCCCCGCCAGTGCCGGGATGTAGAAGATCGCCACCTCGATGGCGGTGACCACCGTGAGAACCACGCCGATGATGACGTAGGTCTTCAGGCTGGCATGGCCGCCGCCGTCCGCGTGCTCGTGATCCACCTGATGGGTCTCCTGCGCCATTGCGTCCTCTCCTACTCGATCAGGTAGATCAGCGTGAAGATCACGATCCAGACGATGTCGACGAAGTGCCAGTACAGGCCGGCGATCTCCACGCGCAATGCGTGCGCCGGCACCATCGGCCCCCGCACGATATCCATCATCAGGATGAACAGCCAGATCACGCCGATCGTGACGTGCGCGCCGTGGAAGCCCGTCAGGATGAAGAATGACGAGCCGAACAGGTTCGTCTGTAGCGTCAGGCCGACGTGATAGAAGTGCGTGAACTCGTACGCCTGGAAGCCGAGGAAGCCCGCTCCGAGCAGGACCACGGCCAGCAGGCCTCCGATCGCCTGCCTGCGACTCCCCTTCTGCACGCCGTCCAGGGCGACCACCACCGCGAGTGACGACATGAGCAGCACGAATGTGCTGATCGAGGTCAGCGGGATGTTCAGCACTTCCGTCGCAAACGGGCCCACGACGCTCTCGTGCTTGTACACCATGTACGTCGCGATCAGCGACCCGAAGAACAGCGTCTCGGAGCCCATGAAGACCCAGAAGCCGAGCTTCCAGGTGTTCAGACCGGTAGACGTCGGGGGGTGGAGCGCGTGGCTCTGTGCATCCGCCATTCTATTCTGACTCTCTCGTGCGTCCAGTCTCACCGTGTAGGACGAGCGCTAGCGCTAAGGCCAGGTTGGAGGACTGCTCGCTCATCCCGTCATCATCCACGCCGCCAGTTTACGGCAACTCGTCCTTCGTCGTTCCCTCACCGCCAGCGCTCGCGCTCGTCCTCGCCCTGACCGGTGTGCTGAAGGGGCAGTGGACGAGGGCGCGGTAGCACCCGCGTCCGCGCCTACGTCTTCTCGTACGCCCAGTTCACGACCCCGACGAACGTCCATGCCACGCCGATCAGCGGCTCCCACCAGGACGGTGCCAGGAACAGCACGAACGTGACGACGACGCCAAACGCGGTGAAGATCGGCCAGTACGAGTTCGGCGGCATGTGCATCGGCTCGGGCTCACCGCGGACCGCAGCGATCACCGGCTCGGCCTCGACCCACAGGGGCTCGCGGCTGTGGACGGTCGGGATCCTGGCGAAGTTGTACACGGCCGGTGGCGATGTCGTCGCCCACTCCAGCGTGGCGGCATTCCACGGGTTCGGACCCGTGGGCGTACCACGCTTGCGGCTGTACACGACGTTCGCGATCAGGACGAGCATGCCGAGCGCCTGCACGACCGCTCCTGCGGTCGTGATCTGATTCAGTAGTTCCAGGTTCAGCTCGCTCGAGTACGTAAAGATGCGGCGCGGCATCCCGAGCAGGCCGGCCCAGTGCATCGGCATGAACGTCATGTTGAAGCCGATGAAGAAAATCCAGAAGTTCAGCTTGCCCAGCCGTTCGTCCATCAGGCGGCCGGTGATCTTCGGGAAGTAGTGATAGAGGGCGCCGAACACGGCGAGCACTGTGCCGCCGACGAGCACGTAGTGGAAGTGCGCGACCACGAAATAGGTGTCGGTCTGTTGCAGGTCATGCGGCGAGGTTGCGTGCATGACGCCTGAGATCCCGCCGATCGTGAACGTCGCAACCATGCCGACCGCATAGAGCATCGCGGTGGTGAAGCGGATGGATCCGCCCCACATGGTGGCGAGCCAGTTGAAGATTTTCACGCCCGTGGGGATCGCGATGATCATGGTCGAGATCGTGAAGAATGCGTCGGCGATCGGCCCCATGCCGGTGGCGAACATGTGATGTGCCCACACGCCCCAGGAGATCAGGCCGATCAGCACGCCCGAGTAGACCATGACGGCATAACCGAAGAGCGGCTTTTTCGAGTACGTCGGGATGATCTCGCTGACGATGCCGAATGCCGGCAGGATCAGGATGTAGACCTCCGGATGGCCGAACATCCAGAACAGGTGCTGCCAGACGACCGGGTCACCGCCCGCGCCTACGTTGAAGAAGTTCGTGCCCCAGAAGCGGTCGAACGTCAGCAGGAAGAGCGCGACGGCCAGCACCGGGAGTGCCGTTATGATGAGAAAGTTCGTGACGAGCGCCATCCAGGTGAAGAGCGGCATACGCATGAGACGCATGCCGGGCGCACGCATGTTGATGATCGTGGTGATGAAGTTGACGCCACCGATGATCGATGCCACGCCCAGCGCCTGGAGCCCGAGCGCCCAGAAATCCATGTTCAGCCCGGGCGAGTACTCGGTTGCCGAGAGGTTGGCGTATCCGAACCAGCCACCGTTCGGCGCCGCGCCGACGAGGAAGCTGGCATTCATGAAGATCGCGCCGAACAGGTAGATCCAGTAGGAAAGCGCGTTGAGGCGCGGGAACGCGACGTCCCGGGCACCGATCTGCAGCGGGACGAGGTAGTTGAACAGTGCGACGGCGACCGGCATCCCCATGAGGAACACCATCGTAGTGCCGTGCATCGTGAAGATCTGGTTGTAGGCCTCGGCACTGATGAGCGTGTTCTCTGCCTTGGCGAGCTGCAGCCGGATCAGGAACGCCTCGATGCCGCCGACCAGGAAGAAGATCATGGACGTGATACCGTACATGATGCCGATCTTCTTGTGGTCCACGGTCGTCAGCCAGTCCCACAGCCCGCTCTTCTGCGGGTGTGCATGCGGCTGAGCCGGTGCGTGTGCTTCGATGGTTGCCATTATCGTTCTTCGCCTCGAATCCGGCGCCTACTTCAGGCTCATCAGGTACGTCGCGATGAGGCGAATCTCCTCATCGGTCAGGTTGGTCGGCGGCATGCCGCCACCGGGCGTGCTGGCACCCGGCATGAGCGCGCCCGGCTTGATGCTCTGCGGATTCCGGATCCACTGCTCCAGGTTTTCCTGTGTATTCCGCACGGCACCAGCGGCTACCCACGGGCGCGCCCCGTAGCGCGTCAGCACGGGTCCGAGCGCGCCCTGGGCGCGTGTGCCGGCAATCGCATGGCACGCGGTACACGCTTTCGACAGGAAAACCTCGCGGCCGAGTTCCGCCTCGGTCGGCGCGCCCGGTACCATCAGCGCCGGCACGGGCGGGCGTTGCGGGCCCAGTCCGGTCGGTGCCGGAATCGCGCCGACCTGGCGAGCGGCGGGTGTCGGTACGGGGAGCGGCGCCGGCGTCTGCGCTGGTGCGACCTGTGGCTGTGCGCGTGGCGGGGCGCTGTCGCCGGCTTCCTCCGTGGCGGCCGCCGGATCGGCGAGCGGAGCCGTTGCGCCGGGCGTCTGCGCGCGCATGGTGAGCGCGTCACTGCTCGTCGCGCCGCTGCGCATGTCCGCGACCCAGGCATCGAACTCCTCCGGGGCCACGGCATGGGCGACCATGCGCATGATACCATGGGACTCGCCACAGAACTCCGCGCACTGCCCCAAATAGACTCCCTCCTGGTGCGGTGTGAAGAGGATCTGGTTCGTGTGGAGTTCCTGCCCCTCCGCGGGCGCCGGCTGCGGGTTCACGTCACGCTTGCCGCCGAACCGCGGGATCCAGAAGGAATGGATCACGTCGGCGGAATGCATACGCAGCTCGATCGGTCGGTTCGTCGGCACGTAGAACTGGTTTGCCGCGACCACGCCCTCTTCCGGGTAGCGGAACTCCCACCACCACTGATGCCCGATCACCTCGATGCGCAGCGCATCCTCCGGTGCGGCTCGCTGCGTGTCGAAAATGGTGAGAATCGTGGGCACGGAGATGACCACGACAATGATCGCCGGGATCACAGTCCACGTGATCTCCAGCTTCGTATTGCCGTGGATCTGCTTGGGGTGCGGCTGGCCGGGCTTCTCACGGAAGCGCCAGATGATATAGATAAGCAGCACCTCGACGAGGACCATGATGGCGACGGTCCATGCCGTGGTGTTGTAGAACACGGCGTTCAGCTTCTCGCCGTAATCACTGACAGGACGGAAGGTCGTCTGGGGGTAATCACCGCCGGCGCTGCAGGATGCTGCGAGAATCGCGAGCGTGGCGAGCGGGAGCAGCGCGCCTGCGCGGCGAAGGAACTTCGACAAGGCTTTCGGCTCCTTTCTGGCGTACATCCCGGCGCAGCGCGACGGGAGCCCGGCAGGATACTACCGCTCTGTGAGCGGCGGTCAAGACAACGCGCCAACCGCGCGCACAGCATCCCGCGGTCCGCAACCGGCAGACTTTCTCCGACCTGAGACTGCACAGACCGAACGACGCCGGCACGATGGCGGCGGAATATCGCCCGGCAGCCGGAAATGCGCCACCCTGCGCGAATTGCCGCACGCGCATCCTCCTGGTTATCCTGCCGCATGGCCGAGCGAGTCGAGATCATGATCATCGGCGGCGGCGCCGCCGGTGCAGCGGCAGCACTCGCGGCACGCGCAGCCGGACTCAGTGCCGCCCTCGTGCAACGCGCCCCGGGCGCCACCGCGCTCGGCTGCGGGGGCTGGCGCGGCCCGCTGCCCGAGGTGGTTGCGAACGCGCTGGCTGGGCAGCGTCTGCTGCATGTCGACCAGGGAACGCCCCTGCCGCATCCTGACGGCGAGCTCCTCCTTTTCGAATACGCGGCCGCGTCACATGCCGCCGCCGCCGTCGAGACCGGCGCCTGCGTGGTCGGAATCGACGGCCTGCCGACCTTTCGTCCGCGCGCCCTGTCCCGCCTCTGGGGCGAAGCAGCCGGTGCGGAGCTGGTCGCCGACAGCATCCTGGTGCCGGGCACGACACCGACCGGTTGGGCGACGCTTGCACTCGCGCACACGATCGAAGCGGACCCGGCGTTGCTGATCGAGCCATTGCGCGCCGTGGTCGCGCGGACCGGCTGCACGCGACTCATCCTGCCAGCAGTGCTCGGCGCGACGAACCCGACCGCTGTGCGCGAGACGCTCGAGGCGGCGCTGGGCATGCCCGTTGGCGAGACGTTGGCGGTTGCGCCGTCGCTGCCGGGCTGGCGACTGCACCGCGCGCTCGAGGCGGCGGTTCGCGCGGCAGGCGTCCGCATCATCGAGGGGGACGTCGTGGACGTGCGCCGCTCCGGCGATCGGGTCGATACGATCGACGTCCTGCCGACGGGAGCACACGAGACGATCCTGCTCGCCGCGGACCGGTTCGTGCTCGCGAGTGGTCGCTACGTGGGTGGCGGCATTGCCGCGGATCCGATCTTCGCCGAGACGGTGTTCGGTGCGTCCGTCTGGATCGAGCACCTGGGTGAGCGTTTCGACGAGGTCGATCCGCTCGTGCTGTCGGATCCGGTTCGCACCGAGCCGCAGCCGCTGCTCACTGCAGGCGTGCGCGTGGACGGCCGCCAGCGACTCGGCAACGGCCGTGGCGAGTGGGCAATCACGAACGTGTGGGCCGCCGGGGCAGTGCGTGCGGGCGTTGCCGATGGACTCGGCCACGCCGCACTGGACGGCGTGCGCGCCGTCGAGCACATGCTGCAACAGGCGTGAACGGAGGCGCATGGCCAGCTTCACGAATCGCATGGTCGCATGGGCGAACCTCGGTTATCGGATGGCAGCGCACGTACTCGTGCGCATGCCTGCCCGCGCGCTCGGCACACTGCACGACCGCGAGCGCTTTCTGGAAGCCGTCCGCCCGGAGGGGTTCCTGCCGCTGCTACCGGAGGAGCGCGCCATTTTTCCGGCAACCATGAATTGCGTGCACTGCGGGCTGTGTGCCCTGGGCGCACCACAGGCTCGCTCGGCATGGGACGAGGCATGGACCTTCGTGGCAGGGCCGTCGCGCGCACTCGACCGGGCAGTCGCCGTCGCCGCCTCCACGCCCGAGTCTGCCCGTGATCCGGCTGCCGCGAACGTCTGTCCAATGGGCGTACCGGTGCCGCGCATGGCCGCGATGCTCGAACGGCTCGGCCGCGAGCGGGTGGAAGGGAACTGGTGAATCGGTGAACGGGGACAGGGGCATGGGGCTTCGGATCGGCTTGGTGCTGCTCGCGGCGCTGGCGGGCGCGGGTAACGTGATGGCACAGGAAACAGAACGGCCGCGGGCGCGCGATGCGGGCGTCGTCGTGGGCATCTTCGAGCCCGGCGCACGCAACGCGATTACGGATGTGGCGGGCGTGCGCGTCGGTCACGCCACGATTCACGAGGGTGCCGTACACACCGGCGTGACCGCGATCATGCCGCACGACGGAAATGCGTTCCGCAGCCGTGTACCCGCTGCCATCGTCGTCGGCAACGGGTTCGGCAAGTTGCTCGGCGTCACGCAGGTGCGTGAGCTCGGCGAGCTGGAAACGCCGATCCTGCTCACGTGCACGTTGTGCGTGTGGAAAGCGGCGGACGCGATGGTGGAGTGGCTGCTGGCGCAGCCCGGCATGGAGGAGGTGCGCTCGATCAATCCGGTCGTTGGCGAGACGAACGATGGCGGGCTGAGTGACATCCGGGCGCGGCCGATCACGCCGGCGCACGTGGTGCAGGCCCTCGAATCCGCACGCAGTGGCGAGGTGGCGGAGGGCTCCGTCGGTGCGGGCGCGGGCACCGTCGCGTTCGGCTGGAAGGGCGGGATCGGCACCTCGTCGCGCGTGTTGCCGGAGAGCTACGGCGGCTACACGGTGGGTGTGCTGGTGCAGAGCAACTTCGGCGGGGTGCTCGCGATCAACGGAGCTCCGGTCGGTATCGAGCTCGGCAAGTACAGCTTCCAGCGGGAGGTCGAGGCCGCGCCTGCTTCACGCGACACCGCAGCGGACGCGGGACACCTGAGCGCAGCAGAGCAGGATTCCGACGATGCCGGCACGGCGGAACGCGCGCGCTACCTCGACCGCGACGGCTTCCCGCCCGACGGCAGCATCATGATCGTGGTGGCGACGGATGCTCCGCTCGATGCAAGGAACCTGGAGCGGCTCGCCCGCCGTGCCCTCGTCGGTCTCGCCCGCACGGGTGCCAGTATGAGCAACGGATCGGGTGACTACGTGATCGCCTTTTCGACGGCGCAATCCGTACGACGCGATCCGACGACACGCTCACCGCGGCAGTCGGTCGTGCTGCCGAACGACGCGGTCTCGCCCATCTTCCAGGCGGTCGCCGAAGCCACGGAGGAGGCGATCTACAATTCGCTGTTCCGCGCGACCACGGTGGGTGCAGCGGAAGCGCTGCCGCTGGATCGCACGCTCGAAATTCTGCGACGCTACAATGCCATCGGCCGGGAACGCTAGCGCTCCTCGTCGCGCTGTTCGTCCTCCACGAAGCGCTCCAGCTCATGGGCGCGTGCTTCCGCGTCGCGCTCACCCATGGCCATGACTGCCTGCAGATAGTTCGGATTGAACATCAGCATCGCCAGCACGTCGGGGGACCGCGTCTGCTGTGTGCCGAGCCCGCGTGTCAGGAACCGGAACGCCCACGGCAGGTCCAGCTCGTAGTTGGCGGCCAGCTTCGCGAGGTCCTGACTCGGGCGCATCGTCAGGATGCGAATCGGCCGAAGTCCGTTGCGCTCACCCTCCGGCAGCTTCTCGAGCAGCGAGTTGAGCCGCTCGAGTCGCAGGACGTCCTGATCGATCAGATCCAGGAACACCGAGTTGAGCAGCATGCCGAGCACCTGCGCCGGCGGTGGGTAGCCGAGAACTTCCGGCGCGTTCGATTCGGTGAAGTCGCGGTCGTGCCGGGTCGAGATCGCGAGCACGCGGCGGGCGCCCAGGTGCAGGGCAGGTGAGAGCGGCGCCGAGAGTCGCATCCCACCGTCACCATACCAGTGCGCGCCGATCTCCGGATCACTGACCTGGACGGCGGGAAAAAAGATCGGCAGCGCAGCCGACGCCATGATGTGATCCACGCGCAGCCGCGTCTGGACGGCGCGCCGGTTCGGCCGGGTCCACGGCTCGATGTTCCGCCCCTGCACCCACACGACCGACTGGCTCGTCGTGTACGACGCCGTGATGATGGCGACCGCCTTCAATACGCCCCGCTCGACGTTGTAGTCGATGCCGGCGAGCGCGCCCTCCTGCATGACCAGCACTTCCTCGAGCAGCTCGCGCAGCGGCTCCGTGTCCAGGAACCCGCGCACCTGTGCCACACCGCTCCGTCCCCCCGCCGTCAGCCGTGAGCCCCAGCGCAACACGCTCCAGCCGAGGGACCAGGGCGCAACGCGAAAGACGTCCTCGACGCGCAGCTCGGCCCACAGCGCGCGCAGCTCATCGATCGCCTGGCCGAATGTGCCCAGCCGTGCGGCAATCTTGGCGGCGTTCACGGCGCCCGCCGACACCCCGGTGATGATGGGCATCTCCAGGTCGGGGTAGCGCTTGGCGAGCCACGAAAGCACCCCCACCTGGTAGGCACCGCGCGCGCCCCCCCCCGTCAGAACCAGTCCCATATCAGCCATTCGCACAGGTTACTGCCGCCGTGCACCCGTCGGCCAGCCTCGACCGCAGGCGCCAGGCAACATTCCTGGCGTTCGGGCTGTCATAGCTCGTGATGCCGTAACCGTTTATTGTTGGAGTCCATGACCCAGTCCAGCGATCCATCGAGTTTCCTCGCCGAGCTGAAGCGCCGGCGCGTGGTCCGTGTCGGCGTCGGGTACGCTGCTGCGGTCTTCGTCGTGCTGCAGGCCGCCGATCTCATCTTCGATGCCCTGGCGGTAAGCGACGGCGTATTTCGCGCGCTCGTCATTCTCTGCCTCGCGGGCTTTCCCGTCGCACTGATCCTGGGCTGGCTGCTCGATGTCACACCGGAAGGCCTGCGGATCACGGCGCGCCGCGGCGAGCCGGGCCGCCTGCTCGCGCGCGTGCCGCCATGGGCGATCTTCGCGCCGATCGTGCTCCTGCTCCTCACCGCCGTCGGCTTTGCGCTCGTGGTGAACGTGCCGCGCGCCGCAGGCGGCGCGGTCAAGCCGGGGGCGGAGGTGATCGCGGTCGTGCCGGTCGAGATCAGGGACAGCGGTGCGGGCATTACCGGCGAGGGCTTCGTCGACCTGCTGTCACGCAACCTGGATCAGGTGGGCGGCATCCGTACCGTTGATCCGCGCACGGTGCTGTACCGGTGGGAGCAGCGCGACGAGGACGCGGCGCTTGCGCCCCAGCAGGCCGCGCTCGACGTCGCACGTGCCGTGCGGGCGGGCTCGGTGCTCACGGGCAGCGTGGTCGTGTTCGGTGCGGAAGTGAGCATCAGCGCAGACGTCTTCCCGGTCGACGGCGCGGAGCCGCTTGCGAGCGCGCAGGTACAGGGCAGCAGCGATCGCGTGCTCGAGCTGGTCGACAGCCTGAGCATCGCGCTGCTGCGTGACCTGTGGAGCGCGCGCAGTGCACAGCCGCTGCCGCGCACGAACGTGCGCGCGATCACCAGTGGCAACATCGATGCGATCCGCGCGTTCCTCCGGGGAGAGCAGCACTATCGTGCGTCCTCGTGGGACAGCGCGCTCGTATGGTTCGCGCGCGCGGTGGCCGAGGACTCGATGTTCCCGCTCGCGCACTATCGTCTTGCGATGACCGCGAGCTGGGGCGGCGAGGGGGTGACCGCATCCGCAGGCGCGGCGAGCACGCGGATGGCCGTCTATCATGCCGACCGTCTTCCGGCCCGCGAGCAGCTGCTCGTCCGCGTCATGGGGCTGCGCGCGGACGATGAGCCCGCGATGGCGAGGGATACCCTGCGTGCGTACCTCGAGGCCTATCCCGACGACGCGGAAGCCTGGTTCCTCCTCGCCGACGACGAATACCACGCGCAACACCAGTCGATCGCACCCCTGCGCAGTCGGCCGGAAGAGCTGCTCGTCCTGTTCGATCGAGTGCTCGGCCTCGATCCGTCCTTCACGCCGGCGCTCATCCATCCACTGGAGATCGCGTTCCGCTCGGGCGACAGCCGACTCATCGAGCAGTACACGTCGCTGATGGCTGCCGTCGCACCGGCCAGCACGGGCAGTGACCTCTATCAGGACGCCGCTGCAGCGCTCCAGAGCCGCGATCCGGCCGCACTCGGTGAGGTTCTCGCACGCGCCGTCGCGGCCGGCGACAGCACGTCGGCGGACCTGGCGTGGCAGGCATCACTCGCGGTTCGGCTGCCGTTGATCAGCGCTGTCATCGAGCTTGCGCCGGAGCGGCGCGTGCTCGCAACGGACGCGTTCCGCGCGACGCTCGGCGGTGAGCACCGGGACGCCGCGGCCACCGCGATGGCCCATATCGACATTGCGCTCGGCGACCTCGCCGGCGCGCGCACGCTGCTCGCCCCACTCGCACGCGACCCGCTCGCGGCCTCGCACGTGCGCGCGCTGGACAGACTGCCGGTCTATGCCGGTGTCGCGGACAGCGCCGCGATCTCCCGGCTGCTGCTCGAGCCGGAGCCCGGCCAGCGCCACGCGCAGCGTCTGATCGCCGCCATCGACCGGCGCGACGCCGACGACGCGCGGCGCGCGGCGCTCGCCCTCGACGGCGTCGAGGGCGATAGCGTCTGGAGCATCGTGGCGGAAGCCGGCCATGCGTTTGCCACTGCCCTGTCCGATGACCCGATCGCAGGACTGGCCGCAGTGCAGGCCACGCTACCGCGCAACGGGTTCGCGTCCGGCTCCGTTTTCGATGCGCTCTGGTTCCGGTGGGTCGAGCTGCTGGCGGAACATCCGCAGACGCGAGCCAGGGCCATCTCGCTGCTGCGCGTGCCGTGGATGGGCGAGCCCGCTCTCGAGCTGCAGCGGCATTATGTCCTCGCCCGTGCCCTCGATGCGAGCGACGACCCCGGCAACGCGCGCATCGCCTACACGCACTTCATCACTGCCGCAGGAGACCCCGATGCCCTGGAAGGGCGCATGCGGGAGCGGGCAAGTGATGCGCGCAGTGCGCTCGCGCGGCTCGGCTCACAGCGGCCGTCCACCACGAGCTGACGTGCGCCGCGGTCAGGCCCGAGTAGTCGCGCAGGGGTGTGCAGCCCGGGCTCAACGCACATAATCACCGAGCACCTCCGCATTTCCGCTGATCCCGTCCGCCGGCTGCACCTGCAGCAGCGCCGCCAGGAAGGGATAGACGTGCACGTTGCGAAACGCGGGTAGCACCCCGCCGTCGCGTATGTTCGGCCCGGCAGCCACGAAGATGCCCTGCATTTCGTCGGATTCCTCTGCGGGCCAGCCGTGCGCGCCGTGCGGCGCGACCGGCACCGGAGCGCGCCCGATCTGCCAGGACGCCTCGGCAATCAGCACCAGGTCGCCGACCCGCGGGTCATCCCACCGCCACTCGGCTGGCAGTTCGGTGCGCTCGTACACGCGCACGTGCGGCATGCGCGCGAGCGACGCGCGCAGCGTCCGTATCCGCGTCGTGTCACCATCCAGATAGAAGAGCGCGAACGGGCCGTGCGTCGCGAACCGGAGGCCCGTCGTGTCCACATGCTCACTCAGGAACACGACGTCGCGCGTCATGGCCATGCCGTGGTCGGAGACGATGACGTAGTTGATGCGTTCGCCGTGCGGCAGGATCCGTGCGCCGTCGATCAACCGGGCGATCATTGAATCCGCCCGTGCAATCGCCGCATCCGCCTCCGGTGATGACGGGCCGTAGCGGCTGCCGGCGTCGTCGGTCAGCTCGAAATAGAGCGTGAGGAGTCGCGGGCGCGCGCTGTCGGGCAACCCGAGCCATGCGAGCACGGTGTCGACGCGCGCCTCGTCCGCCAGCGCTGCATCGAAGCGCTTCCAGTACGTCGGCCGCACGCCTGCGACATCCGCCTCACTGCCGATCCAGAACATCGTGGCCGTCTTCAGCCCCTGCTTCTGTGCGCTGACCCAGATGGGCTCACCCCGATACCACGTGCCGTCCTCGACGGTGCTCCGGTCCGCAGGCGAGTACCACGCGTCACGCTGCGTGTCATAGAACGTATTCGCCACGATCCCGTGTTCGCCCGGATACAGCCCGGTCGCGATCGAGTAGTGGTTCGGGAAGGTCTTCGTGGGCTGTACCGGAACCAGCCCGCGCGCCCGGATGCCGGCGCGGGCCAGCGAATCGATTGTCGGTGTGAGACCGCGCTCGAGATAGTCGTGGCGAAACCCGTCGAAAGAGACGAGCACGACGTACCGCTCTGCGCCCGGCACGGTACCTGCCCGCTGCGCACCGCCGCACGCCGCCAGCAGCAGGAGCAGCAGGAGCCCGGGAACGCGCGCGATGTTTGCCATCTGTAACAGGCGCTCCTTCAGGATTGCGTTCGGCTGCAAGGTAGATAAACTGAGCCGCGCGCGCAGCGCGCACCGACACGTGACCACCCGGAGAACATGGCCGAGATCGACGCACTCTTCGCGGGCCCCTGGGGACCGCTGCTCATCTTCGTTCTACGCATCTTCGATGTATCCCTCTCGACCATGCGCATCCTGCTGTCCGTCAGGAACCAGCGCGTCATGGTTCCGGTCATCGGTTTCTTCGAGGTGCTCATCTGGATCTTCGCCGTTGGCAGCGCGATCCGTAACCTCGAGAGCGTCTGGCACGTGCTCGGCTATGCAGGCGGCTTCGCGATGGGCAACATCGTCGGGCTCTGGATCGAGGGGAAGCTCGCCATCGGACTGGCCACACTCCGCATCATCTCACGCGCAGGCGGCGTCGAGCTCGCGGAGTCCCTGCGTGATCAGGGCTACGGTGTGACCGAGTTCTTCGGACAGGGACGGGAAGGGCGCGTCGAGATCGTGTATACTGCCGTCGCCCGCCGCGAGATTCCGCGTGTGCTCGACGAGGTCACGCGCTGGGACCCGGACGCATTCGTCACGGTCGAGGAGCCCCGCGAGATCCGCCGCGGCTGGATGCAGTCCACACCACGGCTGCGTCTCAGCAGCCAGTTGAAGATCGGGAAATGGGTGGCAAAACCGATCCGGCCGGGCAAGCGCGACCGGCAGGCGGGACGTACGGAGGAGAAGTAACG
This sequence comes from uncultured Gemmatimonadaceae bacterium, assembly GCA_964430275.1. Classification (GTDB taxonomy): domain Bacteria; phylum Gemmatimonadota; class Gemmatimonadetes; order Longimicrobiales; family RSA9; genus DASTYK01. Next base: position 18,162 of record CAYSGF010000178.1, read on the forward strand.
CTCACTCCAGTTCGACCTGGCGCGCGTCCAGCACGTCCGACAGCCCGCGCAGCTCCTTCATCGCCTCGTCCGCGATGCGGCCGTCCACGCTCACGGCTGCGAGCGCCTCGCCGCCCGCCTGCAGACGAGCCTGGTGATACTCCGCGATATTGATGTGCGCGGCGCCGAGCAGTGTACCGACCCGACCGATCACACCCGGCACGTCGCGGTTCCGGATCACGAGCAGCGTGCCGCTCGGGTGAACGACCACGCGGAAGCGGTTGATGCGGACGATGCGCGGGTGACGCCCGGCGACGAGTGCACCTGCCACGCGTACCTCATTGCCGCCGTTTGCCAGCCGGACCTCGACGAACTCCTCGTCCGTACCGTGCGTGCCGACGCGTGTGCGCTCCACGGTGATGCCACGCGTCTCGGCCACGTGAATCGCATTCACCAGGTTGACGGCGCTCGCACCCACGACATCGCGCAGCACGCCGGCCAGTGCGGCGCACACGATCGGCTTCATTGCGGACTCGTGAGGGCCGCCGTAGCGGACCGCGATGCGCGTAACCGGCTCGTCCTCGAGGCATGCCGCGAGCCTGCCCAGCCGCTCGGCCAGGTGCAGGAGCGGCCGCAGCTGCCGCATCTCATCGCCGCCGATTGCCGGTGCATTCACTGCGCTGCGCATGTCGCCGTCCACGAGTGCACGGCGCACACCCTCACTGATCTCGAGCGCGACGCTGTGCTGCGCCTCTGCCGTTTGCGCGCCCAGGTGCGGTGTGAGCACGACATTCGGCAGGGAGCGCAGCGGGTGATCGGCAGGCAGCGGTTCCTGTGCAAAGACGTCGAGTGCGGCGCCCGCGATCGCTCCGGACCGCAGTGCTGCGACCAGCGCATCCTCGTCGATCACCTCGCCCCGTGCGGCATTGATGAGGATCGCCGTGTTCTTCATGCGTGCGAGCTCACCGGCGCCGATCAGCCCCGCGGTCGCGTCGGTGAGCGGCACGTGGAGCGAGATCACGTCTGCCTGCTCGATGACGTCCTCGAGCGAGACGCGCTCGACATCCAGCTCGAGTGCGCGTTCCTCCGACAGGTAGGGATCGGAGACGATGACGTGCATGCCGAACGCCCGTGCGCGCCGTGCGACTTCACCACCGATGCGGCCGGCGCCGATCAGCCCGAACGTCTTGCCATGCAGCTCGAAGCCATTGAAGCTCTTGCGGTCCCATTCGCCCGCGCGCATGGACCCATCGGCTGCGGGAATACGGCGCGCGCGCGACAGCAGCAGCGCGAACGTCAGTTCCGCGGCTGAAACGGTGTTGCCGGACGGAGCATTGAGCACCGCGACACCGCGCTCCGTCGCCGCCGCGACGTCGATGTTGTCCACGCCGACGCCTGCGCGTCCGATCACCCGCAGGCGGTGTGCGTGCTCGAGCGACGCGCGTGTGATGCGCGTGCTGCTGCGGACGATCACGGCGTCGCACGGCTCGATGGCGCGGGCGAGCTCCTCACCGCTCAGGCCACTGGTCTCGCGCAGCTCGAAGCGCTGGTCGCGCGACAGCGGCGCCAGGCCCGCCGCAGACATCGGGTCGGCAATCAGGATACGATAGCGCGGCATGCGTCGGCTCAATCGGGAGATGCGGGCGCCCAGCAGCTCAGACCCCGAAAACGTCCGAGAGCGCGTCCAGCAGGTTGTCGGTTTCCTCGACCGTGTGATCACCCATCGTGCCGATGCGGATCGAATTCTCGCGCATCTTGCCATACCCGGTCGCGATGATGTAGCCGCGCTCCTTCAGCGCGCCGCACACCTTCGGGCCCGTCCACGGCTCGGGCGTCAGGATCGTGGTCGTGCTCGGGGAACGGTATCCGGCGGGCGCGAGGATGCGCAGGTCGACGCCCCGGTCGTTCATGTGCTGCACCCAGGCGTAGACGCGATCGGCCATGGCCTGATGGCGGTCCCACCGGCCCTCGTTCGTTTCCGCTCGCATGGCATCGAGCTGATCCGCGAGCGCGTAGAGGAGCGAGACCGCAGGCGTGTTCGGCGTCTGGTTCTTCTGGATGTTGCGCTCGAACTCATGGAAGTCGAAGTAGATGCCGCGATCCATCTTGCGGCTCGCGCGCTCGAGCACGTTCTTCTGCGCAACGCCGAACGCGAGGCCGGGCGGGAGCGCGAAGCACTTCTGCGATCCCGTCAGCACGAAGTCGAGCTTCCAGTCATCCGTGTAGACCGGTGCACCACCCAGGCCGGAGACGCTGTCGACGAGGAGCACGACGTCGCCCGCATCACGCACCACCTGCGCAATCTCGCGAATCGGGTTGAGCACCCCCGTCGATGTCTCGGAGTGGACGACCGTGACGGCATCGTAGATGCCTCGACGCAGGGCACCCACGACCATCTCCGGCGTGTGGGCCTCCCCCCACGGCACTTCGATCGGGTCCGCATGCAGACCGGTCGCGACGGTGATCTTGTAGAACCGTTCACTGAACGCACCGTTCACCAGCGCCAGCACCTTGCGGCGCGCACCGTTGCGCACGGCGCCCTCCATCAGGCCGGTCGCGGAGGACGCCGAGATGTAGACGGGCCGATCCGTCTGGAACACGTACTTGAGGCCGGGCTCGATGCTGCCGATCAGCTCCTCCATCTCGGCGACGCGATGGCCGATCATGGGGCGCGTCATCGCCTCGAGCACTTCCGGCCGGACTTCCGTCGGCCCGGGCAGGAAGAAGCGGCCGAATTCCTGTTTCACGACATTTCTCATTCCGTGTTTCTCGCGTACGGCAGATAGGATCGATACTCGGGCTCGAGCAGCTCGAGGCCCTTCTCGAAGAGCGCGCGGTTACGCGCAAGGCGTGGTGCCTCGCCGGCGAGCGCGAGGGGCAGAATCGGGGCGAGTGAAGCGGAGCGGACGACTACGTCTGCCTCGGCGAGGACGGCTGGCCGTTCGACCACACCGGCATACGCCACGAACACGTCGGCGGCATCGGCCGCTTCCAGGTCCGTGGCGCCATCACCGACCATCATGAATGCACCGCCCAGCTCGCTGCGCCAGACGCGCAGCAGGTCGCGCTTGCCGAACGCGCGTGCGAGCGGGGACGCGGCATCGAAGTCGTCGTACTCGCCCCTGTCGTCGTGGTAGACCTCGACGCCGGCGACGTCGCGAGGGCTCAGTCCGAGCTCGGCGCCCACGGCGTCGATGGCGGCACGCACACCCGCACTCATGACACGCACCTGAATGCCCTCGGCGCGCAGCGCGCTGACGGTTTCCCGGGCGTCGGGTACCAGCTTATCGATGTAGATCTGCTTGAGCGCGTCCACGTCGTCGCGTGTGGGTTGCACGATCGCGAGGCGGCGGCTGTAGACCTCCTCCATCGGGACCTCGCCGCGCATTACGGCCTCGGTGAGATCGCGCACCGAGGCACCGCGCCGGCGCGCGAGCTCCTCGATGCCTTCGGTGGCACACAATGTCGAGTCGCAGTCGAACACGACCGTCCCGACGCGTCGCAGCCGCCTCACCGCCGCCGCGCTCCCGGCTGTGGGCGCGCCGTCCTCATCACCGTCAGAGTCATTCCGAATGTTCGCCCGCTCCGCCGGAGCCGGCAAGGTGCGCTGCGACTCAGGAACGGCGCCCGCACCATCGGGTAGTGAGTGGAGTCGGCGCCGCGAGGGGCTGACCGCCGCCCACCCGCAGTGGAATCCATGCAACAGCACCGCTCCATCGCGCTCGCCTTCGTCGCCCTGCTCGTGCCGTCGGGCGCGGGCGCGCAGCAGTTCGACCCGGCCCGCTTCCAGGACTCGCTGGCTGCGATCCGGGACGTGGCGGTACTGCGGGAGCTGACGGCCACAGACCCCGCGCAGCACGACGCGGACGAGCTGGTCGCACACGGCCTGGCCGCGCTGCGTCTCTTCGTGCAGACGGGCGATGAGGCGGACGTGGAGCGCGCCGAGCGCAGCTTCGAGCGGGCGGTGGACCTGGCGCCGCGCAACGCCTGGGCGCACTACGGGTATGGTGCTGCACTCGCGCGCGTGGGCGAGCCGCGCATCCCTCCGCCGCCCATCCCGGCACCCACGGGATTCCTTGCTGACGATGTCCTCTTCGGCGCGCTCGGGCTGGACAGCCGAAGCCGGGCCCGGGATGCGTTGCTGCGATCACTGCGCCTCGATCCATTGCATACGCGCGCTGCCGAGACGCTCCTGCACCTGGGCCTCGAGCGCCGCGACGACGAGGCGATCCGTGCAGCCGGCACCGCGCTGTCCGTTGCTGCGGAGCGCGGCGCCGCGGATGCCGGTGCGCTCATCGCGCTGTCGACCGCAGCCCTCGCCTCGGGCGACCCCAACCGGGCGCTCACTGCTGCGGAGCAGGCGCTGGCGAAAGGCGCGGATCCGGCCGGCGCGGCGGCGCGCGCTCGCGCGCTCGCCCTGCTACGCACGACCGGGCGCCAGAACGAAGGCGCGCGGGCATACTTCGACGGCATTGCGACCGCGGATTCCGCTACGCTGCTCCTATATCGCGACGACGTGCGCCACATCGCCGAGAGCCGGGAGCTCGCGCACTTCTCGGTCGCCACCATCGCCGAGCGGCGTGCGTGGCTGCGCGACTTCTGGACGATGCGCGCCGCGCTCTCCGGGCTTGCACCGGAAGCACGAATCATCGAGCACTACCGCCGGCTGGGGGTGGTGCAGCAACGCTACCCGCGTCGGCGCTGGGCGGGAGTCCCGCCGAAGTCCGCCCTGATCTGGGAGCGCGATCCGGGCATGCCGTACGATGATCGCGGCCTGATCTACCTGCGACACGGCGAGCCGATTGAAGCGATACGCTCGTCGCGCGCCGGTCGGAGCCCGGCCGAGACCTGGGTCTATCGTGCGCCGGAGGGAGGCTGGCAGTTGTTCAACTTCGTGCTCGGTCAGGACGAGAACTACGCCGAGTACCTGCTCCTCTACGACGTGCCGTGTGACCAGGAGTGGCTCATCGAGCGCGCGCGCTACAGCGAAGCCATCGGTGATCTCGTCGCGAGCTGCAGCGGCGCGCGTCGCCGCTGGGCGGGACTGGAGATCCGCCGCTACGTGCGCGACGCTCTCGTGACGGATACCGATCGGCCGGCGTTCGAGCATGCACTGCCCTTCACGCAGCAGCTCTACAATTTCCGCGCGCCCGACAACCGCACGGAAGTCATCGCGGCGATCGGGGTCGAAGACACCACGCTCGTGCATGCAGACGTCTCGTTCGTCGTGGCGGATACCATCTTCGACCGCTTCGGCACCGCAGACGCGCGCGTCGCGCTCGCGCCCGGCACCGAGCACGATGACGGCCGCCGCGAGGGCGCGATCGCGATCACAACCGATCCCGTGCCGTATGGGATCTATCGGGTGTTCGTGCGTCATCCGACCGACAGCACGCGGGGCAGCTGGTTCGGCGGGGAAGTGAGGGTGCGTGACCTGGGCGGGCCCGCTCTGCAGATGAGCGACCTGATGCTCGGTTCGCCGGATGTTCCGCGCACCTATACGCGCGGCACGACACGCATTGCACTGTCTACGCACGACGTGTTTCCGGGCGGCAGACTGAACGTCTACTACGAGCTCTACAACGTCGAACCGGATGCCCGCTATGCCACGCAGATCGTCGTGCGCGAGACGGGCGGCGGCATCGGCCGCGCGCTCGGCCGCCTCTTCGGCGCGGACGACCCCGTGGTGCTGCGTTTCGAGGAAGTGGCCGCGCCCGACGGCGACGGCATCGTGCGGCTGACGCGCGAGGTGTCATCCGGACTGCGGGAGGGCAGCTACGAGATCGAGGTGAAGGTGCGCATCGGCCGGCGCGAAGTCGTCCAGTCGCGACAGTTCCGCGTGCCCTGAGCGCTCAGGGCAGAATCTCCAGCTCCAGCGACACGAACCGCTCGTCCGTCAGGAAGAACTCGCCCATCGGCGAAACCCCGTCATGAAAGCGGGCGAGGAGGCGGATCGCACGGCCATTGCCGCTCACCCCCGCACCCGCGACGAGCGCCACCTGTGTCTGCCAGTCGGTACGTTCCGCTGCCTGCACGTCCACCCCCGCGTAGGCACGTCCGACACCACCGATCGGCCACTCGCCGTCGGCACCCGCCTGCAACTCGAAACGGTCGTGGTCGCCCAGACCCCGCATCCGCATCTCCCACGCAGTGTTCGAGCGAAAAATCCAGGCACCGCCCCCGTACACGCGCGCATCGCCGAATGCGCGCGCGGCCATCAACTCAATCGATTCGTGGCCGAACTCGATGCGCTCCGCATCCGTCAGTGTGATGAACTCGTCGCCCAGGTGCGAGCTGCGGTGCGTGATTGCGATGCGACCGGACCACTCGTCCTGCCGCACTTCGACGGGCAGAGCGACGAACCAGTCGGTGCCGAGATCGTCCCGGCTCGGGTACTCGATCCGGAATCGCGCGAACGCAGCGACTTCGCCGGCCACGATCACCCCGCCGCCCGGCCACTCCGCCAGCCGGAAGAGCGGTAGCGTGCCGCCGACCGCCGCCGCAGCCTGTACATCGAAGGCCGCATCCGCCGAATCCGGCAGCACGAACGACGGCCTTTCCGGTCCGCGCGTGCGCAACACGTCCGTCGCGACGAGACCGATCGCGAAGCGCGGCGCCATCGGGTCGGCGAGCGGATGCTGGAAATGACGGGTGCGCGGCAGCAGCCAGTCGGGTGCCTGCGCCAGCGTCGCGCCCGGCAGCAGCAGCAGCGCACCGGCGGCGGCGGCGGCGGCGAGGCAGAACGAGCGAGCCGTGCTGGAAACCACGGTGCAATCCCTGGTGGGGGGCACGCGCCGGCCGCGCGCGGGCGGCCGACGTCATCTAGATTCCGCATCGTGATGACACGGGCGACGCAGAATTGGACTGCCGGGGACCGGGCGCCGCAAGGTGGACGCTGAGATGCCAGCGTCGCCGAACGAGCAGGCGCTGCGGCGCGCGCGCGCAGGGCGCATGCGACGGCTGAGCACCCACGCCCTCGCGCTGGCGCATCCCGACCCGCGGCTGAGCACTGCTGTCGAGAACGCAAAACGGGCGGTCGTCGAGCAGCTCGACGCGTCTGCGCCCCCTGCCGGCCTCATCGAAGCATTCGCCGCGCTCGTGATCGGCGATCACGCGCTGGCGCGCGCCGCGATCGACGCATGGGCCACGCATCACGCTGCGGCGGGGTCGGCCGCGGGGCCCGTCGGTGCATGGGCGACGGCACGCTACTTCGGCTGGACCGGGGACGCCGGGGGGGCGCGCACGTGGCTGCCTGCCGCGGTCGCCGCGCTCCAGGCGCTGGCCGGCGCGGCGTTGGCTACGAGACGCGACGAGAGCCCGGCACCCGGAGACCTCGTACCCGGTCCCTCGATTCCCGAGCTTTCCCGTGACCTGCTCGCGCTGGCCGAAGCGCTCTGCGACGCGCCTGCCGCCCAGACCCTGCGCGGCCTTGCCCGCGGCGCCGACCCGAACCGCAGTGCCGATGGCGCCACCACCGGCCTCATATCCCCGGTCGTGCGGACGAGTCTCGAGGATCTGCTCGACGGCAGAACGGATGCCGGCATCGCGGGCTGGACCGGCCTGGCGCTGGATCCGCCCCCGGGCTCGCTGCCGGCGCTGCTTGCCATCCTGGCAGCCGGCGTTCTCGGCATCGATCCCGACGCCGATCGCGGCCGCATCCGCATGCGACTGCACGTCCCCGCGGCATGGCCCACGTGGTCGGCCACGAATATCCGGATCGGCGAGTCGAGTCTGGACCTGCGCGTCCAGCGCGACGTCCGCACCGTAGAGATCACGGTCGAACAGACCGCAGGCCCCCTCCCCCTCACGCTCATCCTCGAGCCCACGGTCCAATCGGCCATAGGCGACGTCCTCGTCGACCACGCCCCCGCCACCCTCGCCCTCCGCCCCTACCCCGACCGTGTCGTCGCCCCCGTCCAGCTCGTCCTCGACGCACCCCGCATACTTACGCTCACCCTGAACCGCTAACCGCGACCGCCGGTCTCCGCCGTTCCCCCATCCTCACCCGCTGACCCCCACCCCCACGCCCACGCCCCACCCCGCCCGCCACACCAGCCGTAAGAAAAAACCGCCTCCGGTCGGGCCGGAGGCGGTCTGTTCTGCGTTGCTTGGACGATCGTTACGGCTCGCTCAGCGGGCGACCATCCGGCCGTCCCCGACGAGCAGCTCGCGCAGGTGCGCGGGGCGCTTCGGGACCGCCGTCTTCAGGATGGAACGCGCGTATAGGATGCGCTCGTCGTCGCTCAGGCGATCCACGACCGAGATCGGAGCGCCGTAGCGCAGGAGCAGCCGCTTGGCGTCCTTCGCCACACTATCATCCATCGCTCCTCCAGGAACCTGTTGGGGGCTGACTGGAAGAATCTATCGAAATGCACCCCCTGCGGCAATCGGCGCCGCGCGGTCCGCAGGTTGCACGGCAGCCGGGGAAACCGGGACAGGAGTGGCGGATGTGGAATCCGATTGAGCAGATCCGGCTGCGCCGGGCGCGCCGGCGGTACGTCCCGCGGGCGCCTCGCGTGGACGTCGGCACGACGGCCAAGCTGGCGCTCGTGGCGCTGGCCCTGATTCTGGCGGTCGCGGCGGTGCTGGAGATGCGAGGCGGCGGCGTGGCGGAGCGGGAGCTGCTGCCGTACGCGGAGGCGTCGCACATCGATCCGCTGGAGCTCATCGCCACGGCCGGACGGCGCCACCGCCTGGTTTTCCTGGGGGACGTTCCCGCTGCTGCTGCCCCGAAAACGTTTGCGGCCCGCGCGCTCGAGCGGATCGCGGGGGAGTCCGGGCTCGACGCGGTCGCCGTGGAGATCCCGGCCGACGAGCAGCCCTACCTCGACCGGTACTTCCTCACGACGCCGGAAGACGCTTCGCTCCTGCTGTCCCGGCCGCGCGCGATCCGTGAGGCGGAGGGGGTATCGCGCTCGTACCTCGAGCTGTACCGGACGATCTGGCGGCTCAACAGCGAGATGACGGCGGACCGCGCTATCCGGGTGATCGCCATGGATCCGCCGAGGTGGCCGCCGGAGCGCGCGCTGTCACCGAATCGTGCGGGCGAGCTCTACGGCGAACGGGACGCCTTCATGGAAGCGCGGCTGGATTCCCTGCTCCTCGAGCGGAACGCCCGGGCTCGTGTGCTCTTCTTCGTGGAGGGACTGCGCGTGATGCGAGGGGGTGCGGCGCTCCAGACGGGCGGGACGGGCCTCGTCGAGATCACATGGCTCGCGCAGCGCATGCGCGATCGATTTCCGCGCGACGTCTACGGGGTCCTGGTCGATGCACCCGCCTCGCGCGCCCTCGCCCCGGAGGTGGTGGCGTACCGATCGAGCGGTGCCTGGGATGTCCTGCGGCAGGGCGTCCCCGACGCACCGGCACAGTTCGGACTGCCGGTTACCGAGGCGTTCGATCCGATCGGTGCGCCCGTGCGCGTCTTCGCGACGCCCGGCACGACCTTCTCGCTGCAGCCCGGCGGCGAGCTGCGCGAGCTCGTCGATGCCTACATCCTGCTCCGATGATCGAACACGCCGACCAGCGGACTAGAGGATCGGCCCCGCGTCATCCGTGAGCGCGCCGCGTCCCTGCACGCCGACCTCGTGCGGGTGCGTGCGTCCCTCGGGCCTCCGCTCATCGCGCGGCGTGCGCGCGTCGGGCGACGCGCTGGCGGCTACCTCACGCGTTTCGTGGCCGCCGTCGTCATCGGAACGCCCCTGCCGCCGCGACGGCGGCACGTCCTGCACTTTGCTCGCCTGTTCAGCCAGCTGTCCGAGCAGCTTCTCGATCTGCCGCCCGTTCATGAGCGTGGCCAGGTGACCGATGAGGCCGAGGGCGAGCGTCGCACGATCGGGGACCGTCAACCGGTCCTGGATCTGGTGCATCAGGTCGCGGATCGCAGCGTTGTCGCGCGACTCGCTCTCCGTCGTTCGGGGCGCCTGGGTCATGTCGTCTCCTCTGCCGTATAGCCCTCGTCCGAGACCGCGGCTGCAAGGGCGGGCGCGCTCGTGCGCGCTTCGTCGTACTCGACGGTCGCCCTGCCCTGCTGCAGGTCGACGTCTGCGCGCGTGACGCCGTCCACGCCCTCGAGCGCCTCCGTCACCGTACGCACGCAGTGTCCACAGCTCATCCCGGAAACCTTCAGGGTCGTCGTTGCCATCGCTGCCTCCCCGGCGCGGCCAGGCCGCACCGTCCAAAAAACGCGATGGCGCCACTCGCCATCGCTTGCCAGTTTCGGGCCGCGTGTCTCAGGCGGTTCGTGCGAGACGCCTGAGTCGCAGCGAATTCGTTACCACACTCACGGAGCTGAGCGCCATTGCAGCGCTCGCAAACACCGGCGACAGCAGCGCGCCGGTCAGGGGATAGAGCGCCCCCGCGGCGATCGGTACCCCGATCACATTGTAGATGAATGCCCAGAACAGATTCTGCCGGATCACGCGCATGGTCCGGCGGGACAGCTCGAAGGCAGTCGCCACACCCGTGAGCTCACCGCCGACCAGCGTGATGTCCGACGCTTCCATGGCGACGTCCGTTCCGCCGCCGATCGCGAAGCCGACGTCCGCCTGCGCCAGCGCCGGCGCGTCATTGACGCCGTCGCCGACCATCGCCACGCGCGCACCGCGCTCCGCTTGCAGCCGCTTCACCATGCGCGCCTTGTCGGCCGGCTGCACTTCGGCCACGACATGGTCGATGCCGACGTCGCGCGCGATCGCCCGCGCGGTCGCCTCGTTGTCGCCCGTCAGCATCCAGACGTCGAGCCCCATGGCGCGCAACCTCGCGACGGCGGCGCGACTCGTCGCCTTTACCGGATCCGCGATGGCCAGCATGCCGCGTGCGCGACCATCGATCGCGACGTAGACCGGCGTGGCGCCACGCACTGCCCATTCCTGCGCTGCCGGCGCAAGCGCATCGATGTCCACTGCCCGATCGTGCATCAGCGCGCCATTCCCGATCGTGACGCTCCGACCGCGCACGACCGCCTGCACGCCGCGCCCACCGAACGAATCGAACGACGCCGCATCGTCGAGCGCGAGACCCGCGTCACGTGCGGCCCGCGTGATCGCCGACGCCAGCGGATGCTCGCTGCCGCGCTCTGCGGAGGCCGCCAGCTGCAGCAGCTCGCCGACGACGGCGCCCGTACGGGCGCGGCCGAATTCCTCGCGCACCCCATCCGCACCGAGCACCACACCGCCGACCAGCGCAGGCTTCCCCTCCGTGAGTGTGCCGGTCTTGTCGAGAACGACGACTCGCACGCTGCGCGCTGACTCCAGGCTCTCCGCATTGCGGAACAGGATGCCTCGCTCCGCGGCACCCCCCGTGCCGACCATCACCGCCGTCGGCGTCGCAAGCCCCATGGCGCAAGGACATGCGATGATGAGCACCGTTACGAACGCGACCATCGCAAACACGAAGGACGGCGAGGGTCCGACAAGCAGCCACGCGATGAACGCGAGCAGCGCAACGGCAATCACGATCGGCACGAATACGCCGGCAATCCGGTCCGCCAGCCGCTGGATCGGCGCCTTCGACCCCTGCGCCTGCTGAACCAGAGCGACGATCTGCGCGAGCGCCATATCACGGCCGACACGTGTCGCTCGAAAGCGCAGGCTGCCACTCCCGTTCATCGTGCCGCCAACCACGTCGTCACCCGGCGCCTTCTCCACCGGGAGCGACTCGCCCGTCAGCATCGATTCGTTCACTGCGCTGTGGCCGGCCTCGACCACGCCGTCGACCGCCACCTTCTCCCCGGGACGCACCACGATCACGTCACCGACGCGCAATGCAGAAATCTCCACGTGAGACTCGACGCCATCAACGAGCACGCGCGCGGTCTTCGGCTGCAACGCCATCAGTGCGCGGATTGCATCCGACGTGCGCCCCTTCGCTCGCGCTTCCAGCACCTTGCCGAGCAGAATCAGCGCAATGATCATCGCGACCGCCTCGTAGTACACATTCGGCGGCAGCCCTGCATTCGTGAACACCGACGGTACGACCGTCGCCACCACACTGTACAGAAACGCCGCGCCCGTGCCGAGCGCGATCAGCGTGTTCATGTCCGTCGTGCCATGAAGGGCGCCGCTCCAGGCACCGCGAAAGAACGGGCGGCCCGACCACGCCAGCACCGGCACCGTGAGCACGAGCAGCGCCCACCGCAGCGCATTGCCGCTCACATCGGCCAGAAACGGCAGCACGCGCAGCACGCCGTCCGCCACCGGCATCATCAGCCGGTTCAACAGGTCCGCACTGCCCGCAGCACCTTCCGCCATCATCAGGGGCATGGAGAGAACCATGGTCACCACGCCGATCACCGCCGCGACCCAGAAACGCTGGCGCAGCCTGCGATAGTCGCGCGCGCGCGCAACCCGCTCCCGCTCTACCGGATCCGCAACGTCCACCGGCTGCGCCAGACGATAGCCGGCCCGCTCGATCGCAGCAGCGAAATCCTCCGGTGCTACCGACTCCGGCAGGTGCTCCACCCGGACACTCGACGTCGCCACATTCGCCGACGCACTCACGACGCCCGGCACTGCAAGCAGCTGACGCTCCACTGACCCACCGCTCACCGCCATGTCCAGCCCATCCACGTACAGGTCCGTTGCCTCGAGACGCGCATCGTATCCAGCCGAGCGGACGAGCCCCACAATCGCACCCGCATCCGCCGACGTCGGGTCGAACGTCACCGTCGCCCGCTCCGTGCCGAAATTCACCGCAACGTCCAGCACCCCCTCGCCCTTCGACACCTTCTTCTGGATGCGCGCCGCGCACGCCGCACACGTCATCCCCACCAGCGGCACCGTCACCCGCTCCGCCTCGGCCTGCGGTCGTCGCTCCAGCACGCTTCCCGCCGGACGCTCGCCGACTACCACCCTACTCCCCCTTCTGCTGCTCATGACTCCACCCTCACCGCGCGTGTCGGTACATGAGATCCAGGACCTCCTGGTACGCCCGCTCCGCCTCCAGCCGGTCGCCCGACCGCAGCGCGTCCGTCACGCAGTGCTCCAGGTGATTCCGCATCAACAGCTTCCCAACCCCCCGCAGCGCCTCCTGCACCGACGAGATCTGCGTCAAAATGTCCGCGCAGTAGCGCCCCTCCTCTACCATCCGGTGAATCCCGCGCACCTGCCCTTCGATCCGCTTCAGCCGCGCCTGTGACTGCTTCCGGATCTCCGGATCCACCGCCGCCGCATGCACCGGCCCCGCTGCCTGTCCGTGCTCGGCCATGTCGGCCCTCGCTCGTTCGCCAGGAATGCCATACCCCCCTTGGGTATATGGTAGCGCGACGTGTGGCCTCCGGCAACCCCCCGGCGGGTCATGCCCGGCGGGTCATGGTGTCCGCAGTTCGCGCGGCCCGACGATGCCCTGGCGGTGTGCGAGTGCGAGTCCGACGAGGCCGTGAGCGAGCTCGCGTCCCGTCATGGAGGTATAGCTCTGGGCGAGGGAAGGTGCGCCCAGGGTTCCGGCGAGGCGAAGCGCGGCGTCGAGGAACCGGGCTCCGAGGCGTTCGGCGGGTCGCGGCTCACGGCGGTCGTTGCCGGAGATGAAGGCCGGGCGTGCGATCAGGTGGTCGACGCCGCTCTCGCGCAGCTCGCGCTCGATGCGTCCGCGCACGGCGAGGTAGTCGTTGCGTGTGTTCTCGCGGGCGCCGATCGAGGAGAGGTACACGAACAGTGCGGATGGTGCATGGTCGCGGGTGGCGGTGAGCAGCATGTGCGTCATGCCGTAGTCGACGTGTTCGTAAGTCGCGTCCTGGTCGGTACGCGCGCGGGCGCGCGTCGTCCCCAGGAGGGCGAAGATGTATGCGGGCGCCGTGCGGGCGATGGTCGCTGCGATCGACTTGGGCTCCCACGCCGTGGTATCGACGTCCGCGCCGATCGCGTCGAACCTGCTCGTCCAGTCGGCGAGCGCAGGCGAATCCGGCCGGACATGCGCGACCGTGGGAACGGCGTGCTCGCGCAGTACGGCGACGAGATGGCTCCCTGTATAACCCGTTGCGCCGGCGACGAAGGCGATGGATCTCATGCACGCAAGATGGTTGCGTGGCACGGACCGTGAAAGTCGGGTCGTGCATCATGGCGAGATCGAGGAATGGAGCGGTGGCAGCCGAGTCCTGGTGGCGAAGGACGGGAACGCAGAAGCGCGGGTTCCGGTACGTCGGCGCGAACGGGCGGGAGCTCACCTCGGAGGCGACGCTTTCGCGGATTCGCTCCCTGGTGATCCCGCCAGGGTGGACGGACGTCCACATCTCTCCGGATCCCGACCGGAAGATCCAGGTGTGGGGCATCGATGCTGCCGGCCGGAAACAGTACCGCTACAGTGCGGGCCACGTCGCGCGACAGGATCGCAAGAAGTGGCGGCGCGTGCTGCACGTGGCGGGCGCGCTGCCGCAGCTTCGCGCGACGACGAACCGTCACCTGAAGCGGCGGCAGCTCGATCGCGAGAAGGTGCTTGCGACGGTGGTTCGGCTGATCTGCCGCGCCTATTTCCGCGCTGGCAGCGAGCGTTACGCGGTGAGCAACCGCACGTTCGGCATCTGCACGCTGAAGAAGTCACACGTCGCGGTGAACGATCGCAACCTCGTCTTCTCGTATACGGGCAAGCGTAGCATGGATCAGCGGCAGGTCGTTGCAGCGACGCCGCTGGTCGAGATCATCGAGGAGCTGCTCGCGCTGCCGGGCAACCGCCTGTTTCAGTACATCGCGGAGGACGGCCAGGAGGTGAACGGCGGTCGCCCGCGGAGCCGTCGGCAGGGCGGGCGCAACAGGGCCCGCGCGCGCCGCGCTGTCGCCGCCTCGTCAGTGCGCGCCGTGACCGCGCAGAGCGTGAACCGCTACCTGCGCGACATCCTGGGAGAGCGGTACACGTCGAAGGATCTGCGCACGTTCGGCGGGACCGTGCGCGCTGCGACGATCCTGGCGGATCTGGGGCCGCCCAGCAATCCGACCGAAGCGAAGCGCAATATTGCGCTTGCGTGCAAGCTGGTCGCTGCCGAGCTGGGCAATACGCCCGCAATCTGTCGCAAGGCGTACATCCATCCGGCCGTCCTCGAGCAGTACGAACAGCGCCGCACGGTTGCCACCCACGCGCGGCGCCGCCGCCAGGCGATCCCGGAGGAGGAACCTGTCGGCTACTATCCGGAGGAGGTGGCACTCATCCGTTTCCTGGAGAAGTATGGCTAGGGGAGCAGACCGAGTTGTGGTGCCGGGCGTGATGTGATGTTAGCGGGTGGTCGCTTCGTCCATCGTCGCAGGCTTGGCCGCGCCTGAGCGCCTGCGGTCCGGTGCGGGGACTTCATACAGCAGAAAGCTCATGCCGCGTTCGCGGAGCAGTGGCAGTGCGGCGTTGTAGACGGGCACACCTGCGGGCGTCCTGCCCTCCGCCGTGCCATGATGCGCGTGACCGTGGAACACCGCGGTCGCGCCGATCGTGTCGATTGGCTGCACGAGGCGGGAGGAGCCGAGGAACGGCCAGATCGATTCCGGCTCGCCGTGCACGGTCTCTTCGATCGGCGCGTAGTGCAGCAGCACGATGCGGGTTTCCGTCGTCAGCGTACGCATCGCATTCTCGAGCTTGATCGACTCGTCGATCGCGTGCTTGACGAATTCCTTGATGAGTGGTTCGCCGAAGGGAGCGAGCGCGCCGCGACCGAAACCGCCCGCGAATCCTTTCGTGCCGGCGAAGCCGACACCGTCGATGACAACGCCACTGCCGTCGAGCACGTGGACGCCCCGCTCCTCCAGCATCTCCGTGATCGCGCCTTCGGCTTCGCCTTCGAGGTCGTGGTTGCCGAGGACGACCACGATCGGGACGTCGACGCCCTTGAGCTCGCCGATGAAGCCCTCGATCTGGTCCGGCCGGCCGTGCGTCGTGAGGTCGCCGACGATCGCGAGGATATCCGCGTCGCGATTCGCTTCGGCGAACGTCTCGCGCAGCGCGCCGGTCGCACCACCGTCGAAGTGAACGTCTCCGAGGACGGCGATGCGAATCTGCCGCTCGCCTCCACGTTCCTCCACTTCACCCGCCAGTGTGCTCATCTCGATGCCCCCATACATCGCTGGCAATGATGTCCTTCACCACGGGCAGGTTGCGCGCCGCCCTCGTCGATTCCTGGCGCAGGTCGCGAAAGCCCCACTCATTGACGTCGATCGAAAAGGAGAATCGCGAAATGAGCGTACCGGCGCACACGTCCGGATCCCCCGCCTCTTCATCGTCCTGCTTCGCCCGTTCCAGCAGCGCCTCGCGCACCCAGTCGGGCACGCGCTTGCGATGGCCGGGATAGACGTAGTCGAACATGTGGATCTGTGCGAGAAAGAGCCGCCAGTGCGCGTGGATACGGTGCAGCAGCCGCTTCCAGTCCAGCTGGTCGCCGCGGCACAGGATCAGGTGCAGAACGTCAGCCATGTCCGAGCGATGCCGTTCGCTCACGAAGATGCGGTGCATGATCAGGTCTTCGGCAGGCGCAACCCGCACCGCCTCGCCCGCCAGGATTCCCGCACGCGAGTGCTCGTGCCAGTCGCGATCGATGAATGCCAGGCCATTGCCCATGCCGAAGATGAGGTCGACCTGAAAGCCTTCCTTCTTCGCCTTCGCCAGCCAGTGCGCCTGCTCGAGGTATGTGTTGAAGCCGACGTCACGCAGTACGCGCGCGGCATCGATGACGACGCCGGGCTCGAAGAACAGATCGAGGTCCTTCGTCTTCCGATAGATGCCGGTGTACTCGTAGATCGCGTACAGCCCGCTCACGACGTAGGGCACGCCCGCACGGTTGAGAGCACGCAGGCCTTCCTGGTAGATGCGGCGCTCCGCTTCCGGGATCCAGAATTCGCCATGCGTGAGGGAGCGTTGCTCCTCACCGCTCAGTTGTGACATCTCCTGTGACTGCGGTGCTGCCCGTGGCCGCATGGCCGCAGACATGCCCGCCCGTTGCTCGTCCATGCCCCCTGCGTCGGTCGTGCCGCTGTGTACGGCGCCGCGGCGTGCCGCCCCTGGCTGTGGTGTGATGGTGGCTGCCGGTCAGGCAGTTGAGCAATGATCGGGCCGCTGGCCGCCTCCATTCCAGCCGATTAGCTTCGTCGCATGTTCGAGGATTGGAAGCAGGCGTGGCGCGAAGCGGTCGCGAACTTTCAGCGTGAGCTGGACGAGGACGGCGGCGACGATACGACGCGGGCGATGCGTCGTGACGAGCGGACGACGGCGGATGCGCTGCGTCGGCTGGATTCCGAACTGGACACGGCGCGTCGGAATGCGGCCGCGGAACGTGAGGAAGAGGGCGTGTGTCGTCGGCGGGAGGGCCTGGCGCACAAGATCGGCGACGCCGAGACGGCCCGTGTGGCTGCCGAGTACGCGGAACGGCACGCGCAGCGGGCCGTGATCCTGGAGCGCAAGGTGGAAGTCCTCGAGGCGGAGCGGGGCCTGCTGTTGCAGGATCTCGAGCGCATGCGTGCGGCGCTGGCGGCGCGCGGTACGGACCCGCAGGTATCCGCCGGGGCCGGAGCCAACGAAGGACCGACGCGATCGGAGGCGGCATCGACGGAGCGGGAGCGCGAAGAGCACAATTTCCGCCGGATGGAGCGTGAGGCGCGGGAGCGGGCGGCGGAGGCGCGCCTGGAAGAGCTGAAGAGAAAGCTGCGCTGAGCCGCTACTCGAAGAGCGGCAGGAGGTCGCGCGCGGCGCGCGCGCGCTCGATGAGGCTGGCGGCAGTGAGCGCGAGGGGGCGCGCGGGGTCGAAGGGATCGCCGGGTTCCGTCAGGGTCCCGCTCGTGAAGGTGCCGGGAACCGGCTCGGCGAGCACGACGGCGAAGGTGAACGCGGCCGAATCACCTGGGGCGAGGGTGAAGGGACCGGTGCTCACGAGCAGGCGCACGTCGCCCGGGTCGAGCGGCGTATGGCCGATTCGGGGATGCGGGTGCGTCGGCGTATAGGTCCCGATCCCGCTCATCATCCGCAGCCCCACGAATTCGTTCGTCCGCCCGCCACCCCAGTCGGGTGTGACCCCGCCGACGTTGCGCCATCCGTTGAGCATCCTATTCGCGCCCGCCGGCGCATCGAGCAGGGTCAGACCGATGAGGCCCGGCGCATTGCGGGCCGCGCCATTGAAGCCCGGCTCCTCCCACCCGCCGTCGTATGCGAAGACCATGTCCACATCGGGCGCATACGCCATCATGTCGTCAGCCGAGTTGCCGATGTCGGCATCGAGCCCGAAGCCGATCCACGCGTTTACGTACGTGATGCCCTCCGTCGGAATCAACGGATCGGTCACCTGGTAGAGCGGATCCGTCGAGATGTTGTGGACGATGACACGTACGGCGATGACGTCCGATATCGCGGTGGTTGCGATGACATGCTGCTCGAGGCGCAACCCGCGCACCGTCGCGAGTGTGATCATGCTCGCCGGCGGAATGACCCACGGTGCGTGTGTGATGCGGATCTGATCGGGAGGTCGCTGCGCCGGCGTGGTCGGTCGACCTGCCAGAAACGGCAGATCGTAGATGCCGAGCGCCACGCTGTCCCCGCTGCTCATACGCGCCGCGAACATCGGCATGCCCTGTGACGCGTAGCTGTTGCTGGTATTGATCGGCCAGTGAATACCGTCGCCGATCGCGTCCTCGAGGAACAGTGCACCCAGCGCGTTCACCGCAAAGCGCATCTCATCGATCGTGTGGAACGTGCGCTGGTCCCGATAGCACGCAGGAATGCCGCAGCGCAGTACGACGGGCCCGTCGATGACGGGCACACTGTCACCACTGACGTTGACCTGCGCGCCATAGCGATACGTGTGGTTGAGGCTGTCGAGGGAGACAATGATCTCGTGCTGACCGCCAAGTCCCGTGACGGTGTCCGGTGTCAGCCGACCGGTGCCACGACCGTCCACGCTGATGCGGGCGCCGGGCGGGTCCGAGCGCACGAACACCCGGCCCGTGCCCGGGCGCGTGCCATCGTCGCGACAGGCGCTCAGCATGCACAGCAGCAGGACAACGATCAGGCGATGCATCGGAAGCAACTCGGTCGGCAGCGTGCGGCGGACGTCCGCAACACTCAGAAACGCGTAGTGAACACCGGTACATACACGCCACGTACGCGTCGGTTGCCCGCCTGCAGCAGGCGCGGCTGGAGCATGGGCGCACCGAAGCCGAGCACACCCTCCCGCAGCTCCAGCAGTGCGCCGCTCCCACGATCCCCTGGTGCGCGCCGTCCTTCGGGGCCGAAGCCATCCATGTCGCGGGTCCGCAGCGCACCGAACACGAGGCCGCCCGTGGCGGTGAGCGTCGTCAGCAGCACGGCGCCGTCCGGATCGTCCATGCGGGTGATGAGCGTGATGCCGAGGCCGCCGAGAGCGCCAACTGCACCGGCAATGCTGATCAGGCGCGCACGCGACTCCGTCAACTGCCAGCGCCGCTGACCGAAGGCGCTCGCGATGAGTGCGCCGTTGCCGGCCAGCAGTGTCGCGATCAGCAGATCGTCATCGCGCAGGCCGGCGAGGTACCCGAGCGACGCGCCGTATCCGGTGCCCCAGAGCGAGCCGAGGCTGACGGTGGCGCCGGTCCCCGCTGTGATCGGCTTCCTGGCCAGCAGTGCGCCGGTCGCGATGCCGGTGAGACCACCGATCACCATGCCGGCAACCAGTTCCTGTGTGCCGTCAAAGTCGTCATCCTCGAAGCACGGCTCCGGCCCTGGCGGGCAGTCCTCGAGAGACGTGCCGATGTCGAGCGCTTCGACGATGCCGAACCCCTGCCAAGTCCCCCAGGTGCCGCCCCACGTGATCGCCCTGGCCTGTCCGACGGTCACGGGTCGATCGCGCGCGTATGCCCGGGCGGCCAGGAAGCCTGCCGGGCCGCCGGCCAGCAGGCCGAGCCCGTAGGCCTGTGCGCTCTCGCTCTCGAAGATCAGCGGAGCAGCGACGCCGAGCCAGAAGCCGTACGTCGTGCCCCAGACGAGCAGCTCGGTCCGACCGCTGCGGTCCATGCTCGCCACGCCGGACTCGCGCAGGCTGCGCACGGTTGCGGCGGCCGGTGTATCGCCGAAACGTTGCAGGATCATCTCGTACAGCGCACCTGCAACCTCGCCGCGCCGCTCCAGCTCGAAGCGGCGCGCTGCCTCGAGCAGCACGGCCGCGCTATCCGCGCGTGTTTGTGCCGCGACCGGCCGCGGCACGGCGAGCAGCGACGCAGCAAGCAGCAGGATGGTACCGGCCGACCGGACCAGTCCGGCCCTCCGGCTGCTATGCATCCGGGTCCCGCACGCGCGACCATTCGATCACGGCGCGTGCGCGACGAGCGGCCTCGAGCGCGTTCTCGAGCTCCGTCACGAGGTAGCGCGCGCGCCGACTGCGATCCTCCGGCTGCATACCATCGCGCTCCATTTCGGCGACGGTCTCGATGGCACGTGCCGCGCGATGCACGACGTCCCAGAGCTGTTGCCGGTCATAGCGATCGTCGCAGTCGTGCATCCGCTCGTCAGCCGTGCGATCGATCTCCTGCGCGACGAGCTTGATCTGATCCTTTGCCAGCATCTCGAACCTCCACCGTTCTCGTCACATGTACGCGCGCTCACCGGTGTGCAGGGCCGCTGCTCCGCATCATCCGGCGAATGGGAACGATCAGCAGCCCCAGCAGAACGGCCGCGACGAACAGGGACAGCGCCGTGCGCTGGAAGAGGATCGGCATCTGCTCCAGGTTCTCCGGGTCGACATTCCCGCCGACGAGCCCCGCAATTAGGTTGCCCAGCGACACGGACATGAACCAGATCCCCATCATCTGCCCGACGAACTTGCGCGGTGCGAGCTTGGTCATGGCGCTGAGGCCGACGGGGCTGAGCGAGAGCTCGCCGAGCGTCTGCAGAAAGTAGCTCGCGACCAGCCAGAGCATCGAAACACGTACGACCTCACCAGCGGCCGAGCCCGCGAGCACGCGGTTCGCCGCGAACACCATGATGAGGAAGCCCAGTCCGGCGAAGAAGAGGCCGATCGCGAACTTTGCCGGACTCGACGGGTCCTTGCCGCGCCTGCCCAGAAGGATCCATACGCCCGCGAAGACCGGTGCGAGCGTGATCACGAAGAACGAGTTCGCTGCCTGCAGCCACGACGCCGGCACGACCCATCCACCGAGCGCACGATCCGTGAAGTCTCGCGCGAAGAGGTTCAGTGACGTCGGCGCCTGCTCGAACGCAGACCAGAACACCGTCGCGAACAGAAACAGCACGAATATGAGGCCGACGCGCTTCTTC
>CAYSGF010000179.1:0-10888 GCA_964430275.1 uncultured Gemmatimonadaceae bacterium
GTGCATCACGAGGATGTGTGCGAGCGTGCTGTAGAGCAGCACGTTGTCACCGACGAGCGCGAGTGCTGCGTCGATGTAGCGCTGTGCGCGCGCGAGCCCTTCGTGTGAGAAGCGCCATGCCTCGTAGCGCGCACGCAGGTAGGACTCGTACGCGCGCACGTCGCTGATCGGCCGCTCCGCCAGGGCCTTTGTCTCTCCGGCCGACAGGCGCAGCCGCAGTGCGTCGACGACGGCGCGTGCGACCTGTTCCTGGATCTCGAACACATCGCTCATCCTGCCGTCGAAGCGCTGTGCCCAGAGCTGATCGTCGGTGTGTGCATCGATGAGCTGTGCCGTGATGCGCAGCGCGTCACCGGCCTTGCGGACGCCCCCTTCGAGGACGTAGCGGACGCCCAGCTCCCGCGCGATCGTGCGCACGTCGCGATCGGTCCGCTTGAGGCGCATCGCGGAGGTGCGCGAGATCACGCGCAGCGCGCGGATCTGCGACAGGTCCGCGATCACTTCCTCGGTCAGGCCGTCGCTCAGGTACTCGTTCTCCGGGTCGGGGCTGATGTTGACGAACGGCAGTACGACGATCGACGGCTCCTCGTCGCCGCGGCGTGCATTCGACGTGACCGCGCGCAGCTCGGCGAGGAGTGCAGCGGCATTGTGATGTCGTCGATCGGGCGACTTCGCGAGACAGCGGTGCACGATGCTCGCGAGCTGCGGCGGCATGTCGGGGCGCAGGCGTTCGACCGGGGTCGGATCGTCATGGCGGATGGCATGCACGATCGCGTCGTCCGCATCACCGCGGAAGGGCCGTACCCCGGTGAGCATCTCGTACAGTACCACGCCCACGGACCACAGATCCGCCCGCCCGTCCACATCCTCGCCCTGCGTCTGCTCGGGACTCATGTACGCGACCGTGCCCAGCCTCGTGCTGTCGCCTGTCAGCCTCGCGCGCGCGTTCCGTGCTATGCCGAAGTCGACGATCCGCACCTGGTCGTCGCCCGTGATGATGATGTTGGCGGGCTTGATGTCGCGATGGATGATGCCTGCACCGTGGGCTCTGGACAGGCCATCGACGATCCGGATCGCATACGCAGTCGCTGCGTGGGCGGGCAGCGGGCCGCGCGCGACCCTGTCCTCGATCGTCTCGCCGTCGTAGCACGCCATCGCAATGAACAGGCGGCCGCCGCCGGGGTCGTCCGGAGACGCGTCCGTCGTGCCGATGTCGTACACGACGCCGATGCTCGGGTGGTCCAGTGCGGACGCCGCGCGCGCTTCGCTCTCGAGACGCGCGCGCGCCGCGCTGTCGCTGGTCAGATGGGCGGGCAGGAACTTCAGTGCGACCATGCGGTCGAGCGCCTCGTCGTGAGCCTTGTAGACGACGCCCATTCCGCCCCGGCCGAGCGGCCCGATGATCCGGTACCGGCCGATGATGCCGCCGCCGGGAAGCGGCTGGTCGGGAGCGCCGCCGAACGCCGTCGCCAGGACGTCGTCTGCCATCGCGCCGAGGAAGTCGCCGGCAGTCTCGTGCGACGCCGGCAGTGGCCCGAGCTCCGCGCGCAGCCACGCCTGCGCCTTCGCCCAGTCGCGCTTCACCGTGCGCGCCGAGACGCCGAGCGCCGTCGCAGTCTCCTCGACGCTCAGGTCGCCGAAGAACCGGCACTCGACGACGCGGCTCTGTCGCGGATCGATCACTTCCAGGCGGCCGAGCGCATCGTCAAGGGCGGCGAGCGTAGACGACTGTTCAGCAGTGAATGCGGTGTGGTTCGGGAGCGCGAGCAGCTCATCGAAGGGCAGACGCTCGAGATGCCCGCCGCGCTTCTGCGCCGACGCGTCGCGCGCATAATCGCACAGGATGTGACGCATTGCTCGCGCGGCGAGCGCGCGGAAGTGGGCACGGCCTTCGACCGCGATGCGCGTCTGCCCGACCAGCCGCACATACGCTTCGTGCACGAGCGCGGTCGTGTTCAGCGTGTGATTGCCGCGCCACCGCCCGCGCTGGCGACCCGCCAACTCCCGCAGCTCGTCGTAGAGAATGGCGAAGAGCTCGTCGATGGCCGTGCCATCGCCACCCTCGAGCTCTCCGAGCAGCCGCGCGACGGTACTCTCCATCCGGTCCGGTTCGATCACTCCGCCCTCCGCACGACGATCGACGGTGGCACCCGTCGGGCCCCAAGCATACCCCGCACGGACGGGTGCCTCAAGCGCACTGTGCCGCAGCAGATCGACGTTCGTGGGGAGAGGCCGGATGTCTCGACCGGCGGCGATGGCCCCGCTCCTCTGCCGAAGCGCGTATCCGATGGTGAGGCCAGCACCATCACTGCCGGGGCAAGGAGATCCACTGACGATGGCAACCACACTACAGGCGACGCCCGCCCGCAGCACCGCGCCCGTCCGCCGGCCGCGGCGCTCGTTCTACCTCGTCGTCACGTCCGCGATGACGTGCACGATGATCCTGGGTTTCTCGTTCACGTACTTCGGACCGATGATGCGCGGCGGCTATCCGGACGTCTCGCCGATGGTCCACGTGCACGGCTGGACGTTCTTCGCGTGGTACCTGCTGCTGCCGCTCCAGGCCGCACTGGTCCGGACGCGGCGCGTGTCCGTGCACCGCACGCTCGGCCTGGCGAGCATGGGACTCGGCGCACTCATGATCGCGGTAGGGCTCGTCGTCAGCGTCGTGCAGATCGACATGGCACGCGCGCCCGACGGCAATCCGTTCTGGCAGCTCATGGGCGTCCCGATCTTCGGAATCTGGCTGCTCTTTACGGTGTGCTACATCGAAGCGATGCGCCGCCGCAGAAACGTCGAGGCGCACAAACGGCTCATCATCCTCGCGAGTGCGGCAGCGCTGTCTGCCGCGACGTTCCGGGTCGTGGTCAGGTTCGCGGGGTTCAGCACGGCGACGGCGATGCTCGGCATGCTCGCTGTCGTGATCTTTCCGGTTGTCGGGATGCTCGTCGATCGGCGGAACGGAATGCCCGCGCACCCCGTGTACCTGTGGGGCGTGCCCGCGATCATGCTCGTCATCTGCGGCGGGTTCGGCGTCGGTGCGGTGCCCGGTGGCGACGTCGTCGTACAGGCGCTGGGATGGCTCGGCCGGGTGCTCAGGCCTGCGTACATGGGATGAGCTACCCGATGTGGATCACGCACCGCCGCAGCGACCCGCGCGCGCGGTGCTCCCACAGATAGATACCCTGCCACGTTCCGAGCGCGAGTCGTCCGTTCTCGAACGGGATCGACAGTGTCGTCGCGGTGATCGCGGCGCGAATATGGCTCGGCATGTCGTCGGGGCCTTCCGCCGTGTGCGTGAAGTGCGGGTCGCCTTCCGGCACGTGCCGCTCCAGCCACGCCTCGAGATCGTGGCGCGCGGACGGATCGGCGTTCTCCTGGATGATCAGGCTGGCCGACGTGTGCTGGACCATGATGGTGCACAGCCCCTCGGCGTGGCCGCTCGCGCGGACGGCAGCTTCGACGTCGCGCGTGATCTCGTGGAGGCCGCGGCCTGGCGTGCGGATTTCGAGGTAATCGATCAGAGGCGTTCCGGGAACGGTGGATGTAAGGCGGCGCGCGTCTCGGTGTCCATGCGCTGAAGATAGCCGTCCCCGGGGGGCGCTTCCATGGCCGGTCGGGTCGCGGACGCACCTTGCCGAGACGCCGCATTTCCTACAGATTCCCGGACCCGTAAGTCTGTGTCCCCGGACAACATGGCGCCCGACGAGGGGCCTGCGAGCGTGATCCATCACCGGAGCGTTGTAATGCATTTTGCGTTCGGTCGGCCCAGCCGGGCCACCACCATCATTGCCCTTTTCGTTCTCGCCTGTGGCGGCGACAGCGGCGGCGGCCCGATCGAGCCGGTCCAGCTGACGCTCGAGCCGGCGCGTGCCGAGTATGCGACGTTCGAGACCGCACGCGTGACCGTGCGCGGAGCACCGCTCACTGCCGCGCAGTATGCGGGGACGCTCGGCGCAGCCGCGTTCATGGCGCAGCGCAGCACCGACTCGACCATCGTCTTCCGTGTGCCGGAGCTGGCCGCGGGCCAGCACACGCTGACACTGGAAATCGGCAGCCGCAGCGCGACGACGCAGCTGAGCGTGCGCGCGACGCCGGCGGTCGAGGACCCCGTCGCCTACGTGGCGGACGTCGATGCGGTCCTGCTGCTCGAAGTCGAGGAGTTCGAGGACTGGTACGACGCGCAGGATCCGACACTGGCGCGCTTTCTCGACCCGCAGGGCTTCGCGTCCGACGTCGCCATGATGCGTGCGACGCTCGCGGAGCTGCACGCCGATTTCCAGGCACTGTCGCCGTCAGAGCAGTACGACGTCGCCATGATGCTCCGGGCGTACCGGGCGGGCGGCGCGATGGCGAACGGCGCGCAGCTCGTCGCCTATTCGCTGCAGAACGAGGAGCTCCCGGAGTGTCAGGCACCGGATGCGGAGAGCGTCGAGGAGATGCGCGACTGCCAGCAGCAGCACGAGGCCGCAATGGTTGCGCGCGCGAAGACGGTGCAGCAGTGCGACATCGACTTCGACACGAGGTGGTCGGAAGGCAAGTATGCGGACGCCATCGGTGGCAATTACCTCGCCTACCAGTGCCTGAAGGCCCACATGCTGCAGCTCAAGCGCGACGTCGCCCAGACCGTGCGCGCCGCGGTCTTCGGCGATTTCTTCAGTTCCGGCTGGCTCGGAGGCGATGCGACGGACGCGCGGTCGCTGGCTCTGTTCGACATCGTGCTCGACCCCAGCTACCCGTTCGTCTCGACCGCGTCGCGCGCCTACGCACCGCCGATCGGCTTCCGCAACCTGCACGCCGAGGACGTCGGGCGGCTGGCGGCAGCAACGGAGCTGGCGACGCTGATGCAGGACTACGACGAGGGGTGGGAGGCGCTGAACGCGGCCTTCCCGCGTCCCTTCGTGCAGTCCCCGCCCTGGCTGCACGAGCTTTACGAGGCGAACACGGTCACGCTCGAGTACGACCGCAACGCACTCCAGCTCGGCCGCATCGAGCCCGCTGCCGTGCTCGGGGAGGCCGCGGTGGTCGAGGGGGAGTGGCAGCTGACGTTCCGCGGGCCGGCCAGCACGACGGACCCGACGCTCCCCTTCTCCTTCGAGATCATCTACGACAACGGCGAGTTCGGCGCCGACACGACCCTCGTGCACAGCGAGCTGCTCGTGCATCCGCTCGGCGGCACGTGGGACGCGCAGATGACGCTGCAGGTCAGCTCCTGGGATCGGCTGTACGATGACCGGATCCTCTCGACGGAGGGCGTCTGCACCGGTGACACCGAGCTGGTCGGCGAGCGCATCAACACCCACGTGCCTGTGCAGACCGATACGCTCCGCTTCGGCGGCGACCGGCTGTTCTGCGACAACTACGACGGCGTCACGCACGAGATCGTGAGCGTACCGCTGCCCATGGTCTATGACCCTGCCGATCCCTGGGACTTCGACGACCAGCACCACACCGGCGCACTCGCCGTGGACGGCGGGTCCGTGCAGGTCACCGGCGAGCTGTTCTATGCCTATGACGCGAGCACGACGACCACTGCCATCACCGCCACGCTCGTCGACGGCCGACTCGAGGGCACGTACGACTACGTCCAGGATCGCGGCGCGAACGGACGGTACGAGGCGTCGGGCACGTTCGTGGCCGTGAAGCGGCAGTAGGGCGGGCGAGGTTCCTCGGAAGGCCGGGCTCTCAATGGGGCCCGGCCTTTCGACGTTGTCGGTTGAAGATGGGTGGTGCAGATCGACGCGACTCGTCGCTACGCCCCTGCCTCCGCCGCCGGGATCAGCACGTTCGTGACCAGATCGTGCAGTGCCCGGTTGTGCCGGCCCGTGCGTGGCGCAACGGCGTCGGACGTCATGACGACGGTGAGCTCGAGCGCGGGCACGATGAACGCGTACTGGCCGCCGTAGCCCCACGCGAAATAGACGTCGTAGCCGCGCCGCTCGCGGATCCACCAGCCGCGTCCGTAGCCGTGGCCGTTGTAGGGCGACGTCGTACGCTGCGTCCACGACTCGTCGATCCACGCTTCCGGCACGATCTGCCTGCCGTCGTGTCTGCCCCGGTTGCGGTAGAGCTCTGCGAACGCCAGCAGCTCGCGTGGGCGCAGGCGCATCTCGTTGCCGCCGAAGTAGACACCCTGCGGATCCGTCGTCCAGCCGCGCAGCTCGATGCCGAGCGGCTCGAACAGGCGGCTGCGCGCGTACGCGAGCGTGCTCATGCCCGTGGCGCGTGTGAGTGCCGCGGAGAGGATGTGGCTGCTGCCGGTGCTGTAGAGCATGCGGCCGCCCGGCTCGTCGACGAACGGCCGGACGAGTGCATCGCGCACCCAGTCACTGCTCGACACCCACGCACCGTAGTTGTCGAACGAGGTGGGCTCGAGGCCCGCCTGCATCGACAGCAGGTTGCCGATCGTGACGTCGGCGATGCGCGGATCGGGATTGGCCGCTGCGTAGTCCGGGAAGAACGAGGCGATCGGCTGGTCGAGTCCGTCGAAGTGGCCCTCCGCGATCGCAATGCCGATCAGTGCGGAGAGTACGCTCTTCGCCGCAGACTTGATGTTCGCGTGTGCATCCGCGCTCGCACCGTTGTAGTACTGCGCGCCGGCCAGCTCGCCGTGCCGCGCGACGAGCAGGCTGCGCAGCCGCGGCATGCGCGCCGCACTGTCGAACGCCTGCGCGAGCAGGGCGCTGTCGAGACCGACGGACGTCGGGCGCGCCGGCTGCTGCGCGGGCGTCGCTGCATCCGCGCGAGCGAGGTGGGCACCGTCAGCCCGTTCGCCGCACGCCGCGGTCAGGAGCAGGAGCAGCCCGAGCAGCGCGACCAGACGCCGTGATGCTCCGGTCACGTTGCGGTGAGAGCGGATGCCAGCATCGCGAGGCAGCAACGGTCAGTCCGAGTGACGCTGCTCGAGCCGCTCGACCCGCACCGCCAGCTCGTCGATCTCGCGGCGCAGCTCGTCCGTCGCTCCGGACCTGGCGCGCAGCGCGCGCAGCTCCAGCCGCATCTCTCCGATCTCGCGCGTGACATCGTCACGCAATTGTGCGACTTCGTGCTCGACGCGGCCCACGCGCTCCGCGAGCGCATCCACCCGCTCGCGCAGCTCTGCCACCTCCGCGCGCAGCTGCCCCATCTCGCCGCGCAGCGCTGCGCGCAGCCCCCCCACCTCACCGCGCAGCTCCGCGCGCCATTCCAGGAACTGCAGCTGGTGCAGCTCGAAGTAACGATCCGTGCGCGCGAAGCCCGCGTTCATCGTCTCGTTCAGCGCTGCGAGCGCAGCACCCATCTCGGTGTCCATGCCGCAGAAGATAGCCCTCCCTCCCGGGCGCTTCCATGGCAGGTCGGGCCAGCGTCTCGGCAAGCTGTGCATGCCCCGCCCACCACAGCGGCGACGCACGCAGCTTCCGCGTTGGGAGCAGGGGGAATCGGATGGACGCACGAAGAAGTCGGTGACCGCGGGGCCGGACGCCCGGGAGTTCACGTCAGCAGACGCGCGCCCTCGAGCGTAGCGGCATCGGCGTCGAACGTTGCGAACGTCGCGCCCGCGTGCTCGTAATCGCCGTGGATCAACCGGTCCATCAGGCCGGGCTTCGCTTCGGGGTCCGCCAGCCCGGCGAGCACCAGCGGCGCGACGCCCGTCGGCGTAATTCGCGCATCGGCCAGCAACGCGCGCAGCGCCGTCACCGCCTCCGCGTGCGGCGCACCATAGTGGTGACGCAGCGCGAAGTAGCTCTCGCTCACCACCAGATCGGACACTGCGATCGGTTCGGACGACGCCATCACGAGCCGCCGCGCCACCTCCGCCTGCTCCGGTGGAGCGCCGACCAGCAGCCGCACGACAACCGACGTGTCCAGGCCGATCACGATCCGGGTCGGCGCTTCTCGGCGACACTGCGACGCATAGACGCGAGGTCGTGTGCGTCTCCTGCCTCTGCCGCGTAACCCGCGAGGCTGCCGAACCACTCGGGGTCGGCGTCCGATTCCGCAGGCGCGACACTCACGGTGAGTCCAAGCACCCGTCGCACTCCCTCGTCCACCAGGTCGCGGATGGTCCGTCCGCGACGCGCGGCTTCGATCTTCAGCCGCCGGTAGAGGCGCTCGTCGAATTCGATGGTGGCCTTCATGGTGAGCAATATACCAAGGAATATTGTTAACTGCCAGTGATGCGCGCGACGGGCACGAGCAGCGGGCGGCGCTGCCCCGCCGTACGCACTCCCGTCATGATCCCGAACCGGCCACTCGCACGCATGGTGAGGATGGCGATCCCATGCACCCGATTCGGAAGGCCGCACCGTGAAGCCCGCACGCTACTCCGTCGTTCTGCTGGCGGCCGTACTCCTGCTTGCGTCCTGCAGCGATGAGACGACCGCGCCCCCGATCGATCCCGGCGATGACCCGCCTGCCAGCTTCGAGGTCGCGATCCCGGGGTCGATCACGCAGGGCCAGGCCTTCCCGCTGACCGTCACGGCGCTGGACGATGCCGGTCTGCCGGAGACGACGTGGCGCGGGACGGTCGCGCTCACGGCGTCGGCCGGCACGCTCGCGCCGGCGAGCGTCGATCTGGTCAATGGCACGGCCACCGTGCAGGTGACGCTCACCGGCCACGTCGGTGACGTCACCATCCGCGCAGCCAGCGGCACCGCCCAGTCCCTCGCCGTGGCCGCGACGGTGCTGAGCGGCCAGGCGCCTGCACGCATCGAGATCGCGCCGGCCGCGGCGCTGCTGACCGGCGCGGGCGCGACGCAGCAGTTCGCGGTGCGCGCGTACGACGCGCAGGGCGCGCCGACCACCGCGCCGCAGGTGACCTGGACGTCGAATGACGGGACGCTCGCGATCGATGCGGCGGGTCTCGCGACGGCGCAGGCCGCGGTCGGCTCCGCGCTGATCACGGCGAGCGCGAACGGCCTCGACGCGGCACCGGCCGTCGTGCTCGTCGCGGCACCTGCCGGCAATCCTGTGCTGGTCACGGACGAGCAGATCGTGAGCGGCATCACAGCAGTCGACCCGGCCGCCCCCTACGAGCCCGGCTGGCAGTACCGCGTGCGCGTGGCCGGCGTGACACCGGCGGTGGGCGACGTCGTGATCGGCACCGGTGGCAGCCCGCTCGCAGGCAGGGTCGTGGATGCGGCCGCGGTCGGCGGTGAGGTCGAGCTGACCGTCGCGCTGATGGCGCTCGATGAGCTGTTCACGGAGCTGCGCATCGACGAGCGCATCCCGATGATCGAGCAGGTGGGTGGCACGGCGCCGCAGTCGCGCGTGCGCGGGCCGGCCGGGAACATGCCCGCGGGCTTCTCGCTCACGGCCGAGACCGAGTTCGACCTCGGGCGCTTCGAGTGCAAGGCGAGCGGCAGTGTGCCGTCGCTCGATCTGCCGAACCCGACGCTCGACATCGATCCGGACCTGTACCTGCAGCTCGCATACGACGACGGCCTCGAGCGGCTCGCCATCGTCGGCACCGTGTCCGCGGACGCCGGCTACCGGCCGGTGTTCGAGGCGACGTTCACCGGCGAAGCGACCTGCGAGACCGTCGTGAAGACGTTCACGGTCCCTGCGAACGGGATCATCTCGCTGTTCTACGGCGTGCAGATCCCGCTCGGCTTCGGCTTCAAGCTGGACGGCGAGCTCGAGATCGCCGAGGTCGGCTTCGACATCAGCGCGAACGCGGTCGCGACCGTCGAGCTGGGCGTGCACTGCACTGCAGGCGGTTCCTGCAACGGCCTGGACACGTTCGACATGACACGTGACGGCCGCCTCGAGTTCATTGCACCGGACCCGAGCGAGCAGTTCCGCGTCCAGCTCGGTGCGCACGCGTTCGTCTTCGCGCGACCGTACCTCGGCAGCCTGTTCACGGATGCCGGCTCCTTCGAGTTCATCGATGCAACGGCGGGCCTGCGCCAGGGCGTCGATCTCGCGACGACGCACTACCAGGTCGAGGACACGGCGTACGCGTCGTCGTTCAACCTGCAGTTCCTCGCGAACATCGGTGCCGGCAAGGACCTGGCGGCGGCGATCCAGAAGCTCGGCAAGCTGCTCGGCGTGGATCTCGGCGCGACGTTCAACCTCGTCGAGGTCGACGACACCCTCGCGACCTCGCCGAAAGGCACGTTCACGATCTCGCCCGAACAGGTCGACCCCGGCGACAGCACGGAGCTGGGCGAGATGGCGACGTTCACGGTCGAGCTCGATCCCGTCGACTACCTCGGGCTCCATGCCGTCGAGAAGGTCGAGTTCTTCTGGAAGCACACGGACAGCACGGGCTTCACGCTCGGGCCCGGACGACCGTCGTGCGTGGACGTCGCATCGAGCAGCGGGCAGACCACGTTCGAGTGTGAGACCGATTTCCTCGAGGAGCATCTCGGCAACCAGACGTTCCACGCATTCGTGCACGCGAAGCTGTTCGGTGTCACCCTGCCGCTGCCGCTCGAGATCGCGGCCGCGAGCGTGGAGGTCGGCGATGCGTGCACCGTGCCGACGTGGATCGTTGAAGGGAACAACCTGATGGAGGTCGACAGCAGCCTGACGACGCGCAGTGAGGGCGCGGATGTGCAGATCGTGCGCGCAGCGTACGACGATATGGAAGTATACGTGAAGAACACGAGCGCGCTGGTCGGAAGTGCCGTGCTGCGCTGGTACGACTATGTCCGGATCGTCCCGGAAGATTCCACGCGCCTCGGCGAGCTGCTCTACCTGGAGTACCGCGGCGTCGCGTCCGCCATGGTGCATGACGAGGACGAATCGCGGGTCCCCGGCGGACCCGACTATGCCGCGCTCGTGCACATCGGCGACGCGAGCTTCCTGCCGGTGGAGGGACGCCAGCGCGTGATCCTCGGCGGTGTGAACAGCCCTACCTTTCCGGGCGAAGACGAGTACCAGCTGGATGCGACCGGACGTCTTC
>CAYSGF010000180.1:0-10014 GCA_964430275.1 uncultured Gemmatimonadaceae bacterium
TTTACTTCTGTTCGGGGCTCTTTCATTTTCCTGCCCGCTATTGCACACGGCCGCCGCCTCCGAATCCAACAATGTATCAAACAATGAAACGGGGGGGGGAGGGCACGCCCCGGCCGCGCCCCGAACCCAATTCATGCATTCATTCATTCACCGATTCTCAACTCGGGTCCACGCACCCATCAGCAGCCTCACGTGCGCGCGGGGATCCTGCGCGGTCATGACGGTGCCGACCACGGCGGCGCCGGCGGCGCGGGACGAGGCGATGCGGTTGATGTTCGTTGCATCGATTCCGCCGATGGCGACTACCGGAATGGCGACGTCGGCCGCGACCTCGTTCAGCCGCTCAATACCGATCGCTTCGGTTCCGACATCCTTGGTGCTGGTGCCGAAGACGGCGCCGCAGCCGATGTAATCGGCGCCGTCGCGCTCGGCGGCGCGAGCGGTATCCGGGTGATCGGTGGAGCAGCCGATCAGCAGGTCGGGCGCGATGCGGCGTGCTGCGGCGATGGGCAGATCGTCGGGGCCGAGGTGCACACCGTCGGCACCGAGGGCGAGGGCGACGTCGAGACGATCATTGATGAAGAGCCGAGCGCCGAAGCGGCGCACGAGGGCGAGCAGCTCGCGGCCTTCCTCGAGGAGGGTGGCGGCGTTCGCGCCCTTGTCGCGGAGCTGGATGGCGGGTGCGCCGGCCTCGAGTGCGGCCGTGACCACATCGCGTACGGAACGGTCGCCGGCGAGTGTGCGGTCGGTGATGACGATGAGGCGGAGGTCGGCGGGCGCGAGTCGCGGCTGCACTAGGGCGTCGCGGTCGAGTCCGCCGGCGCTGCGCTCGTATCCGCCCGAGCTGCTGCTGCGCGTGCTCGCTGTGCGGCCGCCTTCGCGCGGTTGTGCTCGGCGAGCGAGCTGGTAAAGACGTGACTGCCGTCGGGCCGTGCGACGAAGTACAGGTAGCGCGCGTCGGCGGGGCGGAGTACGGCATCGATCGCGCGGGTGCTCGGCGAGGCGATCGGTCCGGGTGGCAGTCCGGGATGGCGGTATGTGTTGTATGGATTATCGGCCACGCTGTCGATCGATGCGTACAGCAGGCGAGCGCGGTGTGTGCCGAGCGCGTACTGCACGGTCGGGTCCGCCTGCAGTGCCATGCCGATGCGCAGGCGGTTGTGGTAGACGGCTGCGATGGTCGACATCTCACTCGCGACTTTCGCCTCCTTCTCGACGATCGACGCGAGTGTCACGACCTCGCGCTCGCTCATGCCGATCGAATCCGCCCGGGCGCGCCGCTCCGGCGTCCAGGCGGCACGGTACGTTGCGACCATGTGCCCGATCACGGTGTCGAGCGGAAGGTTGAGCGGGAACGTGTAGGTCGCGGGGTAGAGGTATCCCTCGAGGGTCGGGCCGGGCACGTCGAAGCGCGTGACGCTCGCGCTGTCGGTCAGGACGTCGAGAATCGTGTCGGCGTCCAGGTCGGTGACAGCCGCGATGCGGGGTGCAATGCCGGCCAGGTTCCAGCCCTCGGGGATGACGACGCGCTCGGTGAGCACGTCGCCACTGACGAGTGAGCTGAGCACCGTCTTCCACCCGGTCCCTTCGCGAAACGCGTAGGTGCCCGGCTTAACGTTTCCGGCATCGCCCGTCGCGCGCGCGTACAGCTTGAAGAGCGCCGCGGCGCGCACGATGTCCTTCGCGGCGAGCGAGTCGGCAACCTGCGAGAAGGATGCGCCGACGGGCACGTGCACGCGCACGGGCTCACCGCTGCCCGCGCTGGTACACGCGACGGTGAGTGCGAGAAGTGGCACGACCATTCTGTTCATGTGTCGATCAATCATCATCGGAATCGTTCGTGTCTCGTGCGCCGCGGCGCAGGGCATCGAGGTGAGCCTGCAGAATCAGCACCGCGGCGGCGGCGTCGATGCGGCCCTTGCGTTCCCGCTCGTGTTTTGGCAGGCCGAGCTTGCGGACGGCCCGCTCCGCCACGACGGACGTCATGCGCTCATCGATGAACGTGACGGGCAGTTCGGCGCGCTCGGCGAGCTTCTCGCCGAAGGCACGCACCTCCTGCGTCCATTCGCTTTCCGTGCCTGCGAGGGTGAGGGGTAATCCTACCACGAGGGCGCTGACTTCGTTCGCGCGGGCGAGGTCGGCGATCGCCTGGATGGGCGGGCGCTTGTTCCGCTTCCGCTGCAGCGTCGGCAGCGGTGTGGCGATCATGCGCAGGGGATCGCTCACGGCGAGGCCGATGCGACGCTCGCCGTAATCCACGGCGAGGATGCGCGACACTCAGCGCAGGGCAGCGAGGGATGCGTTGGCGCTCTCGCCGTCGGCGACGTGCGCGTACACGGCGTCGAGCGCCTCGGCGCTGCCGAACAGGAAGCGACAGCGTGCGTCGCCGCGCGAGCGGCACTCCACCTCGAGCACGGCGACCTCCTCGCCGGCCGTACGGCCGAGCAGGTTCGCGAGCATGCCGGTCGTGACGAAACAGCTCGGCCGGAGCGCGCTGCCGATCGCGTCGGCCTCCACCCAGTCGAGGGAGTTGAGCGCGCCGACACCGGGATGGGCGTCGTCATAGCGGAGGTTGCCCCAGCCGCGCGCCTGGAAGAGCTGTGCGAGTCGCTTCCAGTAGCGCTCCATCGCGGTGGCAGCATCGACGCCGCTCGCCGAGAGGGCGTGGAAGAGCGCGTCGCCGGCGGCGTGGCCCGCAGCACGCAAGGCGAGCGCAGCCGCATCTTCGCCGACGGCACTCATCAGCGCATTGCGCAGGGCGGCCAGCGAGGCGATCGGCAGGGCGAGCTCCTGCGGCCGGGTCGTGATCCGATTCATGCGCCTCTCCGGTTTCGGGTCGCGCTCAATTTAGTCATCTGTGGCGCGCTCCGCAGCCAGCGCGAGGAGTCCGGCCTCGTCGAGCACCGGCACGCCCAGCTCCGTGGCCCGGTCCAGCTTGGAGCCGGGGCTCTCGCCCGCGACGAGGTAGCCGGTCGTCTTGGAGACGCTGCCGGTGACCCGCCCGCCGTGCCGCTCGATGAACGTGGTGATCTCCTTCCTGCTCATGCCGTGCGTACCGGTCACGACGAACGTCAGCCCTGCGAGTGACGCACTTTCTGCGCGCTCGACGGGTTCGGCCAGCGTGAGCCCCGCCGCGCGCAGCTTCTCGATGAGCTCCCGGTTGCGGGGCTCCGCGAGGAACGCGGCGAGCGCTTCGGCCGTGGTATCGCCGATGCCGTGCACCGCGGCGAGCTCGGCCTCGGATGCGGCGAGCAGCGCGTCCATCGTCACGAAGTGGCGTGCGAGCACCTGCGCTGCGTGCTGACCGACGTGACGTATGCCGAGTGCGAAGAGCAGTCGCGACAGCGGCTGCTGCTTCGAGGACTCGATCGATGCCACGAGGTTGCGTGCGGAGATGTCTGCAAAGCCTTCCAGCGTCAGCAGCTGCCCGGCGCTAAGGTGATAGAGATCCGCGTAGTCGTGCACGAGGCCGGTCCGCAGGAGCAGCTCGGCCGTCCGTTCTCCGAGGCCGCGGATGTCCATGGCACCCTGCGAGACGAAATGCACGAGTCCCCAGAAGATCCGTGCGGGGCACGAGCCATTCGGGCAGTACAGCATGACCTCGTCTTCGGGCCGCTCCACGGGCGTGCCGCAGACGGGACACTTCGCCGGCAGCGGAAAGGGCTTTTCCTTCCCCGTGCGCTCCTGCAGCACCGGTCCCACTACCTGCGGGATCACCTCACCCGCCCGCCGGACGAGGACCGTGTCCCCCGCGCGCAGGTCCTTGCGGGCGATGTCGTCGAAGTTGTGCAGTGTGGCGAGCTTCACGATCACGCCGCCGATATCGACCGGCTCGAGCACGGCGTACGGGTTGAGGGAGCCCGTGCGGCCGACATTGATCTCGATCGCATTCAGTCGTGTGGTCGCAATGTCGGGCGGGAACTTGAAGGCGATCGCCCAACGCGGATCGCGCTCGCCGACGACACCGAGCTCCGGCCAGAGGGCGATCGGCGCGACTTTGACGACCACGCCGTCGATCGCGTAGTCGAGCTCCTCGCGCATCCGGTCCGCCTCCTCCGTGAACGCGACGACGTCCGCGAGATCCGTCGCGACGTGGTTGCGCGGATTCGTGGGGAACCCCCACGCGGCGAGCTGTTCGAGTACTTCCTTCTGGGTCGAGATGGGCAGGCGGTCACGGCCGTCCGGATCGAGCTGCAGCTGGAATGCATAGAAGCGGAGTGGCCGCTCCGCCGTGAGGCGCGGATCGAGCTGGCGCAACGCGCCGGACGCGGCGTTGCGCGGATTCGCGAAAAGCGGCTCCCCGGCTGCCTCGCGTCGCTCGTTCATCTCGCGGAAGCCGGACCAGGGGATAAAGACCTCGCCGCGGACCTCGAGCAGGTCGGGAAACGGGCCCGCCCCGCGCAGCCGCAGGGGAATGCTCCGGATCGTCTTCAGGTTGCGCGTGATATCCTCGCCGATCCGGCCATTACCACGCGTGGCGCCGCGCACGAACGCGCCGGCCTCGTAGCGCAGGGATACCGCAGTGCCGTCCATTTTCAGTTCGCATACGTACCCGGCCTCGCGCACCTCGCGGGCGATACGTGCATTGCGATCCTCCCATGCACGCAGCTCATCACCCGAGAATGCGTTGTCCAGCGAGTACATGGGCGCAAGGTGCTCGACCTTGACGAACTGGCTGGAGGGCTCGGCGCCAACGCGCTGCGTGGGCGAGTCGGGGCTCTGCAGCTCGGGGTGGGCTGCCTCGATCTCCTTCAGCTCACGGAGCAGCCGGTCATACTCGGCGTCGCTGAGCGACGGCGCTTCGAGGACGTAATACTCGTGGCTCGCGTCCGTGAGGATCCGACGCAGCTCATCGGCGCGCTGCACGACGGCGGCGTCGACTGGCCGCTTCTTCGTCACGGCGAATCTCGCACTGGGAGAGGGACCGCCCGCTCAGCGCCGGGGCGCGGCGGGTTCCGTGCTCATCTCGTCGAAGCGCACGACACGGTCGCGGCCGGCCGACTTCGCTGCGTACAGCGCGTTGTCGGCGAGCTTCACGAGGGCCTCGGGCGAATCGATGGATTCGTGGGGATAGGTGGCGACACCAACGGAAATCGTCATCCGTAGCGGCTCGTCCGCCTGGATGTCGAATGGACGGCGCGCGACTTCGCGGCGCACCCGCTCCACGAACACAGCCGCATCCTCGATGTCGGTCTCCGGCAGGATGACCATGAATTCCTCGCCGCCGTAGCGGCCGAGCCGGTCGATCTCGCGTGCACTCTCGCGCAGGATCACGGCCATTTCCTGGAGGACACGGTCACCCGCCGGGTGGCCGTGCGTATCGTTCACGGACTTGAAGCGATCGAGGTCGAACATCGCGACCGAGAGCTTGTCACCGGTGCGGTTCGCGCGATCGAACTCCTCGTGCAGCAGCGCGTGGATCTTGCGGTGGTTGAACAGGCCGGTGAGCCCGTCACTGATGCTGAGCCGCTCGAGCTCGCGGTTCTTCTCCTCCAGCTCGTCCTGCAGGCGCTTGATGCGCAGCATCGAGCGGACCCGCGCCTCGAGCTCGGGAAAGTTGATCGGCTTCGTCAGGTAGTCGTCCGCACCCGCATCGAGCCCGGCAACCTTGTCCTGCGTGGAGTCGCGCGCGGTGACCAGGATGATCGGGATGAAGGGGAGCGCCTCGTCGCCCTTGATGCGGCGTGAGATCTCGTAGCCGTCGATGTCGGGCAGCATCACGTCCAGCAGGATCAGGTCGGGCGGGTTCTTGCGGACGATCTCGAGCGCCTGCTCACCGTCCATGGCCTCTTCCATGTCGTAGCCACGGAAGCGCAGGCGCGTCGCGATGATCTCGATGTTGTCCTGGTTGTCATCGACCACGAGGATGCGACCTCTCGGGCCGTTTGCGGCGCCTGTTGCGTCGTTCACCATGAACCGGATCTTGAGCGTGTTGCCGATCGTATGCGGCGAGGCGGCCGCAAGGAGCCGGCCGCACGCCGACCCTGCCGCCCGGGTCTGCACGACGGGTGCCACGCCGGGATCGGCACCGTCCGCGCCGGGACAGGCTCAGTTGACGCAAAACCTTGCGAAAACCTATGCTTGCGTGGATGGCACGGGCAAGCTGGCCGGGCACCATCCCTGAAACGAAGAGCCGCCATGAGAAATAGATTCCTCGTCTGTATCGCCGTGCTGCTCGGCGCCGGCGTGCCCGGCGTCCCGGCACCTGTGCTTGGCCAGGCGGGCAGTCCTGCGGGGCCGGTGCCACCGGAGCTGCTGCAGGTGCGTCGCGAAGCGCTACTCGAACAGCTCGGTAGCGGCCTTGCCGTGGTTCGCTCGGCGGAGGCGCGCAGCATCGAGGGCGACTACCCGCAGGACAGCGACTACCGTGAGAGCAATGATTTCTTCTATCTGACGGGACTCGAAGCGCCCGGCGCCTCGCTCGTCCTGATCGCGCGCGAAGAGGGGGCGGACTCGGCGGTGCTCTACCTGCAGCCGCGCGAGCCGGCGTCCGAGGTCTGGACCGGTCCGCGTCTCGGTCCCGGTGATGAGGCGCGGGAGCTGACCGGCATCGCCGATGTCCGCTCGAGCGAGCGCCTCGTTCAGGACCTGGAGGGGTGGCTGCGGGGCGGCCGCGACGCCCTGTTCGTCGACGTGCCGATGGCGCAGCGGGGTGAGTGCCGGGGCGATCCCACGGCGGCGCCTGCGTGCGGGCCGACGCTCGCGCTGCTGGACGTGCCGCGCGGTATCGACGTGGCGAGCGTGAGCGAGCCGATCGCCGCGCTCCGCCTCATCAAGGACGCCGACGAGCAGCGTCGCCTGCGCGAGGCGATCGCGATCACGGAAGCAGCCCATCGCGCAGGTGCCATGGCACTCGAGCCGGGCATGTGGGAGTACGAGCTCGAGGCCGTGATCGAATACACGTTCCGCAGCAGGGGCGCCGAGCGGGTGGGATTCCCGAGCATCGTCGGATCCGGACCGTACTCGACGATCCTGCACTACGATCGCAGCCGCCGCCGCATGGAGGCGGGTGACCTGGTCGTCGTGGATATCGGCGCCGAGTACGGGTATTACAGTGCGGACATCACCCGCACGTACCCGGTGTCGGGTACATTCACGCCCCGTCAGCGGGCCATCTACGACCTGGTGCTGTCCACCCAGCAGGCGGCGATCGATGCAGTGCGGCCGGGCGTCACCATAGGCGAGCTGAGCCGGATCGCGCGCGAGCACATGCGCGCGCGCTCAGGCGACCTGTGTGCGCCGCGCACCTGTGATGCATATTTCATCCATGGCCTGTCGCACTGGCTGGGCATGGACGTTCATGACGTGGGCGACTATGCGGTGCCGCTCGCACCGGGCATGGTGCTCACGATCGAGCCCGGCATCTATCTGCCGGACGAGGAGCTCGGCGTCCGCATCGAGGACGACGTCCTGGTCACCGCCGACGGAGCGGTCATGCTCAGCGACGGTGCGCCGCGCAAGGCAGAGGAAATCGAGCGCCTCATGGCGCAGACGCAGGCGGCACGCCCGTTGCAGCGCTGACCGCCTCCAGCCCGACCCACTCAGGAGCACACCGATGTACTACGAAGACGACAATGGGGCACTGAACTTCGTCGCCGGGATGCTGATCGGTGCCGTCGTCGGCGCGACCGTGGCGCTGCTCGCGGCGCCGAACACCGGCAAGAAGACGCGACGTCGCCTGGTGAAGGCGGTTTCGGGCGCCGTAGACTCGGCGACGGATCGATTCGATGACCTGAGCGACGATGTGCGCTCGGCAGTCGACGCGGGGCGCCGGCGCGTGCGCCTCTAGCGTGGCTGTGGAGGGGCGGGCGGCGACACTCGGTGCAGCCGACCTCGGCCCGGCGCTGCGCAACGCGTTCCCGCACCATCAGTTCGTCGTCGTCAGCAATCGCGAGCCATACGAGCATGTCTTCGAGGACGGCGGAACGGAGATGGCCGTGCGCCGTCCGGCCGGGGGCCTCGTCGCAGCCCTCGATCCGCTGTTGCAGGCGGTGGGCGGGACGTGGATCGCGTGGGGCAGCGGTGAGGCGGATCCGGAGGTCGTCGACGAGAATGGGCATGTGCGGGTGCCGCCGGAGGATCCGCAGTACACGCTGCGCCGGTTGTGGCTGAACGAGCAGGACCTCGATCACTACTATTACGGTTACTCCAACCAGTTTCTCTGGCCGCTCTGCCACCTGCGGACGGCGCTGACGCGCACGCGGCTGCGCTACTGGCAGCGCTACGACCTCGTGAACCGCCGTTTCGCGGAGGCGGTGATCGAGGAGGCGAACCGGCAGGACGGTGCGACGGCGGTGTGGTTCCAGGATTATCACCTGACGACGGCGCCCGCGCATGTCCGCGAGCAGCGTCCGGACCTCGCGCTCGCGCACTTCTGGCACATCCCGTTTCCGCCGCTCGAGGTGTTCCGCATCGCGACCCAGGGACGCCAGCTGCTGGAAGGGCTGCTCGCGAACGACCTCCTCGGGTTTCACTTGCCACTCTTCTGCGACAACTTCCTGCGCTGTGTCGAGTCCGTCCTCGATGCGCCGGTCGACTGGGAGCACCGCGCCGTGCGCCTGCACGGCCACACCTGCTACGTGCGCTCGTTCCCGATCTCGATCGACATCGAGACGTACCAGAACGACGCGCGCTCCGTCTCGGCACTGCGCTGGGAGCGGCTGCGCGCGCGCTACGTGCCGCCGGGCGGCATGATGGGGCTCGGCGTCGACCGGATCGACTACTCGAAGGGACTCGAGGAGAAGCTGAAGGCGCTCGACCTGCTCTGGCAGAACTATCCCGAGCTGCGCGGCCGCTTCACCTTCGTGCAGGTCGCAGTCCCGAGTCGTACCGGGATCGAGGCGTACGACTGGCTGAACGAGAAGCTCGAGCGGCTGGTCTGGGGCATCAATGACCGGTACGGCACGGACACGTGGCGGCCCGTGCACCTGATCAAGGAATCGCTGCCGGCGGAGCGGCTCGCAGCGCTCTACCGCCTCGCGGATGCCTGCGTCGTCAGCTCGCTCCAGGACGGCATGAACCTGGTCGCGAAGGAGTTCATCGCATGCCAGGTCGATGAGCCGGGCGGTGTGCTCGTGCTCTCGAAGTTTGCCGGTGCGGCCGAGGAGCTCGACGGCGCGATCGAAGTGAACCCGTTCGATCCGGAAGACTTTGCGCGGCATCTGCGCGATGCCCTGCTGCTGACCCCGGAACAGCGCCAGGAGCGGCTGCGGCGGCTGCGCAGCTCGCTGCGCAGCATCTACGACTGGATGGGCGAGATCTTTGCCGTATGGGGCCAGGTCGCACAGGGCGAGCCGGCGCCGCTCTCGGAAGCCGATCGCTGGAAGCGTACGCGATGACACCCTACGAGGTGATTCGCAGGAAACGGGACGGCGGCACACTCGGCGAGACCGAGCTGCGCGACTTCTTCGAGGGCTATGCGCACGGCACCATCGAAGAGTATCAGATGGCCGCCTTCCTGATGGCGGTCTTTTTCGTGGGCCTGGACGAGGCGGAGCTGAGCACGCTCGTCGATGTGATGGTCCGCTCGGGCGACGTCGCAGATCTGTCGGCTGTGCCGGGCGTGAAGGTGGACAAGCATTCGACCGGCGGCGTGGGGGACAAGGTCTCGCTCGTGCTCGCGCCGCTGGTCGCTTCGCTCGGTGTGCCCGTGCCGATGATGAGCGGCCGTGGACTCGGCCATACGGGCGGCACCGTCGACAAGCTCGAGACGATTCCCGGCTTTCGAGTCGAGCTGTCGCTCGCGCAGTACCGCTCGCAGATGGAGCGCCTGGGGTGTGCGCTGATCGCCGCGTCGCCGGAGATCGCGCCGCTCGATCGCCGCCTCTATGCGCTCCGGGACGTGACCGGCACCGTCGAGTCGATCCCGCTGATCGCGTCCAGCATCATGAGCAAGAAGCTGGCGGAAGGCATCGATGCGCTGGTGCTGGACGTGAAGGTGGGCAGCGGCGCGTTTCTGCCGGAGCCGGAACGGGCGCGTGCACTGGCGCGGGCGATGATCGCGATCGGCCGCGC
>CAYSGF010000181.1:0-6758 GCA_964430275.1 uncultured Gemmatimonadaceae bacterium
CTCGGACGGTGCGGAGGAGTCGGAGAACGGCGACGACAACAACCTGACACGGAGGACTCGGACGGTGCGGAGGAGTCGGAGAACGGCGACGACAACAACCTGACACGGAGGACTCGGACGGTGCGGAGGAGTCGGAGAACCACATTGAAGCAACTATAAAAAAGAACTCGACACCTGCCGGCGGCTCGATGATCCCACGAGCATGCTCCGGTGCCTCCGCACTCTCCGGGCACTCCGTGTCAAGCCGTTCAGCCGTTCAGCCGTTCAGCCGTTC
Source organism: uncultured Gemmatimonadaceae bacterium (assembly GCA_964430275.1). Taxonomy (GTDB): domain Bacteria; phylum Gemmatimonadota; class Gemmatimonadetes; order Longimicrobiales; family RSA9; genus DASTYK01. The sequence goes on from CAYSGF010000181.1 coordinate 275, forward strand.
AGCCGTTCAGCCGTTCAGCCGTTCAGCCGTTCAGCCGTTCAGCCGTTCAGCCGTTCAGCCGTTCCCAGACGTGTTACGCACGGCAGGAAGTGCCAGGGCAGTGTCGAGTTGCGACATGAAGTAGCCCCGTTCCTCGCCACCTGGACTCACTCTGCTACCTCGCCACTCGCCGAATCAGCCCGACGAACGCGAGTGTCCAGGCCAGCACGGCGAACACCCCGATGACGCGCGGTATGGGGAGGAGAAACGGCCAGCCGATCGCCTCGCTCATTCTCCAGGTTGCGACGGTGTACATGCCGAGCGGGAAGACCATGCTCCAGTACTGGACGTCGTAGCGAATGCGGACGCGCCCCGGTCCGTGCCGCCAGGCGCCGAGAATGAGCAGAAGCGGGAACCACCACGTAGCGGTCGCCCAGAACAGCAGCGTGAATCCGAGCACGAACGGCATGAGCCCGGTGAGCACCACGGGGCTGGACGGGTGCAGTACGAGTACGCTGCCGGCCAGCGTCGTGATCGCGACCGCCCCCATATTGATCCAGTAGGGCGGGCTCATTCCCGCTGCATCGAGCGGGAAGAACAGGAACCGGTAGAGGATGAGCGAGAAGAGGAGCATGTAGAACATGCAGCCGAGCAGGAACAGGCACACGGACACGCCGAGCAGTGTGTCCGCCAGGCGTCCGGCGTCCGGCGAGATCAGCGTGCCGAGCACGGACACCGATTGTGTGGACACGACCAGCAGCATCCACGTCGCATTGATGCCTTCGGCCAGGCCGGGCTTGACCGGCAGCACCGTCATGACTGCAAAGAACGCATAGATGAGCGCGACCCAGAGCACGGCTGCGAACAGCCAGAGCGCGATCGCTGCGCCTGCCATCTGCACGCGCACCACCATCTCCGACCCGAGCACTGCGGTGCCCGCCACGATCGTGAAGAATCCTGCGGCCCGCGCGTGGGTGCGGAAGTCCTCAACGATGTTCGTTCGGTAGCGTGCGCAGCGAATGGCGAGAAGTGCGAGCAGGCACACGTAGAGGGCGACGTTGAGTCCGAAGAGCAGCCATGAGAACAGGTCCCAGCCGAGGAGCTGCGCGGCCGTGGACACGATGCCGGTCGCCATGACGATCGCGAACGCGCTCGGCGGAAGGTCGCGGGCGGTACGAAGGACTTTGTCGACGGTCACGGGTGTCGTCCGCTACCGATCGAGCGCGTAGAGGTACCAGAGCAACCCCGCGATGAGGGCGAGGCAGAGCAGGCTCGCCAGCGCTGCCGGCAGCAGAATCGAGGTTTCCCCACCGAGGTAGGCGTTCATCGTCGCAGTGAGCAGCCAGAGCTGAAGACTCACGAGAATCACGGCGATCGCCAGGATTCCATTCACGATCGCCATCTTCTGCTTCCGTACGACGCGTCCCCGGTACCTCATGTGGTGCGCTCCCGGCGTCCGGTGGCGTAGACGGTGCCATTGCGAATGGATAGCGCGATCCGTGGTAGTGGCCGCTCCGGTGGACCCGAGAGCACGCGACCGGTCTCGAGGTCGAAGTTCCCGTTGTGACACGGGCAGTGGAGTCGGCCCTGCTCGGGCTGTGCGATGACCGGGCAGAGCAGGTGCGTGCACTGCTGGTCATAGGCGACGAAGCGATCTTCCGCGAGCCGGATCAGGATCGCGTGGCTCCCTTCATCCGGATACGCGAACAGCAGCGAGCCTCCGATCGGAATGTCGCCGACGCGCGCGACCGCCACGATGGGCGGTGCGCCGCGCCGTGTGCGCCATGCGTTCTGGAGCAGAATCCAGAACTGTCCAACGACGAACGCGAGGCTGGTGAGCGCGAGGAACTTCGTGAAGTCGCGGCGCGACACGTACTCGTCGCGCGGCCAGTCGATCGGGAAGTCCTGACGCCAGCGCGGCTGCTCGGACAGTGGCCGTCCGTCCGGCGGGATCGTGCCGACTTCCGGGTCGTGTCTCATGCCTGACCTCCCGAGAACATCCCTGCGAGCAGTGCGTCGACGCCGGCATCGGAGCGGCCGGTCGTCGACTCACGGAGCGCTCCGCCGACATCGATCTGCACGAGAGCGGGTCCTCGTGGCACCATCATGTTCACTTTCGTCGTGACGGTCTGGTGTCCGAACTGGAACGTATTCACGGGCTTCGAGAGCGGACGCAGCGCCTCGATCTCCTCGCGCGTGCCGAAGAAGAGCGCCTGGCTGGGGCACACGGAGGCGCACATCGGCTTCAGCCCGACGGACGTGCGGTCATAGCACAGGTCACACTTCATCATCAGGTTCATGCCGCTGTCCATCTTGGGAATCCCGAACGGACAGGCGAGTACGCAGTTGTTGCACGCGATGCAGCGCGGCTTGCGTGCGCTCTGCACCACCCCATCCTCGGTACGCTTGATGGCATCGGCCGGGCAGACTTCGGCGCACGTCGGCTGATCGCAGTGCATGCAGACGACCGGCACGGTCTGCGGAGACTCCGCACGGTTGATGTAGTCGAGCTGGATCATCGACTGGCCGCGATGCGTGTCGCACTCCCCGCAGGCCTGCACGCAGGCGTTGCAGCCGATGCAGCGATTCGGGTCGATGAAGAACTCCATCCGCTCTGCGACTGCCATCATACCGTCCCGTCAGAGGTTCTACTCGCGCCGCAACCGCGAGCTACTGCTGCGGCTCCAGTACTCCGTCATACTCCGGCGGCGCGCTCGCCTTCGTCACCCGCACGGCGCAGACCTTGTACTCGGGGATCTTCGAGACCGGGTCCTGTGCGGAGATCGTCAGCTGGTTCGCGCTCTTCGGGCCGGCCCAGTGGTAGGGGATGAACACGGTGTCGGGCCGGATCGTCGTCGCGACGCGCGCGCGCAGCGTCGCCGAGCCGCGGCGCGACTCCGCCGTCGCCCAGTCGCCGTCGGCGATACCCAGTTTCGCAGCGAGCTGCGGGTGCATCTCGATCACTGGCTCGGCGTAGTAGTCGACGAGCGGGCCGATGCGGCGCGTCTGCGTACCCGAGAGGAACTGGGTGATGACGCGGCCCGTCGTCAGGATGACCGGGTACTCCTCGTCGGTCACTTCTGCCGGCGGCCTGTACTCGGAGATCTGGAAGCGCGCGCGGCCGTCGGGGAAATAGAAGGGCCCTGCACCCTTCGCGATCGGGTTCCAGGAGCCCGGCTCGAAGAGCCGCGGTGTGCCCGGATGCTCCTCCGAATAGCACGGCCAGAAGACGCCCATCTGCTGCTCGATCTTCTCGTAGGTGATGCCCGAGTAGTCGGCCATGCCACCCTTCGATGCGACGCGCAGCTCGTCGAACATCTCGCGCGGCGACCGGAAGTCGAAGCCCTTGCCGCGACCGAGCGCATGCGCGACGTCCTGGATGATGCGCCAGTCCTGGCGCGCGTCGCCGGGCGGATCGACAGCCTTGTTGATCTTGATGACCCGGCCTTCCACCTGTGTGACCGTGCCCTCGTCCTCCTCCTGGAGCGAGCCCGGCAGCACGATGTCGGCGTAGCGCGCGGTCTCGCTCAGGAAGAACTCGATCGACACGAAGAACTCGAGCTTCTCGAGCGCCCGCGCGACGAAATTGTTGTCCGGCAGCGAGACCTTCGGGTTGAAGCAGATCGCGAGGAGGCCCTTGATCTCGCCCCGATCGATCTTGCGGATGAGCTCGTACGCGTCCACACCGGGCTGCGGCATCTCGTCGACATTCATGCCCCACACATCGGCGATGTATGCGCGGTGCTCCGGGTTCGCGAGCTCGCGCATGCCGGGGAGCTGGTCCGCCTTCTGGCCATGCTCGCGGCCACCCTGCCCGTTCGCCTGCCCGGTGATCGTTCCGTAGCCGCAGCTCTCACGACCGATGCGGCCGCTCGCGAGCACGAGATTGATCGCGCCCAGACAGTTCTCGACGCCGTTCGAGTGATGCTCGATCCCGCGCGCGTGCAGCATGAAGCTCGTGCGCGCCTGCCCCCAGAGCGCTGCCGCTTCACGGATCCGGCTCTCCGCGATACCCGTCACCTCCGCCGTGCGCAGCGGCGTCCACTGATCGACGTGGCGGGCAAGCTCCTCGAATCCGTTCGTGTGCTCGCGGATGAACTCGTGGTCCAACCAGTCATTCTCGATCATCAGGCGGAGCACGCCATTGAACAGCGCGGCGTCCGTACCCGGTCGGATGGGCAGGTACAGATCGCACGTGCGTGCGATCGGCGTGATGCGCGGATCGACGATGATGAGCTTGCCGCCCCGCTGCCGCGCCTGCCACACGTAGTTCGTCGTGATCGGTGAGCATTCGGCGACATTCGAGCCGCTGATCCACACGACGTCGGCACCCGGAATGTCGGACCACGGATTGGCCGAACGATCGACGCCGAACGCCTTCCTGTTCGCTGCGCCTGCGCTCACCATGCACAGCCGGCCGTTGTAGTCGATGTGTGACGTCTTCAGGCACATGTGCGCGAACTTGCCCATCAGGTACGTCTTCTCCGTCGTGAGGCTCGCGCCGGACAGGACGGAGAATGCGTTCGCACCGTACGCGGACTGGATGCGCTCGATCTCGTCGGCCACACGCCGGATCGCCTGCTCGTACTCCATCTCGCGGAAGCCGCCGGGCGCGCTCTCGTCCCGCGTGAGCGCGCGCGTCAGCCGGTCCGGGTGCGCCTGCTGGAGGTAGCGCTTGACGCCCTTCGGGCAGAGCATGCCCTGGTTGAACGGGAACTCGTACCACGGCTCGATACCCAGGATCGTGTTGTCCTTGACGACGAGCTGGAGACCACACTGCTGGCCGCAGAAGCAGCAGTGTGTCTTGACCAGCCGGTCGGGCTCCACGCTCGCGTCCAGCCGGATGCCTTCCGGATAGGCCAGGTGCGGTCCGAAACGGTCGATCGTCTCGAGCGTGTTCGCATGTGTCTTCGCCACGAGCCGTCCTCTCGAAATGCGCACGCCTCACCTGGCCGCGTGCTCACCCTCACGGGTGGAAGTTGCGTGCATCCTCGTCGCCGAGCGGACCTTCATCCATGCCGGGGTTCACGTAGACCGGCATGGGAATGCGGCCGGGCTCCGTGCCCCGCGACCCCGTCCACAGCGTGCCCTGCGCGAGCGCGAACATCGCGCGCCGGCACGGCGGACAGATCCACTGGTAGTGTTCCGCCTCGCCCTCCATCTCGTAGCGGAAGCCCAGCCCGCGCTGCGTCGCAATGAGATCGTGCACCTTCATCTCCGACGTGAAGGCATGCCCGCAGCGTCGGCAGTGCGCCTTCGCCTCCTCCGAGCCCACCTGCTTGTAGAAGCGCACTGCCAGCTGCGCAGGGCGCTGGAAGATGTGGAAGAACTTGCCGAACGGCAGGTAGAGCAGCGTGAAGATGACCGTCAACGCGTGCAGGATCGCCAGGAACGTGTAGGCAAAACCGTCCATCCACGTGTAGCTGGCCGTCAGCAGGAGCCCCGTGATGCTGATCGCGAACAGCAGGATGAGCGGCAGAAAGTCTTCGGCGAAACGCTGCACGGAGACCGGCCCTTCGTCGCGCATGCGACGACGCATGGCCAGCATCACGCCGGGTATCACGAGAAATGCCGACCAGACCAGGCCGTGAAACATCGAGAACGCGATCCACGATTCCGCCGGAAACGAGATCGTCGGGAAGCCGAACACGACGACCCGGTACCAGTCCGGGTCGGCCGGCATCGGCACGAAGTGCAGCCAGCCGAAGACGAGCGGGAACGTGATGGCGGCCGCGAGAATGCAACCCCACATGATGAGCATGTGGGTGAGCCAGCGCGTGCGGCTGCGCCGCCAGATGAAGGTGGTCGTGGCAATGTCGCGGAGGAACCTGCCCGGCCAGCGCGCCAGGTTGCGGGCGGCATGCCCGCGGCGGAAGAAGACCTGCCAGCCACGTCGCCAGTAGATGCCCGTGGGCGGCCGCTGCAGCCACATCGCGTAGCGGTAGGTGATCCCGAACGTGGCGAACAGGCTCGCGAACGTGTAGCCGACCAGCGCGGCATCGAAGTGTGCCAGGTCACGCGACCCGACCACGATCGCTGCCGCGAGAACGAGAGTCAGGGCGAGCCCCCAGGCTGTGGCGCGGATGACCTCACGCGGCACTCGCTGCACCTCCTGTCAGGCCTGTGTCGGCCGATGACACGTCGCGCTCGGCGAGGATGACGACGCTCCGAGGAAGGGTACGCTGCTCGCAGGTTGTGCGCCAATGGAGGGCGTGCGTAGGTGAACTGCGCCGCGTCGCAAATTCTCAAAATGGAAAAACCCGCACCGAGTACTGCGGTGCGGGTTCGTTACCGGGGTCCATGCGCCCGAGTGGATTCGAACCACTGGCCTCATCCTCCGGAGGGATGCGCTCTATCCAGCTGAGCTACGGGCGCGTCGATCGCCGTGAAGACGATCTCGAAAACGGGAAGCGAATAAGCCGAGTTCTGTCTCCGTTGCCGGAGGCGGATCATTTCTCTGGGACGTCGATCGCTCGACGCCTCGGTGCGGCCTACCCGGGACTCT
>CAYSGF010000182.1:0-2613 GCA_964430275.1 uncultured Gemmatimonadaceae bacterium
ATCAGGTGTACGGCGGCGTAGCGGACGAGGACACGATCGTGTCGCGCGCCGTGCGCGAGACGCGCGGCGAGATCGCCACCCACAATGGCCGCCCGATCATCGCGTACTACAGCTCCACGTGCGGCGGCAGTACGGCATCGATCGAGGACTCCTGGCCGTGGAGCGCACCGCTGCCCTACCTGCGCTCCGTCTCGGATCGCATTCCCGGCAGCGACCGCCACTACTGCGAGTCCTCGAACCGGTTCCGCTGGCAGACGGAATGGTCGCGCGCGGAGCTGCTGGCCGTGCTCGGCGAGACACTGCGCGCCTACACCGGCGGCAGCACGGGCACCGTCAGCGGCGTGAGCGACGTGCGCCTGGCCGACCGTAATGCGTCGGGTCGTGCCTCCATCGAGATCACGACCGCCGACGGGCGCCGCCACCTCGTGCGCGCGGACTCCGTGCGACGCGTGCTGCTGACCGAGCGCGACGGCGCGCTGCTCAACAGCTCGCTGCTCCTCGACGTGGACGCACGGTACAGCGATGACGGCAGCATCGACCGGCTCGCGATCTCGGGTGGCGGCTGGGGCCACGCGATCGGCATGTGTCAGGTCGGCGCCATGGGACGCGCGCGCGCAGGACAGTCCTACCGGCAGATCCTCGAGGCGTATTACACGGACATCGAGATCGCTCGGCTTTACTGATTGGGAGGGGTGATGCGGAAGCTGCTCGACGTGGTTGTGCTGTTCGCGCTGATGTTCACGGCCGGGTCCGCATGGGATGCGGCGCGCCCGGCGGCGGCGCTCCATGCACAGACACTCGCCGATTACGATTACGAAAACCTCACGTTCCGCGGCATCGGGTTCGACTACGGCTACGTCTGGCCGACCAAGGTCGAGTCGACCGACCAGTTCGGCGTGCGACTGGACCTCGGCTTCCTCGGACCGGCGCTGCGTATCTCCTCGACGCTCGCGTACTGGAGCTCCGAGCTGAAGACGCAGGAGCTGCAGCGTCTCGCTGACCGGCTCGAGCAGCTGCCCGCGCTGCAGGCACAGGGCGTCGACCTGTCCGCAGAGGATCTCGGCCGCGTGCGCTGGAGTGACCTGGCCGTCGGCCTCGACGCGCAGATGGTGTGGACCGTGCCGCTCGACATCATCACCTACCTGGGAGGCGGCATCGGATTGCACGCGCTGAACGGGCGCGGCGAATCGATCGAGGACACGTTCATCGAGGACCTGCTCGATTCCATGAGCCCGTCCATCGCCTTCTCTGCGGGCGCGGAGTACCAGATCTTCGAGCGGCTGCGTATCTACGGAGAGGGTCGCTACACGCTGCTGAGCGACATCCGCTACCCGGGCGTGCGCGCGGGCCTGTCGATCATGCTGCCGAACCGGCCGTCGGCCGACGCGCCATGACGGTGCGCGTCGGTGTCCTCGGCCTCGGCTCCATCGCGCAGGTCGTGCACCTGCCGATCCTGTCGCAGCTGCCTGATGTCGAGATCAGTGCAGTATGCGACGCGGACGTGATGAAGGCACGCACGATCGGCGGCCGCTTCGGCGCCCGCGCACTCCGCACCGACGACGAGGTCTACACGGCCGACGACGTCGATGCGATCGTCATCTGCACGCCGAACCACCAGCACGAGACGCAGGCGATCGCGGCCATGGAGGCGGGCAAGCACGTGCTCGTCGAAAAGCCGCTCGCGCTGAGCGCGGAGGCGTGCGAGCGTGTGCTCCAGGCCGCGGACGCGACCGGGCGCACACTCATGGTCGCAATGAACAACCGCTACCGCCCCGACACACTCGCACTCAAGCCGTTCGCCGACGGCGGCGAGCTCGGCCGCATCTTCCTCACACGCGGCGCCTGGCTGAACAAGAAGATGCGACTCAGCCGGCCGACATGGCGCCACCGGATCGCGACCGCCGGCGGCGGCGCACTCATGGACCTGGGCGTGCAGACCCTCGACCTGTGCCTGTGGACGCTCGGCTTCCCCCGCGCCGAAAGCGTCATTGCACATACCCACGCCCCGGCCGGCGCCGAAGTCGAAGACACGGCGGCAATCCTGCTGCGCCTCCAGGACGGCGGAGCGGTCTCCCTGACCGTGAGCTGGACCCTCGTCGCCGAGCGCGACCGCCACTACATGCGCCTCCTCGGTACCCGCGGCTCCGGCATGATCCAGCCGCTCGCCGTCTACAAGGAGGGCGACAACGGCCTCCTCGACGTGACCCCCGCCATTCCGCCGGCCGGCCGCGAGAACGCCTACACCGCCTCCTATCGCGCCCAGCTCGGCCAGTTCGTCGGTACCGTCCGCGCCGGCCTGCGCGCCGAGCCGCCCCGCGAGCAGACCGCCGTCATGCGGGTGGTCAGCGCCGCGTACCGGTCGGCCGAGGAGAAGGCGGAAGTCGCCGTGGAGAACGGCTGAACGAACGGCCTGAACGGCGGGTGGGGGTGGGGGTGAGCGTGGGGGTGGGGACACTGCGGGGAACTCCGGGTGGAGAGCTGGTCCCGCGCACGCGGGGGAAGTCGCATCTCACCGGGGGTGGGTCCCGCGCACGCGGGAAGTCGCACCTCACCCGCAGTTGCCCGACGGTACCCGTATTTCCCTCACCCCCACGCCCACCCCCACCCCCACCC
>CAYSGF010000183.1:0-16180 GCA_964430275.1 uncultured Gemmatimonadaceae bacterium
TTGTGCGAACAACTGCCCCTACAAGGTGCGCACGTACAACTGGTTCAGCTGGGAGTGGCCGGAACCGCTCAACTGGCAGCTGAACCCGGAGGTCACGGTGCGCGAGAAGGGCACGATGGAGAAGTGCACGTTCTGCGTGCAGCGCATCCGCGACCAGCAGCACCAGGCACGGCTCGACAACCGTGCGGTCATGGACGGCGAGATCGTGCCCGCGTGTGCCCAGACCTGTCCTTCGGAAGCCATCGTGTTCGGCAACATCAAGGATCCGAATGCGCGGGTCACCCGCGTTGCTGCTTCGGGCCGCGGCTACCGCGTGCTCGAGCATACCAACACGCAGTCGGCGATCACGTACCTGAAGCGTGTGCGGCCGGAAGGCGCGGAGGCATAACGAGGCATGGCGACTGTCACCCGCTCCGAGACGCATCCCGAAGTCGGCAGCTACGGCCAGGTCAACAAGGACCTGCTGCGCCTGCTCGGCAAACCGGGCCGCGCCTACTTCCTGTTCCTCGCCGGCACGCTCGCGGCCGTCGGACTGGGCGCCTTCTGCTGGGGCGTCCAGGTCATCCTCGGCATCGGTATGTCGGGGCTCACGAACCCGGTTGGCTGGGGCGCCTACATCACGACCTTCGTCTTCTGGGTCGGTATCGCGCACTCGGGCACACTCATCTCCGCCGTGCTCTACCTGTTCCGCGCGCGCTGGCGCCAGTCGATCTACCGCGCGGCCGAGGCAATGACCGTGTTCGCCGTGCTGACTGCCGGATTGTTCCCGATCATTCACCTCGGCCGGCCCTGGATCTTCTATTACCTGCTGCCGTATCCGAACCAGCGACAGCTCTGGCCGAACTTCAGGAGCCCGCTGCTCTGGGACGTCTTCGCCGTCGGTACGTACCTGACGGTCTCCGCGACGTTCTTCCTGATCGGCATGATTCCCGACATCGCTGCTGCGCGCGACGCGACGACCGTCCCCTGGCGCAAGAAACTCTACACGATCCTGTCCTTCGGCTGGCGCGGCACCAGCAACGAGTGGAAGCACTTCACGCGTGCGTATCTGTATCTCGCCGCACTCGCGACGCCGCTGGTGCTCTCCGTCCACTCGGTCGTTTCGTGGGACTTCGCCATGTCGATCGTGCCCGGCTGGCATACCACGATCTTCGCGCCCTACTTCGTTGCCGGTGCAATCTTCTCCGGCCTCGCGATGGTGCTCACGCTCATCATCCCGATCCGCAAGATCTTCGGCCTCGAGGCGTACTTCACCGAGCGTCACCTGGACGCGATGGGGAAGATGATCCTCGTGACCGGGATGACCGTGTTCTACGCGTATCTGACCGAGTACTTCATTGCATGGTACAGCGTGGAGACACCCGAGCGCGCCGCCTTCTGGTGGCGCGCCTTTGGCGACTACTGGTGGGCGACGTGGATCATGCTGACATGCAATGGCATCATCCCGATGCTGCTGTGGTCACGGAAGGTGCGTACGTCGCTGCCCGCGATGTTCGTGATCACGATCTTCATCAACATCGGCATGTGGTTCGAGCGGTTCGTCATCATCGTCGTGTCGCTGGCGCACGAGTACGAGCCGTGGCAGTGGCGGGCGTACCAGCCGAGCTGGGTCGAGATGGGCATCCTGATCGGCAGCTTCGGCTGGTTCATGACCTTCTTCCTGCTGTTCCTGCGCATCCTGCCTGCGGTCTCGATCGCGGAGCTGAAGGAAGTCATTCCCGCGCCCATGCGCTTCCGGCGCAGGGATGCGGGCGCCCAGGCGCAGGGCCGCGTCGGCCCTGCAGAGGAGCACTGATGCGATGAGTGCGACGAGGAGCCCGGGACTGCTGGGCATCTATGACGGTGTCGATGCGACCGTGAAGGCGATTGAGGGGCTGCGCGAGCTCGGGCTTACCCGCCCGACCGTGTTTACGCCGGCGCCCGACCACGATATCGAGCACGCGCTGCACGCCGAGGAGAGTCCGGTCCGCCTGTTCACGCTCGTTGGCGGGCTGACCGGTGCGGCGACCGGCTTCGCGCTGCCGACCTGGACCTCGCTCGACTGGCCGCTGGTGACGGGCGGCAAACCGATCATCTCCTTGCCGGCCTGGGTGATCATCGCGTTCGAGCTGACGATCCTGTTCGGCGCACTGTCCACGATTGCCGGGCTCTTCATCAATGCGCGACTGCCGCGCCGCGGCCCGGACCTCGTCTATGATCGCAGCTTCTCGGTGGATCACTACGGTGTCTACATCGTACCGCCGGAGGGCAGGGAAGCGGACGTTCGCCGCGTGCTGACAGACAGCGGCGCAGTCGAAGTCCGGCACGGCGCACGGGAGGTGACCAGTGAAGCGGTCTGAGCGCGTCGTGCAGCTCGCGGCCCTCGCGCTCGCTGCGATCTCTGCGAGCGCGTGCACGCAGATCGACAACGCGCTCGCGAGTGTGCCCGTATTCGCCTTCCTGCGTGAGGCACCGTCCTTCGATCCGTACGAGATGCCGCGCCTGCCCGCGCCCGGGTCAGTCCCCTTCGCGAGCCCACAGGGGCGCGTGCTGCCCGTCATCGAGCCATCGGAAGCGGGCCTGAATGCATTCGCCGCCAGCCCCCATGGCAGTAACCCGTACGAGGCGCTCGCCGGCGACGAGCAGTGGGTCGCATACGGCCAGGAGATGTACGACAGACACTGCATGGTCTGTCACGGCACCGAGGGACGCGGCGACGGTCCGGTGATCGGACCCGACCTCTTCCCGATGGGCATGTCGCTCGTGACCGGGAATGCTCCCGGCCGCACGGACGGCTACATGTACGGTATCATCCGCGTCGGGCGCGGACTCATGCCTGCGTATGGCGGACGTACGACGGACGCCGAGCGCTGGGCTATCGTCAACTATGTGAACCGGCTGCAGGCTGCCGCGGGCGCCGCCGAGGCGCCCGCGGCGCCAGCGGCTGCGGACACGGTGGCCGCGGATACCGCGGTCGCGGACACGGCAGGCGGGGAGTAGCATGGCGCACCATTCCGACAGCCACGAGTTGCCGCTGCGCCAGCTCGATCCGCTTCCACGTGCGCTCGGCATCGCGGGACCGCTGCTGACGATCATTGGAGCGATCGTGTTCATCGTCGCGCTGCTGGTGGACCCGGCGCGCGCATGGCACGCCTACCTCGTCAACTGGGTCTGGTCGTTCAGCCTCGCCCAGGGTGCGGTCATGCTGGCCGTTGTGGTGACGATCGCGAAGGGACTGTGGTCGCGGCCGGTCCGCCGCTTCGCACTCTCCTGGGTAGCGTACCTGCCGATCGCGTTCCTGCTCATGCTGCCACTGCTGATCTTCGGTGCCGATCACATCTTCCCCTGGATCGAGCATCCGGTGGCGGGCAAGGAAGCCTACCTGAACATGCCGTTCCTTGCGGTGCGCAATCTGCTCGCGCTCGGAGCGCTGGTCGGGCTGTCGCTGTATTTCGCCTACACGATGCTGCGTCCCGATCTGGGGCTGATGCGCGACAGCGTCGATGCACGGCTGCATTCGATGTACACCCGGCTGACGAAGGGCTGGCGCGGGCAGGAGCCGGAGGAGATCCATGCGCACAAGCGGTTGAGCGTGCTCGCGCCCGCGATGGCAGTGACGTACGTCATTGCCATGACCCTGTTCGGGTGGGACTGGCTGATGTCGCTCGAGCCGCACTGGTTCAGCACCCTGTTCAGCGGCTACGTGTTCATGGGTGCGTTCCTGTCCGGCATTGCCCTCACCGCCATCACCAGCGTGCTCTACTCGCGTCACCGCGACTTCGCCGGTGTCGTCCCGCCGGCCGCATTCCACGATCTCGGCAAGCTCGCCCTCGGATTCTGCATCTTCTGGGCGTACCTGTTCTTCTCGCACTACATCGTCATCTGGTACGGCAAGTTGCCGCTCGAGCAGGAGTACCTCGTACACCGACTCGTGCTGCCCTACCGGCATACGTCGACGATCGTGTTCTTCAGCCTCTTCGTGATCCCGTTCTTCGGCCTGCTCGGCGTCGCGCCGAAGCGGCGGACGGGATGGCTCGCCTTCTTCTCGGCCGTCATCCTCTTCGGCCTGTGGGTCGAGCGCTGGACCCTCGTGTACCCGTCGCTCTACATCGGTGCGGACGTGCTGCCGCTCGGCTGGCGCGAGATCGGCATCCTCCCGCTGTTCGCGGGGCTGATGCTGTGGGCGCATGCGTGGTTCGCCACCCGCTTCCCGATGTTCCAGGTCTGGCAGCCGCTCAGCGAGATCGAGCTGCAGGGCGTCGAGGTCGAGATGGACGCCGGCGTGCCGCGTGGCACGAGCGATCCGATCGCCTGAGCGTTTAGCAGCCGGCACCACCCACGAACGATCGCCCCGCGGCACTGTCTGCGGGGCGATTCCGCTTCGACCGCCCGCTGCAGCGGCCCGTACTGCTTCGCGTTCTCAGCTCTGCGGTGGGTCGCCGCCCAGGTGCCTGCCGATGTACTTCCGCACTTCGATCGCCATCGCACGCAGCAGCTTCGCTTCCCGTGAGGTCGGCTCCGCACGCCGCAGTACCGCGCGTACAGTCCGCATGATCGATTCCGGGTCGCGCGTTTTGTAGAAGTCGATCCGCGCGAGGGTCCGGCTGATGTCCGTGAAGCACGCATCGAGCTCGGCAGGCCGCGCGGGCGCGGAGTCGCGCTTCGGCCGCGGCAGTGGCGGTGCATCGGCCAGCGCGGCCAGCCGCAGCTCGTAGGCTACCAGCAGCACGGCCTGCGCCAGATTCAGCGACCAGTGGCGCTCACTGCTGGGAATGACGAGCAGCTCGCTGCAGCGATCGAGGTCCTCATTGCTGAGACCCTTGTCCTCCCGGCCGAACACGATCGCAACCGGCCCTGCCAGCGCCGCTGCACGCTCCATCACCGTGGGAGCGGCATCGCGCGGATGGCGCCACACGAAGGCGGCAGTGCGTCGGCGGGCGGTCGTGCCGACGATATAGGACGCATCCACGAGCGCGTCCGCGAGCTCGTCGAAGAACTCGATGCGCTCGAGCAGCCATTCGGAGCCGTGTGCGATCCCGGCGACGCGGTACGCATCGTAGGTGTCGGGCGCGACCAGCCGCAGCCGCGACAGACCCATGTTCATCATCGCGCGCACGGTACCGGCGATGTTGACCAGGTCCTGCGTGCGATGCAGCACGATCACGACGTTGTCGAGTGCGTTCTCTGCCATGGCCGCTGAGTCTGCCGGTGCAGCGGGCGTGCGTCAACGCGGCCTGGCGGCTGTACATGCGGAGGACAGGTAGCGCCGGACGCCCCGGGCGGCGGACGGACCCATTCTTGCTCCCTGAGCCTGCAGGGAGGGCGCGTAGACCGCCGGTACGGGGTCGCAGCAGAAAGGGGTACATGTGACGACCATGGCACTGGTTTTCGCCACGGCACTCGCAGCGTTCCCCGGCGCGCCGGATGCACAGGAGGACAGGGCGTGCCGCGGGGACCTGCAGGGCAACGTGCTGAGAACCACGATCGAGTTCGAGGATGGCTCGAGACTGATTGGACCCTGGCGGGTGGCCCGCCAGGAAACGCGTGATCCGGCGCACCGCGTCACGGCGGTGCTGGACCGGGTGATCGAAGTGGACGGGGAAGGCGAGCTGCGCACGACGCCGTTCCCTCATGGCGTGGCGGTCCTGTTCGAAGGGCACAGCGAGAAGGACATGATCGACAACGCGGCGCGTGTGTGGTGTTCCACCGTGAGGCGTGCCCGCAGCACGCAGAAGCAGGAGTGGTCGCAGGAGCAGGGCATGCGCATAACGGCGGCGCGAGTGCCCGTTCTGATGGCCGGCTGAAGGAAGCGGCCGGCGCACGTGATCGATGAAGCGGTCGTTGCCTCGGGTCTCCACCCTCACGGGGCACGCGAGGGTCCGAAGCAGACACAAAGGGAGTCCCGAGGCACGACACTCCCGCTCGACGCCCGACGCCGGTAGCCGTACGTTGCCGGGAGGCGGCCTCCTCGAGGCCCGCGTAGCCTTGCTGGCACGGACATGACGACTCCTTCGAATGCACTGCTGAGCCGCTACCCCCAGTTGCAGCAGCAACTGCCCTGGGTCTCTCTCGATATCCGACGCACGCCACTGGAAACCCTGCAGCTCGATGGTCGCTCCCTGCTCGTCAAGCGCGACGACCTGACCGCCACCCCGTACGGCGGCAACAAGGTGCGCAAGCTCGAGTTTCTGCTTGCGCGCGCGCGCGCGCAGGGCGCGACACGCCTGCTGACTGCAGGCGCAACCGGCTCGCACCACGCCCTTGCAACCACCATTTACGGGCGATCGCTCGGCTTCGACGTCACGGTGGTGCTCTTCCCGCAGCACCGTACGCCGCACGTACGTGATGTCCTGCTCCGCATCGCCGGACTCGGTGCGGAGCTCCGCTTCGTGCGCCGCATGGAGGCGATCCCGCTCGGCCTCTGGCGCGAACGCCGGTCGAGCGACGGCCAGACCTTCACGGTCCCGGCCGGCGGCTCGGATGCGACCGGCACGCTCGGCTACGTGGCCGCCGCGCTCGAGCTCGACGAACAACTCGGCGACGCTCCGCAGCCGGACGCGATTTACATCGCTGCCGGTACGCTCGGCACCGTGGCCGGCGTTGCCCTCGGCCTCGCGCTCGCTGGACGAACGATCCCGATTCATGCCGTGCGGATCACCAGTCGTCTCGTGACCAACCGCCGTATCCTGGAGCGGCTCATCGCCGGCTGTGCGGCGATCCTCGCATCGGCGGGCGTCGACGTCGCAGACGCCGCCACAAAGGCGCTCGCGAGCGTGCGTATACGCGACGATCAGCTTGGCGCCGGCTACGGCCATGCAACGGAAGCCGGTGAGCACGCAACCCGGGTCTTCGCCGGCCACGGCATGGAGCTGGACCCTACGTACACCGCGAAGGCCGCGGCCGCCGTGCTCGCCGCAGCGGACGATCGACCGCTCTTCTGGCATACGCTCAGCGCCAGCATGCCGCGCGTCGAAGCGGCGCCGGCACTGCCCGCCGTGTTCGCCGACTACCTGGCTCGTTCATGAAACATCCCACAGCAATGGAACGTGTGATGAGATCCCATCGATTCACGTCCGTGTTCGCCCCGGTTGCCGCGCTCGCGCTGGCTGGCGCCTGCGCGTCGGCGCCGGCAACCACGCCGGCGGCGCCTGCACCGTCGACGGAAGCGCCGGTCACCACCGCACACCAGCCGGGCGGGCGGACCCTCGCGCCATCGGACGCCGCGCTGCGCGCCTCGCATACCGTTGCGCTGACAGGTCGCGAGCTCGGCACGATGTGGACGTTCGAGAATGCACCGCTCGACTACTGGCGCGAAACGTATGGCTTCGGACCGGACCAGCAGTGGCTCGATCAGGTGCGACTCGCGTCCGTGCGTGTCGGCACCTTCTGCTCCGGTTCGTTCGTCTCTCCGGACGGGCTCGTGATGACGAATCACCACTGCGCGCGCGAGTGCGTGGAAGCACAGTCGACAGGGGGCACGGACTACGTCGAGGAGGGCTTCTACGCGAGCTCGCGGGGCGAGGAGGCGCTGTGCCCCGGCCTGTTCCTCGACCAGCTCGTCGCGATCCAGGACGTGACCGCGCGCGTGCACGGCGCCGCGCCCGCCGGTGCCGCGGCGACCGCAGTGACAGACGCGACCGAAGCGGAGATCGAAACGATCCAGTCCGAGTGCGAACAGACGAGCGACAACGAGTGCCAGGTCGTGTCACTCTTCCAGGGCGGACAGTACCAGCTCTACCAGTACCGGCGCTTCCAGCCCGTCAAGCTGGTGTGGGCACCCGAGCTGCAGGCCGGTTTCTTCGGTGGCGACCCCGACAACTTCACGTATCCGCGCCATGCGCTCGATGTCGCTTTCCTGCGCGCCTACGATGGCGACGACGTCACCTCCGCGCGCACGCCGTACTTCCCGTGGCGCCAGGCGCCGCTCGACGCGGGGGAGCTGGTGCTGGTAACGGGAAATCCGGGCTCGACGAGCCGGCTGATCACACTGGCGCAGCTGCTCTACGAGCAGCAGTTCCGCCATCCTTTCCTGGTACAGCTCCTCGCAGGCCAGAACGACGTGCTGCACCGGATCGCGGCCACGAGTCCGCAGGCGGAGCAGCAGGTGCGTCAGCAGATCTTCTCGGTCGAGAACAGCCTCAAGGCATACACCGGGCAGCTCGCGGGGCTGCGCGACACGCTCCTGGTCGCGCGCAAGATCCGCTGGGAGCGCGAATTCCGTGATGCGGTAAACGCGGATGCACGACTGCGCACCGAATACGGCGACCTCTGGGACCGCATCGCCGCAATCCAGCAGCGCAAGCTCGAGGTCGCGCCGCGCCTCAACATCACGAATCCGCAGTTCGTGGGTGCGCCACAGGTGACCTACGCGCACCAGCTCGTGCATTACCTGACGCAGGCCGCGCTGCCGGAGGCACAGCAATCGGAGGAGTTTCACGAAAGCCGTGCGCAGATCGAGAGCATGCTGAATGCACCGTCGCAGGTGGATGCGCAGATCGCGGGCGAGCTGCTTACGCTCTACCTCACGCTGGCCGGAGAATGGCTCGAGCCGGGCGATCCGCTGCGGCGTACGCTGCTGAACGCCAACGAGGATCCAGCGGCGGGCGCCCGTCGCATTGCCGCGGCCACGCGCATCCTGGACGCCAGCTACCGTCGCCAGGTTCTCGACGCCGGCGCCGATGCGCTCGTCACCAGCGATGACCCGCTGCTCCGCTTCGCCGCCCTCGCCGCGCCCGAGTACGCACAACTGACCGCCGAGTGGGCAGAGCTGAACGCCGACGAGACCGTCCAGGAGGAGCGGCTCGCCAGTGCACTCTTCCAGGTGTACGGGACCGACCTGCCGCCCGATGCGACGTTCACGCTGCGTATCACCGATGGCATCGTCAGCGGCTACCCGTACAACGGCACGCAATCACCACCCTGGACCACGTTCTACGGCATGTTCAACCTCGCCGCCGGATTCGAGCACACGTTCCCGTGGTCGCTGCCGCCAACATTCCGCGAGCGCGCGGACGCGCTCGACATGGATGTGCCGCTGAACTTCGTCTCCACGAACGACATCACGGGCGGCAACAGCGGCAGCCCGCTGATCGATCGCGACATGCGCGTGGTCGGACTCGCATTCGACAACAACATCGAGGGACTGCCGAACGAGTTCCTGTTCCGCCCCGACGCCGGCGGCCGGACTGTCAGCGTCGCGGCGACGGGCATCCTCGAGGCGCTGCGCAGCATCTATCAGGCAACTGCGCTGGTGGACGAGATCCTCGCAAACGCACGGTGACGATGGCAAGTGCACGAGAGTACATCGAGTCGAATGCCGAACGGTTTCGCGCAGAGCTGTTCGACTTCCTGCGCATTCCCAGCGTCTCCGCACGCACGGAGCACCGTGCCGACACGCGCCGCGCCGCCGACTGGCTGAAGGGCCGCCTCGAGGAGATCGGGCTGCGAACCTCGCTGCACGAAACGTCCGGCCATCCGATTCTGCTGGGCGAGTGGCGCAATGCGGGATCGGACGCCCCGACCGTGCTCGTCTACGGCCACTATGACGTGCAGCCGCCCGAGCCACTCGAGCTGTGGACGACGCCGCCCTTCGAGCCAGACGTCCGCAACGGCCGCATCTACGCACGCGGCGCCGTCGACGACAAGGGCCAGCTCTACGTTCACGTGAAGGCCGCCGAAGCACTCCTGAAGGCGAACGGCAGCCTGCCCGTCAACCTGATCCTCCTGTTCGAGGGTGAGGAGGACGTCGGCAGCGAGACTCTCATGCCTTTCGTCGAGCAGAACGCCGATCGACTGAAGTGCGACGCGATCGTCATCTCGGATACGACGATGATCGGTCCCGGCGTTCCGACGATCGGTGCCTCGCTCCGCGGCATGGTGTACTTCGAGATCAACGTGCAGGGACCCGCACGGGACCTGCACTCCGGCAGCTACGGCGGTGCTGTCATCAATCCCGCTACCGCGTTGGCGCGTATCATCGCCTCCATGCATGACGACGACTGGCGCGTCACGATCGACGGGTTCTACGACGACGTGCGCGCGGCAGAGGATTTCCGCGCGGCGATCCGCGCGTTGCCCTTCGACAGTGGGTCGTTCCTGCATGAGACGGGCTCACCCTCGCTGGACGGCGAGGTCGGCCAGTCCACTCTCGAGCGGCTGTGGGTCCGCCCCACCTGCGAGGTCAACGGCCTGCTCTCCGGCTATACTGGCGAAGGCTCCAAGACCGTGCTCCCCTCGCGGGCGATGGCGAAGGTGAGCTGCCGGCTCGTTCCCGACCAGGATCCGAAGAAGATCGTCGAGCTGGTCCGACGTCATGTCGAGAAACACACACCGGCAGGCGTGACGGCGGACGTTGCCTACCTGCACGGTGGCAAGCCCTGGCGCGCCCGGCTCGAGGGTCGGCTCGTCGAAGCCGCAGCCACCGCACTCGCCAGTGCCTGGGGCCGCGACGTCGTCTACGCCGGCGAGGGCGGCTCGATCCCCATCGTCCCGGAGTTCGAGCGCGTCCTGCACGCGCCTGCACTCCTCATGGGACTCGGCCTGCCCGGCGAGAATGCGCATGCGCCCGACGAGTGGATGAGCATCGAGAACTTCGAGAAGGGGATCGTCGCTGCGGCCGAGCTGCTGACGCTGCTGGGAACGACGTGAACTGCGGGTGAGGGTGGGCGTGGGCGTGATGGGTGGGGACACTGCGGGTGGACCTGCGGGTGAGGGCGGCGTCTGCGCGGTGGCGTGCTCTGCGCGGACGCTTGTTCTGCGCGGACGCGTCCGTCAACAGCCCTTTGCGAGCGCGCCGACGCAGTCATCCAGGCGATCGGCGTGTCACGGTCCCGGGGGCGCGAGCGAAACGGGTGCGGCCCGGGGAACAGAGCAGCAGAGGGTGACCGCCCCCAGTACTGCTCTGTCCGCCGGACCCCACCCGTCATTGTACCCGTCGTGTCCTCACCCGTCACGCCCACGCCCACCCTACACCCGCAGTCCACGCCCCCACCCGCAGTTCAGAGGCAGACAGCGAACGTCACGGTGATGCGGCGCGGCCCGTCGTGCGTGCCCGCGCGCTGCGCAGCTCGCGTTCGATCTGAACGCGTACGCGCGCGATCTTGTCCGGGTAGATGAAGCAGTTCGGTGTGTTCGTGCCGCGCACGCAGCCGTTGTAGCCGAGCAGCGCGCGCCGTTCATCACCGCCGAAGCGGTCGTAGTAGTAGTCGAGGATGTTCGTGCCGTTGCACAGGTTCGCCTCGATATCGTACAGGTCGCGGCCGCAGTCCTTCCAGTGGCCCGACCAGAACGGCATGATCTGCATCAGCCCGCGCGCACCAACCGGGCTCGTCACCTTCGGCCGGCCACCACTCTCGATCAGCATCACCGAGATCACCGTCTCGATCGGCAGCTCCGTGCGCGATGAATGCTCCACCAGCGGCCACGCGATCCTGCGTGCACGATCCTGCGGCAGCCCGCGATTGCGCAGCACGCGCTCGACCGGCTCGACGTGCTCGCGATACACGTTGATGTAGCCCTCCGTGCGCGAGCCGCTCGTGCGGATCGAGCGCAGCCGCTCATTGAGCGCGGCGAACTGCGTGTAGTCCGCTCCGCTGCCACCCGCACGTACTTCCGAGGATTCCGGCACGTCGAGCGTCCGGCTCGTCGCATTCCCCGCGCCCAGGCCGATGAACAGCACCAACGGCGCTACGAGCGGCAGGGCGCGTATGCGCCGCCACAGGCGCTCGAGGTCATCGAGCACGGTCGTGCTGGCGCTCAGCCCATCTTCGGACTTTTTCCGTTTCAGCAGCATTGCGTTCTCGATCGTTGGTCCGGGATGGCAACGAAGATGTCCTGCGGTCCGGCCAGAAGCAAGGATTTTTCATCTAACCATCTGCCGTGCAAGCAATTACCGGCTGCCGAAAGGACCCGATTTCGCCTGCTCGCGAGGACCCCCGGCAACGAATGTCTTGCGTCCGGCTACCCTTTTCCGAACGGGTGCGAATCGCGCTGTTTTCCAGCAGCAGTCCTGGCCGGTGCGTGGTGGTACAGGGGATTCCGGGCGACGCCGGACGGGGACGAGATGGCTTCTCGTTTGCACAGTCGCGAGCCGGGCGATGGTACGGGGCGCGAACCGGAAATGAGGTCGCAATGAGGTGGAGAGGCGGACGACGCAGCGCGAATGTCCGGGATCGGCGCGGAATGGGCGTCGGCCTGGCAGGTGGCGGGCTCGGCGCCATCGTGCTGACGGTCGTCGCACTGCTGTTCGGCGTGAACCCGGCGGACATCATCGGGAACGGGTCGTCGGCGCCCCAGCAGGCGCCATCGTCGGGTCCGGATGGCATGGCGGCCGATTCGATGGGTCAGTTCGTGGAAGTCGTGCTCGGGAGCACGGAGGATGTGTGGAATCAGCTCTTTCCGCAGGAGTTCAGCTCCGATTACCCGGAACCGGTGCTCGTCCTCTTCAGCGGGGCGACGCAATCCGGGTGCGGCTTCGCGCAGTCCGCGGTCGGTCCCTTCTACTGTCCTCTGGATGGCACCGTCTATATCGACCTCTCCTTCTATGGCGCCCTGCGTGATCGGCTCGGTGCGCCGGGAGATTTCGCGCAGGCGTACGTGATTGCGCACGAAGTCGGGCATCACGTGCAGAACGTGCTCGGTGTGATGGAAGAGGTCGAGCGGTTGAAGGGGCAGGGTGGCGATGCGAACGAGCTGTCGGTGCGTACCGAGCTGCAGGCGGACTGCCTGGCCGGAGTATGGGCGCACCACGGCAATCGCCAGCGCAGCTTCATCGAGCCGGGTGACGTGGAGGAAGCGCTGAACGCCGCGTCCGCGATCGGTGACGACCGATTGCAGCAGCAGGGGCAGGGCTATGTCGTGCCGGAGTCGTTCACGCACGGGACGTCGGCGCAGCGCATGCGCTGGTTCCGCGCCGGTCTCGAGCACGGGGACGTGACACGCTGTGACACGTTCGCCGCACCTGCGCTGTAGCCGCTGGTTCGTGGTGCGCGCCTGCCGCCGCGTTTCTGCGGTGGTCGGTGTGGTGCGAAGCGGAGTCGCACAGTCAGACGTCTGCGCGCCGACTCAGTCGCTCTTCAGCGCGACGACCGGGTCGACGCGCGTCGCGCGCCACGCGGGCAGCCAGCTCGCCAGCAGTGCCACCAGGAGCAGCACACCCGCGACGCCCAGGTACGTCGCTGGATCCAGCGCCGGCACGTCGAACAGCAGCGGCTCGATACGGGGCGCCAGAAGCATCGCTGCGAGGAGGCCGACCGCGACGCCGACGAGCGTGACGCGCACGCCGCGGCTGACGATCATCGCCAGCAGCTGGGCGACCGGTGCGCCGAGCGCCGTGCGCAGACCCATCTCGCGCGTGCGCTGGGCGACGTCGAAGGCGAGCACCGAGTAGAGACCGACACCGGCGACGATCAGGGCGAGCAGGCCGAAGACGGAGAACAGCGTCGCACCCAGCTCCCACGCGCGCGCCAGCGGATTCATCAAATCCTGCAGCGAGCCGATCTCGATGAAGCGGTAGCGCGAATCGAGAGCGAGCATTTCGCGCCGCGCTGCCGTGACAACGGCGGCATCCTGACCGCCCACGCGCATCATCAGCGTTGCGTGCGCCATGTTGTCCGGCGCCCACGCCCAGTCAGGCGGAACGTTCAGGTAGTATTGCATGCCCGGGTCCTCGTGCAGCTCCTGGCGCGTGGCATTCTCCACGACACCGACGATGGGCGCGCACGGCGGCGGGTCGTCCGCGCCCGGCCGCAGATAAAGGCAGCGGCCGAGGACGGCACCGCCAGGATCGATCGCCTGCGCCATCGTCTCGTTCACAACGGCAACGTAGGCAGCGCCATCGCCGAAGCCGCGCCCGCGCACGATGCTCATGCCCATGGTCTCGAAGTAGTCGGTCGTGACGAGCTGCGCGAGTGCGTTGCCGCTCGGCAGGGTCGGCAGCGAATCGACGCCTTCGATCTTCACCTCGTAGCCCTCGTAGGACCAGAAGGGCATGGCGGACGTGAGCGCCGCACTCTGCACGCCCGGAAGGCGCCGCACCGCCTCGAGGGCCCGCCGGCCGAGCTGTACCTGTTCCGCGTCCGGAATGGCATCCCGTGAAGAGATGGCATTCGCGTACATCAGGCCGTCCGTATTGAAGCCGTGATCGACAGCACGCACGTTGCCGAGACTGCGCACGAAGAGACCGGCGCCCACCAGCAACAGCACGGAGAGCGCGGCCTGTGCGAAGGACAGGCCCGTCCGCACGCGCAGCGCACTGCGCGTAATGCCGCCCGACGACGTGCGCAGCGTATCGCCGACATCCGGTCGTGACGCCTGCAGCGCGGGGACGAGTGCCGAGAACAGGCCCGCTGCCAGGGCGAGCGCAGCCGTGACCGCGAGCACCGTGGTGCCCAGGCCGAGCTCCTGCCATGCGACATCCGGCAACAGCGTCCGTCGAAGCGCACCGCCGCCCCAGTACGCCACGCCGAGAGCCGCGACGCCGCCGAGCAGGCCGAGCAGCGCGCCCTCGAGCAGGATGCTGCCGATCAGCCGCGCCCGCGTGACACCGAGGGCCAGACGGATGCCGATCTCGCGTTGCCGCCCGAGTGTGCGCGCAAACAGCAGGTTGCCCACATTGATGCACGCGATCAGCAGCACGATCAGCGCAACGCCCGTGAGCCAGCGCGCAACCGCCGGCTCGGTGCCCATCGATGGCCGGTCCGCAACGGGCAGCGGGTAGGCGTGGATGCGGGTATCGCTGCGGTAATCGTCGCTCGCAATCTGCTCCGCACGGCCCGCCAGGTGCAGCGCAGTGGCTTCCGCCTCCGCCTGTGCAACCGACACGCCCTCCGCTCGGCGCACGACCGCGTTCAGCCACCACCAGTTGCGCGAATCGATCCACACGTCGCCTGCAATGTCCGTCTGTGCTACCTGCAGCGGCACCCATACCTGCGCAGGCGTCAGGTTCAGCGTCGTCAGCCCCTTCGGTGCCACACCGATGATCGTGTACGGCGCACCGCCCATGTCGATCGTCGCGCCGAGCACGTCGCCCGCACCACCGTACTGTGACTGCCAGTAGCCGTAGCCGAGCACCGCGACCCGTTCACCGCCGATGCGCGCTTCCTCGTCCGTGAAGAATCGACCGATGTACGGACGCACACCGAGCAGCTCGAAGTAACCGCCCGTCGCCAGTACCCCCTTCACCCGATGCGCCGCCTCGCCGTGACCCAGCGTAAGCTCCCGATTCGCATACGCCGCTACCTCGCTCAACGACGCTGCGGCGCGCAGATCGGCGTAGTCCGGATATGCCAGGGTCTCCGACTGGATGCGCTCACCGCGGAACGCAACGTACCGGTCGATCACCACCCGGTTCACCTCGTCTGCCTGCGTGACATGATCCGGCGCACGCAACAGCAGCCGATCCACGATCTCCAGCATCGTTGCATTCGCGCCGATCCCCAGGGCAAACACGAGCACAATGCCCAGCGTCATGCCCGGCGTGCGCACGAGCCCGCGAACGGCATGGCGCATCGCCTCTCCCGCCGCTTCCAGCCGATCCCTCCACCGCATTCGCCGCTCCCGGCTCCGGTCCAGGTTCATCAGTTCCCGGCGATACCGCGCCTCGTCACCAAAGCGACGACGCGCCTCCGCCTCCGCGTCCGCCCGTGTGCGACCGCGCCGCATCAGCTCGTCCACCGCCTCCGCGAAATGGAACGCCAGCTCCTCGCTGACGTCCCGCTCCACACTGCCGATTCGCAGCAGCCGCTTCATCCCTCAGCTCACTGCTTCCGCTGGCGCGTCCAGCACCTTGAACACCGCTTCCGCATACCGCGCCCACGCACTCGCCTGCCGCGTCAGCTGCTCGCGCCCGCGTGTCGTCAGCGTGTAGTACTTCGCACGCCGGTTCGTTTCCGACAGGCCCCACTCCGCCCGCACCCAGCCCCGCCGCTCGATACGGTGCAGCGCCGTGTACAGCGCACCATCCTCGATCTCCAGCACCCCGTCCGTCGCGTCACGAACCCAGCGCGCTACCCCGTACCCATGCCTCGCACCGAACACGAGCGCGCGCAGCACCAGCAGGTCGAGCGTGCCCTGGAGCAGGTTCAGGTCGTCGTCGTGCATGCGTTCCTCCCTTAGCATTTGAGGGAAGAATAGCGCGGACGGTTGCATCCCTCAAGTGTTCAGGGGAAAACCCCCGGACCATGATTGATCCTTGCGCCCTGGC
>CAYSGF010000184.1:0-4461 GCA_964430275.1 uncultured Gemmatimonadaceae bacterium
AACGATCCGCTGCTGCAGGCGGGCATCGAGCACGACCACGCATGCCTGCATCTCGAGCAGAGCGACGGCAGGAGCGCAATCGCACGGCTCAACAGCGCACACGCACGCTGCACCACCGTTGCGGAGTTCGGCGAACAGCCAGCCGTCGACATCCTGCTCCAGCGCATCGACGCAACGTACGAGCGCGCGATCGACCAGTGGGCGAGCGACGTGCTCGGCGCGCGCGATCCCTACACCCTCGGCCACGGCCGCCGCGTCGCCATGCACGCAGAGCGCCTCGGCCGCGGCCTCGGCATCCACGGCCGCGAGCTCGTGTGGCTGCGCATCGGCGCGTTCCTGCACGACATCGGCAAGGCCGTCGTACCGTACTCCGTCCTCGACAAGCCCGCTGCACTCGACTCCGAAGAGCGCCGGCTCGTGCAGCGCCACGCCGTGCTCGGTGCGCAGATCGTCGTCGGCCTCGGCCTGCCCTTCAACCTCACCGCGATCGTGCGCAACCACCACGAGCGCTGGGACGGCACCGGCTACCCCGACGGCCTCGCCGGTACCGCGATTCCCCTGCACGCCCGCATCGTCACCGTCGCCGACGTGCACGACGCGCTCACCAGTGCCCGCATCTACAGCACACCCTGCGACGAGAGAACCGCCGCGCGCGTGCTCGAGGCAGAGGCGGGGTGCAGCCTGGATCCGTCCCTCGTGGCTGTGTTTCGTGGGGACGAGAGGGGTGTGGTGCGCTGACGGCTGACCGATCCCGTCGGTTCGTTCGCCTCCTTCTACCTGCGCTCCGAAACGTTTCCGGCGGCTTCACCTTCCGATGTTCACGCAGAGAACACAGAGGACAACGAGGGTCTGGCTTCGCGGTCGGGAGCGTCCATTCGAGAAGGCCGGGCTTCAGGGCCGTTCGTTCTCCTTCATCCTTCTCCGCGTGAGGGAGGTCGTTCTCTCTGTTCCCTCCTTCCTCCGCGTAAAACAAGTATTCTCTCCGTTCCTTCCTGTTCTCCGCGTGAAGCGAGTCGTTCTCTCCGTTTCCTCCTGGTCCTCCGTTAAACGAGCCTCTTTGTTTCCTCCTGTTTCCGCCTTTGAGGATTGGCCTGACCGCCGGATCTTCCGCCTCTCTCTGTTTCGGTTTATCTTCGGGTCATGATCGTGTGTCTGCGACGGATCGGGGAAGCGCCTGCGGAGTGGGCGGAGAGTGCGGCGGAGATGCTGCTGGAGCTGGCGCCGCGGGTGGCGGTGGATGGGGAGGGGTGTGTGTGGCTGGACGTGAAGGGGCTGGGGGGGGAGGTGGTGGCGGAGGCGGCGCGGGCGCGGGTGGATGGGGTGGTCGGGTGCGGGGTGGCGGCGGTGCCGATCGCGGCGCAGGTGGCGGCGGGGATGGGGGAGGGGGTGCGGGTGGTCGGGGAGGGGGAGGAGGCGTCATTCCTGGCGTCGCGGCCGCTGGAGGTGCTGGGCGTGGACGCGCGGCTGCTCGGTCTGCTCGCGGGGGTGGGGGTGGAGACGTGTGGTGCGCTCGCGGCGCTGGTGCGTGAGGCGGTGGAGGTGCGCTTCGGTGCGGAGGCGCTCGTCTACTGGCGGCAAGCGCGCGCGGAGGATGCGCGCATGCTGTTCGGTGCGCCGGCGACGGAGCGGACGCGCGCGTCGCTCGACTTCGTCGACTACGTGGTGAGCGATCCGGAACGGCTTGCGTTCACGGTGAATGCGCTGCTCGCCCGGGTATGCGATGAGCTGCAGGCGAGCGGTGTGCATGCGCGTGCGCTGGCGCTGACGCTCGCGCTCGCGAACGGCAGTGTGTGGCGTCGCACGCTGCGGGCGGCGCGGCCGACGGCGAGTCGGAGTGCGTGGCTGCGGCTGCTGCGCTCGCTGCTCGAGCAGCTCACGGTGCCGGACTCGATTGCGGGCGTCGCGCTCGAGGTGGAAGCGACGGAGCCCGCGGCCGCGGTGCAGGGCGACCTGTTCGACAGCGGCTTCGCGACGGCGTCCGCAGTGGAAGCGGCGGTCGCGCGACTGCTCGAGAGCGTGGGCGGCGTGGTCGTCGAGCCGGAATCGGATGCGCATCCTCTCGCGGAGCGTCGTACCGTGCTGAAGCCCGTGCCGCTCGCGATGGTTGGGGAGCGGCGGGTCGGTGATGCGTCGGGCGCGAAGCGGAAACAACGCAGAGCGTCGAGGACGCACGACGAAGGAGCACCCCCCGCGCCCGGCGCGCGCCCCGACCCGTCGGCGCTGACGCTCCAGCTATTGCCGAAGCCACACGAAGTCGAAGTCGAAACCGTGCAGCGCCGTGACCACGAGGCGCCGGTGCGCTACAGCGACGGAACGTGGCACCGCCTGGTCGACGTCGCCGGCCCGGACCGCCTCTCCGGCGGCCAGTGGGACCGCAGCTATGCGCGCGAGTACTTCCGCGCCGTCACCGAGGAAGGCGTGCTGATCTGGCTGTTCCGGGATGCGGTGGGGGGAAGGTGGTGGGTGCACGGGTGGTGGGATTAGGGAAATGAATGAATGAATGGATGAATGAATGAATGAATGAAATCGGCAGGCGGTCGGGAGCCGATTCATTCATTCATAAATTCATGCATTCATTCCTTTTCTCATCCCAGCACGACCGTCTTGATGTTCACGAACTCCCGTATGCCCACCTCCCCCAGCTCACGCCCGAAGCCCGATGCCTTGATGCCGCCGAACGGCAGGCGCGGGTCGGAGGCGACCATGCCGTTGATGAAGACGGCGCCGGCGTCGATCTCGTCGATGAAGCGCTGCTGCTCGTCGGCGTCGCGGGTCCAGGCGGCACTGCCGAGTCCGAATTTCGTGGCGTTCCCGATAGCGATTGCGTGGTCGACGTCGCGCACGACGTACAGCGAGGCGACGGGGCCGAACAGCTCGTCGCGCCAGGCGGGCGAGTCTTCGGGAATGTCGGTGAGCACGGTCGGCGCGTAGAAGTTGCCGGGACCGTCGATCGGTGCGCCGCCGGTCAGCACGCGCGCGCCCGCCTGCACGCTCGCTTCGACCTGCGCGTGCAGCTCGTCGCGGATCGCGGGCGTCGCGAGCGGGCCGACGTCGGTGCCCTCATCCATCGGGTCGCCGACGCGCAGTCTGCGCATCGTCTCGACGAACTGTGCGGTGAATGCGTCCGCGATGTCGCGGTGCACGATGAAGCGCTTCGCGGCAATGCACGACTGGCCATTGTTCAGTGTGCGCGAGCGGACTGCCGTGCTCACAGCCGCGTCGAGATCCGCGCTCGGCATGACGATGAACGGGTCGCTGCCGCCCAGCTCCAGGACCGCCTTCTTGAGGCGCTTGCCCGCGCGCTCCGCGACGGCACTGCCCGCACCTTCACTCCCGGTGAGCGTGACCGCGCGCACGCGTGTGTCGTCGATCACGCCGGCGACCCGTTCCGAGCCGATGAGCAGTGCCTGGAACGCGCCCTCGGGAAAGCCGGCGCGCTCCACGATCTCCTGGATCGCAAGCGCGCAGCCGGGCACGTTCGACGCATGCTTGAGCAGCCCGACGTTGCCCGCCATCAGAGCCGGCGCCGCGAAGCGGAACACCTGCCAGAACGGAAAATTCCACGGCATGATCGCGAGCACGGGGCCGAGCGGCTGGTAGCGGATGTAGCTGGCCGCCGCATCCGTCTCGACGATCTCGTCGGCGAGGAAGCGCTCGCCGTGGTCGGCGTAGTAGCGGCAGACCCACGCGCACTTTTCGGCTTCGGCGATCGCGGCGGAGCGCAGCTTGCCCATCTCCGTCGTCATCAGCTCGCCCCAGCGCGCCTTCTCGCCGTCGAGAATGTCGGCGGCATTGCGCAGCCACTGCGCGCGGTGTGCGAACGGCGTGCGCCGGTACGCGACGAACGTGTCCCACGCACGCTGCAGCGCACGCTCGAGCGCGGCGTCGCTCAGCTCGTCGAAAGTGTGGAGGGTCTTTCCTGTGGCGGGATTGATCGTCGCTGTCGGCATCTGTCCTGGTTCTGCGAGTGGGGCGCGTTGCGGAAGCCCTGAGGATCAGGCGGCGAGCCGGGTCTCGATCCCAGCCACACGATCGGTGAGAACGCGGAAGCGCTGGCGCATGTCCGCTGTGAGGTTTTGTCCAGGCGGACATTGAAGCCGAGCATGTTCTTCTCGAGCGTTTCGACGCGCCGGTCCAGCCGAACCAGTGCGTCCCTGATCCACTGCACGTCCGCGCTCAGACTATCCTTGATCGATTGCACATCCGCGCTCAGGCCGCCCCTGGTCGACTGCACGTCCGCGCTCAGCCCGTCAACGCGATCCGTGAGCCGCTTCTCGAACTGCTCGATACGCAGCTCCATCGAGCGCAGCCGATCTTCCAGCCCGATGAACAGCTCGCTGAACGCGACGTGCATTGTGTCCATGCTCTGCCTGACTTGCTCGACCTCGTGCTCGAGCGCAACGATGCGCTGCTCGAGCCGATCGATTCGCTGTTCGAGCCGTTGCTCGACACGGTCGATGC
>CAYSGF010000185.1:0-2507 GCA_964430275.1 uncultured Gemmatimonadaceae bacterium
TGGCGGGCGCAGAATGCGGAGAACGCCTCGACGAGCGAGGTGGACGGCGTGATCGGGTACCATGCCGCGACCGTGGCACCGGCATAGACGCAGCCGAGCGCGGCTGCGGTGTTGCCATCGACGAGGATGTGGTCGTGAGTCGTGTCCATCGGCGCGAGCCGGATCGGCAGCGGACACGCGTGCGCCGCGCGTGCGGCCTCATACCCGAGCTCGATTGCCGCGTGGTTCGAATCGAGCAGCGCCTGCTTCGCGCCGTACGTCTCGCCCAGCAGCGCCCGCACGATCTCGAGATCGACCTCGAGCAGCGCGGCCAGCGCACCGACGTACATGATGTTCTTCATCAGAATGCGCGCGCGCACGCCGGTGAACCGGTCGGCACACAGGCGGGCGAACGGGATGCCGATGAACTCGATGTCGTCGCGGCGGAGCGCGGCGTCGAGCGGGCGCGTGGCGTCGAAGAGGACCCAGCCGCCGGGCACGACTTCCGCCACGTCGCGTGCGTAGGTCGCCGGATTCATCGCGACCATGAGATCGAAACGCGGCGTGCGTGCGGTATGGCCGTCCGCATCCACCCGGATCTCGTACCACGTCGGCAGCCCCTGGATGTTCGACGGAAACAGGTTCTTGCCGGATACCGGGATACCCATGCGGAAGATCGCCTGGCGCAGGAGCGCATTCGCGCTCGCGGACCCGGTGCCGTTGACGGTGGCGATCTTGAAGGCGAAACGATTCGTGCGGTCCTGCAGGTTCATGCGCGCGCCTCGATGGAGACGGCCTCGAGCGGCGGTGTCGCGCCCGCGTAGCGGATCAGCAAATCCGACTTCATCATGTCCCACGCGGCGGTCGGACAGCGTTCGGCGCACAGGCCGCAGTGAATGCAGACGTCCTCGTCCTTGACCATCACGCGCGCGGTCTGTACGAGCTCCTCCGACACGAACAGCGGCTGATCGAGGTTGTTCGCAGGCGCGGTCAGCATCTGCCGCAGATCCGGCTCGGCGGCATTGTGCACGATCGTCAGGCAGCTCATCGGGCAGACGTCGATGCACGCGTCGCACTCGATGCACAGCGCAGCGGTGAAATCCGTCTGGATGTCACAGTTCAGGCAGCGCTCGACTTCCTTGAGCGTCTGCTCCAGCTCGAAGCCCAGCTCGACCTCGACTGCGACACTGCCGAGCCGCTGCTCCAGTGCGACGTGCTTCATCGCCGCGCGCCGCGCCGGCTCGTAGTCGTTGCTGTAGCTCCACTCGTGCAGCCCCATCTTCGTGCTGAGCAGGTTCATGCCGACCGGCAGCCGCTCCGTCACCGAAACGCCCCTGCAGTGGTGGTCGATCGAGATCGCGGCCTGGTGCCCGTGCGCGACCGCCCAGATGATGTTCTCCGGGCCCCACGCACCGTCGCCGCCCGCGAACACGCCCGCACGCGTCGTCTGGAACGTCGTCCGGTCCACGATCGGCATGTCCCACTCGTCGAACGTGATGCCGATGTCGCGCTCGATCCACGGGTATGCCGCTTCCTGGCCGATCGCGAGGATCACGTCGTCGCACGGGATGATGACGGTGTCGATCGTGCGCGCGCGCTGGCGGCCGCCGTCGTCGTACCATTCCACCCGGTCGAAGGCCATGCCGACGAGTCGTCCATGCTCGACGACGAAGCGCGACGGCGAGTGGTTCTCGACGATCGTCACGCCCTCTTCCTCTGCGTCCGCCAGCTCCCAGGGCGACGCCTTGAAGTGCGGGCGCGAGCGCCGCGCCATCACCTTCACGTCGTCGGCACCGAGCCGCAGCGACGTGCGGCAGCAGTCCATGGCGGTGTTGCCGACACCGATCACGAGTACGTGCCGGCCGATCCGGTCGATATGACCGAACGCGACGGACTCCAGCCAGTCGATGCCGATGTGCACGTGCGCGCGATCGTCCCAGCGCCCGGGCAGCTCGAGCTCCTTGCCGCGCGGTGCGCCCGAGCCGATGAACACCGCGTCCCACGGATCGCGCAGCAGCGCCTCCATCGAGGTCACCGGGGTGTTCAGCCGCAGGTCGGCACCCATGCGCAGGATGACGCCGATCTCCTCCATGAGCACTTCCGGCGGCAGCCGGAACTGCGGGATGTTCGACCACATCAGCCCGCCGGGTCGATCGTTCTTCTCGAAGATCGTGACGTCATAGCCGAGCGGCAGCAGATCGTTCGCAACGGTGAGGGACGCCGGCCCCGCACCGACGCAGGCGACGCGCTTGCCGTTCCGGCTCGCCGGCGCCTTCGGCAGTCGGTCCGAGACGTCCCCCTTCAGGTCCGCGGCAACGCGCTTCAGCCGGCAGATCGCGACCGGCTCCCCATCCACGCGGGTGCGCCGGCACGCAGGCTCGCACGGCCGGTCGCACGTGCGCCCGAGAATGCCCGGAAAGACGTTCGATTCGCGATTCAGCAGGTAGGCGTCGGCGAAGCGGCCCTGCGCGATCAGGCGGATGTACTGCGGCACGTCCGTGTGGGCGGGACATGCCCACTGGCAGTCC
>CAYSGF010000186.1:0-1936 GCA_964430275.1 uncultured Gemmatimonadaceae bacterium
TGCGGAATCCGGAGTGCGGAATCCGGAGTGCGGAATCCGGAGGGCGGAATCCGGAGGGCGGAATCCGGAGGGCGGAATCCGGAGGGCGGAATCCGGAGGGCGGAATCCGGAGGGCGGAATCCGGAGGGCGGAGTGCCTCACTCTGCGCGCAGCGCATCTGCGGGGTCGATGCGCAGGGTGCGCAGTGCTGGAACCACTGCCGCGGCGATAGCGACCCCAATCAGTGTGAGCACTGCAGCGGTGAGCACGGTGGGGTCGGCGGGCTCCACGCCGAAGAGGAGTGCCTGGGCGAAGCGGGTCGTCGCGAGCGCGGCGAGGGTACCGGCGAGCGCACCGATGAGGGCGAGCAGCAGCGGCGCACCCAGGACGCTGCGCACAACGTCGCCCGCCGTTGCGCCGAGCGCGATGCGCACGCCCATCTCCGGTGTGCGCCGGACCACGGCGTAGGAGACGAGGCCGTAGAGTCCGATGGCGGCGAGCAGCAGGCCGGCGGCGGCAAAGGCGCCGAGCAGCCAGAGCACCGTACGTGTGCGCGCGGTCGCGGCCGCGCGCAGGTCGGCGAGTGTCGTGACATCCACGAGTGGCACCTCGGGCGCGATTCCCTGCACGACGCCGCGCACGGCGCTCAGGGCGGCCACGGGATTCCCCTCCGTGTGCACGAACAGCGTGCCATAGGAAACCGGCACGGCATCACGCCGGTAGTAGAGCGCCGGCATGATCTCCTCCTCCAGTCCCGCGTATTGCACGTCTGCGGCGATCCCCACGACCGTGGCCATCTCGTTCACGGTCAGGTCGTGCGTGACTGCGATCCGGTGCCCGAGCGCGTCGCCGGCGAACAGCTCGCGCGCGGCCGCCTCGTTGATCACGACTGCGGGTGGACCGCGGACGTCGTCCGCGCGCAGGTCGCGACCCGCGACGATCGGCACGCCCAGGGTCGCGAAGTAGTCGTCGCTGATGCCGAACGCCGCAATGCCCTCCATGTCACCGTAGTCCGCGCGCGGCGCGTCGTCGACATTGAACACACCGACGATCTCGCAGTAGTGGCGCAGCGGCGCACACACGCCGATTGCGGCAGTGCGCACGCCCGGCAGGGCGCGCACGTTCTCGAGCACACTGCGCTCGAATGCGGCGTCCTCCTCCGGACTCGACCCCGGGCCGCGGCTGAAGCCCGCCGACAGGACGTTCTCGTTCGCGAACCCGATCGGCATCGCGGACAGCCGCAGGAAGCTCGCGGCCATGAGCCCGGCGCCTGCGAGCAGCAGGGTGCTGAGTGCAAGCTGGGCCGCAACGAGCAGCCCGCGGCCGGTCAGTGCCAGGTCGCCGCGCGTGTCGCGGACGATCCGGCCGCCCGCACGAAGGTCGTGGGCGACGTCGGTGCGCGCTGCGCTCCATGCCGGCAGCACCCCGGCGAGCAGGCCGGTGAGAAGCGTCAGCCCGAAGCCCGCGAGCAGCACGGTGCCATCGAGTGTCAGCGCCTCGGTGCTCACGAACTGCAGCCCGCGACTGCCGGAGGTATCCAGCGCGTACTGCACCGCCGTCGGTACGATCGTGCGTCCCGCGAACGCGAGCAGCACGCCCAGCGTGCCGCCCAGGAGCGCGACCACGAGCGCCTCCAGCATCGACGTCCACACCAGCCTGCGACGCCCCGCTCCCAGGGCCGCGCGCACCGCGAAGTCGCTCCGGCGCGCGGCCGTCCGCGCGATCAT
The DNA here is from genome assembly GCA_964430275.1 of uncultured Gemmatimonadaceae bacterium. Classification (GTDB taxonomy): domain Bacteria; phylum Gemmatimonadota; class Gemmatimonadetes; order Longimicrobiales; family RSA9; genus DASTYK01. The sequence continues at coordinate 1,707 of CAYSGF010000186.1, forward strand.
CAGACTCGCGACGTTCGCGCACGCGATCAGCAGGAGCAGCGCCGCCGCGACACTGACGGCCGTCACCGCCAGACGCGTTACCCGGTTCACGCGCACATCTTCGAGCAGCGCGACGCTCACGCCGTGCTCGCCACCGCCCGACGGATCCGGGTACGCCGCCGTCAGTACCGCGCCGAGTGGCGCCACGCGCGCCTGCGCCTGTTCCGGCGTGAGCCCGCTTTCGAGACGCC
>CAYSGF010000187.1:0-7239 GCA_964430275.1 uncultured Gemmatimonadaceae bacterium
GCGTTTGGGGCGCGGTGTGGGGGGGTGCCGGTGTGCGGTGTGCGGAGTGCGGATTGCGGAGTGCGGAGTGCGGAGTGCGGAGTGCGGAGTGCGGAGTGCGGAGTGCGGAGTGCGGAGTGCGGAGTGCGGAGTGCGGAGTGCGGAATGCGGAGTGCGGAGTGCGGAGTGCGGAGTGCGGAATGCGGAATGCGGAATGCGGAGTGCGGAATGCGGAAATGCCGCTCATGGTTTGTGGGATTGCACTTCGATCAGGCGGAACAACATCAGGCTGATCCGCTGTCACAGTGCCCGGCTCTCCTCGCTTTCCGATGCTGACACGATCTGGAGGCGCTCGAGGACGCTGAGCGTGCTGGCGAGCTCTCCGGCCGAGCGGCGGGCCATTCGGTAGAATCGCGCCTTCTCGCCACGACTTAGTTCCGATGCACCTTCCGCCGTGTTGAGGACCGACCGAATCGCCTGGCTTCGCAGGTGCGCGTCCCGATGCGGAATCTTCCTCGCATCGTCGCGACGAGCGGCAAGGTCTGCTCGGCTAGCCAGTAGACCTCCAGTCGCTCGTGCGGAAATGCTGGCGCCGGAACGGAGTGTTCGTCCATGCCGCCACCATGGTCCCAGCTCCGGGGCAGATACATACGAAAACAGGCAACCGCAGCAGTCAGATCCCCAACTCCCCAGATCGTCCGCCCGACGCTCCGGTCACTCCGCACTCCGGATTCCGCACTCCGAATTCCGCACTCCGAATTCCGCACTCCGAATTCCGCACTCCGGACTCCGCACTCCGGACTCCGCACTCCGGACTCCGCACTCCGGATTCCGCACTCCGGATTCCGCACTCCGGATTCCGCACTCCGGATTCCGCACTCCGGATTCCGGGACTCCGCACTCCGCCATCTTGGCAGACCCACCCCGATCCCCTACCTTCCGACCCGGACTTGCACACGCGCCCGGGCCGCCGCCGGCCGCCCCGGGAACTGGAGATAAACGAATGTCCCACAACAAGATGTACGCAACGACGATCGTGGCCGTCCGCCATGAGGGGCGCGTCGCGCTGGGTGGCGACGGGCAGGTGACGATGGGCGAGACGGTGATGAAGTCGTCCGCGCAGAAGGTGCGCAAGCTGAAGGACGGGAAGGTGCTCGCGGGCTTTGCCGGATCGGTTGCGGACGCGTTCACGCTGTTCGAGAAGTTCGAGGAGAAGCTGGAGCGCTATCCGGGCAATCTGCCGCGCGCGGCGGTGGAGCTGGCGAAGGACTGGCGGACGGACCGGTACCTGCGGCGCCTGGACGCGCTGCTGACGGTCGCGGACTCGCGGCATCTGTTCGTGCTGAGTGGTGATGGCAACGTGATCGAGCCGGACGACGAGATCGCGGCGATCGGCAGTGGCGGTCCGTACGCGCTGGCGGCGGGCCGGGCGCTGAAGGAGCATGCGTCGCTGAGTGCGCCGGAGATCGCGCGGCGCGCTCTCGAGATCGCCGCCGACATCTGCATCTATACGAATCGAACCATCCTGGTCCTCGAGCTGGACAACGGGGCAGGGGAGACGAAGGCATCGTGAGAGCAACGGAAGTAATCGATGATCGTGCGGCGAGCGACGGCGCCTCACCGGGGGAGCCGGCGTGGCTCGATGAGCTGACGCCGCAGCAGATCGTCGCGGAGCTGGACAAGTACATCGTCGGTCAGCAGGCGGCGAAGCGGGCGGTCGCGATTGCGCTGCGCAACCGGTGGCGTCGTCAGCGCGTCGACGACGATCTGCGCGACGAGATCGTGCCGAATAACATTATCCTGATCGGGCCGACCGGTGTCGGGAAGACGGAGATCGCGCGGCGGCTGGCCCGGCTCGCCGGCGCGCCGTTCGTGAAGGTCGAGGCATCGAAGTTCACCGAGGTCGGGTACGTCGGTCGCGACGTCGAGTCGATGATCCGGGACCTGGTGGACATGGCCGTGAACATGGTGCGTGACGAGCGCGAAGCGGACGTGGAGGAGGTCGCGCAGCAGCGCGTCGAGGAGCGGCTGCTCGATCTGCTGCTGCCGCTGCCGGACGAGGACCGGGGGCCGGAGGAGGGCAATGGCGCTCCGGAGCCGGGCCACACGCGCGCCTTCATCGTGGGTACGGATGCGCGTGCGCGCGAGGAAGACGTGACGGACGAGGACGAGCGACGTCGCATCAAGGAGCGGCGCGAGCGCACGCGCGAGAAGCTGCGCACACTGCTGCGCGACGGCAAGCTGGAAGAGCGCATGGTCGATATCGAAGTCCAGCAGAACATGCCCATCGAGAACATGATGCTGCCGATGGGTGCGGAGGGCATGGACAACTTCACGGACATGCTGCAGGAGATGATGCCGAAGCGGAAGAAGCGGCGCACGGTGAGCATCACCGAGGCCCGTCGCATTCTGCTGCAGGACGAGCTGGACAAGCTGGTGGACATGGACGAGGTCGTGAACGAAGCGCTCGAGCGCGCCGAGGACATGGGCATCGTCTTCCTGGACGAGGTCGACAAGATCGCGGGCGAGCGCAGCGGCCAGGGTCCGGACGTCTCGCGCGAAGGCGTCCAGCGTGACCTCCTGCCGATCGTCGAAGGCTCGACCGTACAGACGAAGTACGGCATGGTGCGCACGGATCATATCCTGTTCGTCGCTGCGGGCGCCTTTCACGTCTCCAAGCCGAGCGACCTGATACCGGAGCTGCAGGGGCGCTTCCCGATACGGGTCGAGCTGCACGCCCTCACGGAAGCCGATTTCGTGCGGATCCTGACGGAGCCGAAGAACGCGCTGATTCGGCAGTACCAGGCGCTGATCGCGACGGAGAAGGCGATTCTCGATTTCTCGAAGGACGGTGTCGCCGAAGTCGCACGGATCGCGGCCGAGGTGAACCACCGCATGGAGAACATCGGCGCCCGGCGGCTGCACACCGTGCTCACGACGCTGCTCGACGACATCCTGTTCGACCTGCCCGAGCGCGGCACGAACACGATCCACATCGATGCGGCTACCGTACGGGACCGTCTGAAGTCGATCGTGGAGGACGAGGACCTCAGACGGTACATCCTGTGACGAAGCGCGACTTTCTCGCGATTCCGGACTTCGAGCGCGACGAGCTCTACGAGATTCTCGCGCTCGCACGTCGCATGAAGGACGGGGACTACCGCGAGCGGCCACTCGCCGGCAGGACACTCGCGATGATCTTCGAGAAGAGCTCGACACGCACGCGCGTGAGCTTCGAGGTCGGCACGTTTCAGCTCGGCGGCCACGCGCTGTTCCTGTCGTCGCGTGACATCCAGCTCGGTCGCGGCGAGCCGATCCGTGACATGGCGCGCGTGCTTTCGCGCTACGTGGACGGCATCATGATCCGCACGTTCGGCCACGACGTGGTCGAGGAGCTCGCGCGCTATGCGAGCGTGCCCGTTATCAACGGCCTCACGGACCTGCTCCACCCGTGTCAGATCATGGCCGATCTGCTCACCATGCAGGAGGAGTTCGGCACGGACCTGGGCGGCGTGAAGGTCGCCTGGGTCGGCGACGGCAACAACATGGCGAACTCGTGGCTGAACGCCGCCCGCCGCTTCGGCTTCGAGCTGCGCCTCGCCTGTCCGGAGGGATACCGGCCCGATGCCGCGATCCTCGAGGCTGCGCAGGCGAGCGCGCGCATCGTGCTGACGAGCGATCCACGCGAAGCGGTGGCCGGCGCCGACGTCGTGAACACGGACGTGTGGGCGTCCATGGGCCAGGAGGAGGAAGCGGCGGAGCGGCAGCGTGCGTTCGCGGGCTACCACGTCGACGACGCACTCATGGATACGGCATCCGCACGCGCGATCTTCCTCCATTGCCTGCCCGCGCACCGTGGCGAAGAGGTGAGCGACGAGGTCATCGAAGGCGGCCGGTCACGCGTCTTCGACGAGGCGGAGAACCGGCTGCACGTGCAGAAGGCGATCATGGTGCGGCTCATGGGCAAAGGCTGACGCATGTACACGATCGATACGGGTGCATCGCGCCCGGTACCAGACGAGGAGCGTATGACGGAGAAGCTCAAGCGGACGCCGGTCTATGATGAGCACGTTCGAGCCGGGGCGAAGATCGTGCCCTTTGCCGGATACGAGATGCCGGTGCAGTACCCGGCCGGCATCATCCGCGAGCATCGCGCGGTGCGCGAGCGTGCGGGGCTGTTCGACGTCTCGCACATGGGGGAGCTGGAGGTCCGCGGCGGCGATGCGCTCGCCCTGGTACAGCATGTCACGACGAACGATGCATCGAAGCTCGCGATCGGGCAGGCGCAGTACACCGTGGTGTGCAAGGAGGACGGCGGCGCGCTCGACGACTGCATCGTCTACCGCTTCGAGGACCACTACATGATCGTGGTCAATGCATCGAACCTGGAGCGCGTACGCGGCCACGTTACGGGATTCGGCGAGCGCTTCGGCGCGGAGATCATCGATCGCTCCGCGGAGACCGGGCTGCTCGCACTCCAGGGCCCGCGCGCGCAGTGGGTTCTCGAGCAGCTCACGGACGTGCAGCTCAACACGATCGCATACTACCACTTCGCGGAGGGACAGGTCGCCGGCGCGAACGCGGTGATCAGCCGCACCGGTTACACGGGCGAGGACGGCTTCGAGCTGTACCTTCCGGCCGATGCGACGGCTCACGTATGGGAGCGAATCCTCAAGGTCGGTGACGAGGACGCCGTGCTGCCCGTCGGCCTCGGCGCGCGCGACTCGCTCCGGCTCGAGATGGGTTACATCCTGTACGGCAATGACCTCGACGAGCGCCGCACGCCGCTCGAGGCGGGCCTCGGCTGGGTCACAAAGTTCGACAAGGGCGAGTTCATCGGACGCGACGCGCTCCAGCGCCAGAAGGCGGAGGGTGTGCGCGAGAAGCTCGTCGGCTTCGTGCTGAAGGAGCGAGGCTTCCCGCGTCACGGCTACGAAGTGCGCATCGATGGTGAGCCGGCCGGTGAGGTGACGAGCGGTGCGCATGCACCGATGCTCGAGCAGGGGATCGGCCTGGCGTACGTGCCGATCGAATCGTCGAAGTCCGGTACTGCGCTCGAGATCATGGTGCGCGACAAGGCGGTGCCTGCGGAGATCGTGCGACCCCCGTTCTACAAGGAAGGATCCGTTCGGAAGTAGGCGTGGCGCCCATTCGAATCGGCATCCTCACGGTCTCCGACGGCGTGGCCGCCGGTCAGCGCGACGACGCGAGCGGCGCGGCCATCGCCGCGTGGGCCGCGCGCGACGGTCGTACGGTGCTCGCCCACGACGTGGTCCCGGACGATCGCGCCGTAATCGCCGCCGCCCTCATCCGGCTGGTCGACGAGGCGCATGCGGATCTCGTCGTGACCACGGGCGGTACCGGCTTCACGCAGCGCGACGTGACACCGGAAGCGACGCGCTCCGTCATCGACCGCGAAGCCGCCGGTATCGCGGAGGCGATCCGCGCACGCGGCGCACAGCACACGCCGTATGCGATCCTGTCGCGCGGCATTGCCGGCCTGCGCGAGGCGGCGCTGATCGTCAACCTGCCGGGCAGTGCGGCCGGCGTGCGCGACGGGCTGGAGGTACTGGAAGGCGTCGTGCACCACGCCGTGCAGCTCCTGCGCGGCATCGATACGCAGACTCATCCGAGCGATGGCTGATACCGTACTCATCACGACCTATGACCTGGAGCCGGCCGTCCGGCTGCGCGATGCATTCGAGGCGGCGGGTCATGCCGTCGAGCTCGTCACGCCCGGTGAGCGCATCGCGGACGTGAACGACCCTGCGCTGCTCGTACTGAGCGGTGGGCTCGAGGAGAAACAGGCGCGCCGGCTCGTCCGGGAGGCCGCCGACTACGACCACCTGCCCGTGATCGGACTCGCCGATTCCGCGGCGCAGGCGACGCCGGAAGCGCGCTGGCAGCTCGGCCTCACGCGTGCCTTCGTGAAGCCCGTCGACACTGCGACGGTGGCCGACGCCGGACACCGGCTCATGCAGCGCACGCGGCTGCGGCGGCTGACCGGCATCGTCGGCGAGTCCGACGGCATGATGGACGCCCTCGAGCGGGTCGTTCAGGTAGCGCCGGTGAACACCACGGTGCTGGTGACGGGCGAGAGCGGCACCGGCAAGGAGCGGATCGCGCGCGGGATCCACGCCCTCTCGCCGCGCCGGAACCGCGCGTTCATTGCCGCGAACGTGGCGGCACTCCCCGAGACCCTGCTCGAGTCGGAGCTGTTCGGCCACGAGAAGGGCGCATTCACGGGTGCGATCGGGCAGCGCAAGGGCTTTTTCGAGCTGGCGGATCGCGGCACGCTGTTCCTGGACGAGATCGGCGAGATGCCGCTGGCCACGCAGACCAAGCTGTTGCGCGTACTGGAGGAACGCGAGTTCATGCGCGTCGGCGGTGAGGAGGCGATCCACGTGGATGTGCGCGTGATCGCCGCGACGAACCAGGAGCTGCGCACGCTCGTCGAGCTCGGCCGCTTCCGCAGTGACCTCTACTTCCGCCTGAACGTCGTCCATATCGATCTGCCGCCCGTGCGCGAGCGGCGCGAGGACATCCCGCTGCTCATCGATGCGTTCGTGCGCCAGACCAGCGCCGACCTCGACCGGCCGCCCGTCAGCATTGCGCCCGAAACGATGCAGCGCCTGCTGAACTACGACTGGCCCGGCAATGTCCGCGAGGTCAAGAACCTCGCCGAGTCGATGGTCGTCATGACGCCCGGCACCCGCATCGAGCCCGACGACCTGCCGACGGAGATCCGCGAGGGCAGCAATGGCCGCTCACGCCTGCTGCCCGTGCCGATCCCGCGCCTCGCCGAGCGGCCCGACGGCGTGACGCCCCCGGAGTTGGAGTTCGTGTTCCGTACGCTGCTGCAGATGCGCATCGACATCGAGGACCTGCGCGCGCAGTTCGACGAGTACCGCCGCGCGCACCGCCTGCCATCGATGCCGCCGCCGCCGTTCTCCTACCAGCGCGGCACGGCGATCACCGCCGGGGAGCACGACCACTCCGACGCGGGTGCGTCCATCAACAGCCGGCCGAGCGGCCGCGCCCTCGAGCACATGGACATCGAGGACGTCGAGGCCGAGGACGAGCGCTCGGTCGTCGTCTACCGCCCGGGCATGACGATGCAGGAGATCGAAAAGGCCGCCATCGTCGCAGCCCTCAAGGACGTCGGCGGGAACCGCCGAAAGGCGGCAGAGCTGCTCGGCATGGGCGAGCGGACGTTGTACCGGACGATCAAGGAGTATGAGAGTCCGCTGTAGGTGAATT
>CAYSGF010000188.1:0-9141 GCA_964430275.1 uncultured Gemmatimonadaceae bacterium
ACGTCGGTGTCGAGATCGGCAAGGGCCGCACGCTGTCTGAAGTGCTCGACGAAATGACCATGGTCGCCGAAGGCGTCGCCACCACGCGCGCTGCCAACACCCTCGCCGAGCGCACCGGCATCGAGATGCCGATCGTGTCCGAGGTGCACGCCGTGCTGTTCGAGGATCGGCCGGCAGCCGAAGCAGTCGAGAACCTGATGTTGCGCGAACCCAAGGCGGAGCTGTGGCGATGAGTGAGCACGACTCGGAAGCGCTGTTTCCGTGGGAAACGGATGCGGAAGCGGGAACCGATCCGGAAGCGGAAGCGGAAGCGGAAGCGGAAGGCGGTGCGGACGCGGCATCCGGCAGCGGTGCGGACGCGGCAACCGGAAGCGGTGCGGACGCGGCGACCGGAAGCGGTGCGGACGCGGCGACCGGAAGCGGTGCGGACGCGGCGGGCGAGGGCGCGGAGGCGGAGGATACGGTGCGCTTCGAGGTACTCGATACGGAGTACGCCCGGCGTGCTTCGGAGCGGGCGAATGCGGCGCTGCGCGACCGGCCGGTGGCGCAGAAGGAGTACTATGCGATCAGCGAGGTGTGCGAGCTGGTCGGGCTGAAGCCGCATGTGCTGCGGTACTGGGAGACGCAGTTCCCGGTATTGAATCCGTCGAAGAATCGCTCGGGCAACCGGGTGTACCAGCGCAAGGAGATCCGCCTGATCATGCTGGTGAAGCATCTGCTGTACGAGGAGAAGTACACGGTCGAGGGTGCAAAGGCGAAGCTGGAGCAGTTGCGGCGCGGCGGTGAGCTGGCGGACGTCACGAGCGCCGTGCTCGATCGCGCAATGATCGAGCAGCTGCGTGCAGATCTGACCGAGCTGGCCACACTGCTCATGCCCCCGGCGCGTGCATAGATGCGGATTCTGGTCACGAACGACGATGGCTACATGGCGCTCGGCATCCGCGTACTCGCGGATGCAATGCGCGACGTGGGCGCTGTCGACATCGTGGCACCGGATCGGGAGCAGAGCGCAACGAGCCACTCGCTCACGATGCATTTTCCGCTGCGCGTCCGCCATCCGGAGGAGGGGCTGTCGGTCGTCGACGGCACGCCGACGGACTGCGTGATGCTGGCGGTCGGCGAGCTGCTCGCAGAGAAACCGGACGTGGTCGTTTCGGGGATCAATCACGGTGCGAATCTGGGCGACGACGTGCTGTACTCGGGTACGGTGGCGGCAGCGATGGAGGCGACGATTCTCGGGATTCCGTCGATCGCCGTGTCGCACGTCGGGCGCGAGCACGACGATCTGCCGCGCTGGCGCGAGCCGCTTGCGCGCCTGGTCGGCCAGATCATCGAGCGCCAGGACATTCCGCCGGACACCGTGTTCAACGTGAACCTGCCACCGGTCGCCCCCGGGGACGTGCGCGGCGTGAAGGTGACCACGCTGGCGCGGCGGGCATACATCGGCTCGCTCACGCGCGCACAGGATCCGAACGGGAGGGAGTACTTCTGGATCGGCGGGGGCGAGAGTCGCTGGTGGGGACGCGGCGACCTCGACACGGACTACGACGCGGTTCGCGCCGGGTTCATCTCGATCACGCCGCTCCATCTCGACCTGACGAACTATCGTCTGCTGGAGGACATCGGGCAGTGGCAACTGAGTTTGTGAACGATCGGCGCTGGGAGCGCCTGCGACGGGGACTGATCGAGCAGATCCGCGAGCGGGGGATCGACGACCTCGAGGTGCTGCGCGTGTTCGACGTCGTACCGCGCCACATCTTCCTGCCGGATGCCGTGCACAACCGAGCGTATGAGGACGTGCCCCTGCCGATCGGCTTCGGCCAGACGGCGTCACAGCCGTCGCTACAGGCGCTGTACCTGCAGGTGCTCAAGCTGCAGCCGAGCGATAAGGTGCTCGAGATCGGCACGGGTTCCGGCTATCAGACCGCGCTGCTCGCACACCTCGCAGGTCACGTCTACTCGGTCGAGCGGCTGCGCGAACTGTCCGCGCGCGCGCGCACCGTGCTCGATGGCCTGCGACTACCGAACATCGCACTGCTCGTCGGCGACGGCACGATCGGCTGGGCACGGTACGCACCCTACGATGCCGTCCTCGTCGCAGCCGCCGCACCCGACACCCCCGCTGCACTGATCGAACAGCTTGCGCCCGGCGGACGCCTGCTGATTCCACTCGGAGACCGATCCGAACAACGATTGACCCTGATCCGGAAGCACGAGGACGGTACGCTCGAGCAGGAAGAGATCACCGCCTGCACGTTCGTTCCGCTGCTCGGTCGCTTTGGGTGGCCTGCATGATCGAATGGGTGCTCGCGCTCGTCGACTTCATTCTGCACATCGATGTGCACCTCGACGGCATCATCCGCGCATACGGCGGCTGGACGTACCTGATCCTGTTCCTGATCATCTTCTGCGAGACGGGACTCGTCGTCACGCCCTTTTTGCCCGGCGACTCGCTCCTGTTCGCAGCGGGAGCCTTCGCTGCGCGCGGCTCGCTCGATCCCTACACGCTCTCCGTGCTGCTCATCATTGCAGCAATCGCGGGTGACACGGTGAACTACTGGATCGGCAAGGCACTGGCACCCCGGCTCGCAAGCGGGCGGCTGCGCTTCATCAAGCAGAGCCACCTCGACCGCACACACGGCTTCTACGAGCGGCACGGCGGCAAGACAATCATCATTGCGCGGTTCGTGCCGATCGTACGCACGTTCGCCCCGTTCGTCGCCGGCGTGGGTTCGATGCAGTACGGCCGGTTCCTGATGTACAACGTGGTCGGCGGCATCGTGTGGGTGCTGCTGTTCGTCTGGGCGGGCTACTTCTTCGGGAACATCCCGGCCGTCGAGCACAACTTCACGCTCGTCATCCTCGCCATCATCGTGCTCTCGCTGATCCCGCCGGTCATCGAGTACGTGCGCCATCGACGCGCACCGACTGGATGAGGGCCTGGCGCGCTCCCGCACTGCTCGGCGCGATGCTGCTGGCGGGCCAGGCGGGAGGCGCCGCCGCGCAGGTGCCGGACTCCATCGCTCTCGACACGCTGCGCGTCGACGTGACCCGCATTAGCACGCCGCTGCGCCTCCTGCCCCTGGCCGCGTCCACCGTGCAGACGCAGGACATCGCGACCGCGCGCATCGGCGTTGGCCTCGATGAGGCACTCGGCGCGGTTCCCGGTGTGCACATCGCGAATCGCGAGAACCTCGCCCTCGGCAGCCGTATCACGATGCGCGGCTTTGGCGCACGTGCCGCATTCGGCGTGCGCGGCGTGCGCCTGATCGTGGACGGCATCCCGCTGACGCTGGCCGACGGGCAGAGCAGTCTGAACAACCTCGACCTCGTGCGGGCGGGTCGCATCGAGGTGCTGCGCGGGCCCGCTTCGGCGCTCTACGGCAACGCGGCCGGGGGCGTCATCCGCATCGTCACTGCGCCCCCGCCCCCGACGCCGGAGATTTCGGCACGTCTCACCGTCGGCGACGAAGCGCGCGACGCACCCGGTGCACTCGCGCGCATCGATGCCGGTGTCGCAGGCCCGCTCGGTGACGGCGGCTATCGCATCGGCTACTCGCGCCTCGAGCGTGACGGCACGCGAGAGCATGCGGCAGCCGAGCAGAGCACACTCAATGCACAGCTCACGCATCCGGTCGGTGCGCGCAGCATGCTGCGCTTCGTGCTGAACGGCGCGGACGCGCCGCGCGCCGAGAATCCCGGGTCGCTTCCCGCGGACTCCGCGCGACTTCGCCCGGAGATGGCCTGGCCGAACAATGTGCGCACCGGCAGCGGCGAGAGCGCGCGTCAGCTCCAGGCCGGCGTCACGTTCGAACGCCAGGGAGACACACATACCGGACAGCTGAGCGCGTGGGCCGCGCACCGCGACCTCGTGAATCCGATCCCGGTGGCCGTCATCGAGCTGGAGCGGCATGCTGCGGGTGCGCGAGCACAGCTCGACGGCCGGCGCGGCACGGTGCGTTATGCGGCCGGCGTCGAGATCGAACTGCAGCGCGACGAGCGCTTCGAGTGGACCAATGACGAAGGCGAGCGGGGCGCGGAGCAGCGCCGGGATCAGCGTGACCGTGTCACCGCCGTCGGGCCCTATCTCCGTGGTACGGCGTCGTTTGGCACCCTCCACCTGACTCTGGGTGCACGCTGGGATCGCATCGCGTTCGGCACCACGGACCGGCTGCTGGACGATGGCGACGGCTCGGGCGAGCGCGTGCTCTCGGCGCTCAGCCCGTCGGCTGCACTGCTCGTCGAGGTCTCGCCTCGCGTGAGCGTGTACGCAAACTTGAGCAGCGCCTTCCAGACGCCGACCACCACGGAGCTGGCGAATGCACCGCCCGCGCCCGGGGGCGCCTGCTGCCCGACCGGCTTCAATGACGCCCTGCAGCCGGAGCGTACGCTGGGCGGGGAACTCGGCGTGCGCGGTGCACCGACGCCGTGGCTGGCGCTCGACGTCGCGGCATTCGCGTACCGTGTCGATGACGCCATCGTTGCCTTTCAGGTCGCGGGCATCGAGGAGCGGTCGTTCTTCCGGAACGCGGGGCGCACGCGCCACCGGGGCGCCGAGCTCGCCGCAACCGTGACGCCGGCGGCCGAGTGGCGGCTGCGCGCAGCAGCAACCGCCCTGGACGTACGCTTCACCGATGACGGAGATCCGGACGTGGCGTTCGAGAACAACCGGGTACCCGGCATCGCGCCGCTGCGCGTGTTCGCCGATGCACGCTGGAGCGGCCCGGCGACTCTCGAGGTGGACGTGGAGCATACGAGCGGCTACTACGCGGACGACGCAAACTCGCCTGCGGCGCGCACCAATGCCGCAACCGTCTTCGGTGTGCGTGCGCACGTTCCGGTGCGACTGGGCAGTGCGGAGCTCGAGCCCTACGTCGCTGTGCGCAACATCACGGACGAAACGTACGTCGGCTCGGTCAGCATCAATGCCTTTGGCGGCCGCTTCTTCGAGCCGGCAGCGGGGCGGATGCTGCTGGTCGGCACTGCGGTGCGTGCGCCGCTCGGCTGGTGACCGGGGCAGGGCAGGGCACTTTCGATGCGCCCATCCCGGACGTATCTTGAGGGGAGCCCCACCGTGAGCAGAAACCGCTTCGAGACAGGAGCTCGATGCACGCGGAGCGTCGCGCGACCGGCGTCACCCTGCTAGCACCGACGCGCACCACCCGAATGAACGGCGGTCCCCGCCTCGCTGCGGACACGCCGCTGCCCCCGTTTCGACCCCTCTCCCGTCACTCCCCGATCTACTCACCGCCCCCGCACGACTCACCCCTCCAGCCCCCACCGACGAAGGGCATGTCAGTGCCTGCCGCGAGCGTGCGACTCGGGCGCGGACCGTTCGAGATGGACGTCGAGACGGGCGTCGATGAGCCGCTCGGCGCCTCCGCATCGAGCGATTTCCCGCTCGACGCGTTCATCATCCCGGAAGGCAGCTCGCGTCTGCCCGCCGGCCTCGTGGAGGCGGATCGCCGCCAGCGACAGCGGGCTCTCGACCTCGCCGACCGGCTCGAAGCGCTCGCCGCTCGCCTGCGGCGCGACGGCTACACCGCGCTCGCGCGCCAGACCGTCCACGGCGATTCCGTCGACGCACTCCTCGCCGGCATCCTGGCCGGGTACCTTGCCGCCGGCGACGCATGAGTGCCGCGCTCGAGCCGCGCCTGCGCGATGCGATTCGCGCGATCGCAGACTTCCCGCAGCCGGGCATCCTGTTCCGTGACATCACGCCGCTGCTCGCCGACGCCGCATTGCTTGCGGAGGCGGTCGCACACATCGCCGCGACTGTCGCGCCACTGCGCGTCGACATCGTCGCAGCGATCGAATCGCGCGGCTTCATCCTCGGAGCGCCGGTCGCGCTCGCGCTCCGGGCGGCATTCATGCCGATCCGCAAACCGGGCAAGCTGCCGCACACGACGATGAGAGTGGAGTACGCGCTCGAATACGGCACGGACGCCCTCGAAGCGCACACGGATGCCGTCGAGCCGGGACAGCGAGTGCTGCTCATCGACGACGTTCTCGCGACGGGCGGGACCGCACAGGCGGCGCTGCACCTGCTCGCTCGCCTGGGCGGTGATGTCGTGAGCGCCGCATTCCTGGTCGAGCTGGACGCGTTGCGCGGACGCGCGCGTCTCGGTGACGTGCCCGTGTTCTCGCTGGTGCGCTACGCGGACGGGGAGTAACAGCAGCGTGCGCGGCGCTGCGGGGCCTCAGCGCACGAGCAGCACGATCAGTGACATGATCCCAAGTGCACCGGCACCCGCTCCGAGCCGCTTCCAACTCCACTCGTCGTCGCCTTCGAACTCCCGCGTCCAGAAGGCCACGATGCCGCACGCATTCTCGGCACCCCACTCCGTCGGCGCGCCGGTCGAGCGCGGATAGACCTCGGCGCCCTCGATCATGTCAGCGGTCAAAAAGTCGTCGATCGGCTGCTGCACTTCGAGGCCGTCCACGAGGATCGCCGGCATGCACCGGTTTGCGGGCGCCTGCATGGTCACATAGTACACCGCAGGCTGCGTCGCCATCGTGAAGGTGCTGCGGTGGGGCTGCAACTCGATCGAGGCGATCCCGCGCAATATGTCCGTCGCATTGCTGATGCCGCCGCGAGCATCGATGTCGGCGCGCGTGATGAACGTGCCGAACGTCGCATTCGCCGTCCGCTCGTAGAATCCGGCCGCGCGCGTATCGGAGCGCACCGTGACGAGCAGTGGCTCCAGCGGAGTCGCCGCCCGACCGAGGCGGACTTCGAGCACGAGTGCGGCGCCTGGCTCCACCGTAAGCAGCAGCGAGTCGAGCTCGACGTACGACGGGTGCGAGACCCGCAGCAGGAACTCGCCGGAGCGACGGGGCAGCAGTACGAAGTCACCCTTCTCGCCGCTGTGCGCGGTTGCCGCGACGCGCCCGTCCTCCGTCACCAGCGCAACGTACGCCGCCGGAATCGGGGTGCGCGTGCTGTCCTCGACCACCACGCCGGTGATGGTCTGTGCTCGCGCTGCAATCGGCATCACGAGCAGGGCGGGCAGCACTGCACCGGTCACCAGCCCGGAGAGCCGAGCACGCGACGTCCTCATTCGTGTCCTCCCGAGCCGTTTGTCGAATCGCGGCCGCCCACAGCATCTGCCACCCCACTGGCGTGATATAGAGCGGCCCGCGCGGAAGCGTCAATGATGCGCGAGCCCCCGGCAGAAGAGCATGTGGCCCGCCGCCGACACAGGTGCCAGCGGCGGCGATCGCGCCGAGTCCCGGAACAGCAGCGTGGATGGCGATCCCCCGTGAGCAGGTGAAAAAGGGCCGCGGATCCGCTAGATTACGGGTGCAGCAGGAACGCACGTGCTGAAGACCGGCGCGACGGGTCGTCGCTGCCGGTGAGGGCCCGTAGCTCAGGTGGATAGAGCGAGTGATTCCTAATCACTAGGCCGCGCGTTCGAGTCGCGCCGGGCCCATGCCAGATCCGAAGCCCCACCGGCAATGCCGGCGGGGCTTCGTTAGTCCTGCCGTTCGGGCACGAATCCGCCGATCGTGACAATTGCGTCACAGATCGGCTCTGACTACCTTCGACCCGTTCTCTCCCCAGTACCGGCATCCGCCGGTAGCCTCCCGCAACACCACGCTGACGGATTCAGGAGCGGGTGCATGCGGATCGAGTCGTTCCTCCCTTCACGTCACGGATTCCCGTTCGCGACGCTCGCGCCTGCGGGCGATGAGCCGTTCGGGCTGGGCACGCCGGTGGACGCGGCATTCGGCCTGGGTGCAGGCATGATCTGGGTCGCGCTCGATCGCTACCTGGCCGCTCGGCCGATCACGGCCGGCGGCGAGCCCGTGGCGGATGGGCGGCTGCACGCGGAGGTGGTGCAGCGGCAGGCGGCTGCGCTGGCCGTGCGTGGCTGGCCGGCGCTCCGGTCGTGGCAGGGACTGCCCGAGCGCGGCTGGCCGTGGCGGCCCGGTGTGAGCGATGCGAGCCGCGCGGAGTGGCGACAGCTGCGTCGCAGTCTGGATGCCGGCATGCCCGTGATGCTGTATCTGTTGATGGCGAGCGGGCGGCATGCGGATCCGTCCACGAACCAGGCCGTGCTGGCGTACGGCTACGAGATCGATCGGCGCACGCGTCGTATCAGCATCCGCGTCTACGACCCGGCGCGACCGGGCAACGACGGCGTTCGACTCGTCTTCCGGATGGGCGACCGCCGGCATCCTCTGGATGCGCGCCTCGCAGTGCAGACAGCGGTGCGCGGGTTCTTCTGCGTTCCCTATGACCGTGCACGGCCGGCATCCCTGACGCTGACGCGTACGGAGACGGGGGCTGTCGAAGGCGTCGCCTCGCTGCTTGCGCTGCAGCCTGGCCCGCGCGCCGACGGTGTGATCGAGATGCTGGGCCGCTCGCATGCCGGCGGGGTGCTGCAGATCCGGCGCCGCCGCTCCGGCCAGTACGTGGCGCAAAAGGTCGACGCGAAGGTACTCGACAGTGTGACTGTGGATCGTGCGATGCCGGTCGGGTTGAGTCGCATGGTGGTACGCACGGACCGGGGTGAGCTGCTGGAGTGCGCGCGTCGCACGGGGCTCGGGTGGCGCGGTCGCAGCATCAGCGGCGCGGCGCGCAAGTCGGGCGTCGATGCGGGCGTCGCCATCGTCGCGGACCGCGCAGGCACTTCGCTGTTCGCGTGCGGAAGTGGTCGATTGATGCATTTCCAGCGTGGCAAGCTCGCGCGCTGGTCCGTAGAGAATGTCACGGCCGGCTCGCTGATGCGCGCGTCGTGTGCGGGCTCGCCCGCGGCCGCACGCTTCGGGCGCACGCTCCACGCGGTCGTGCGAACCACGTCCGGTGAGCTGATGCATGCACGCTGGCGCGGCAAGACGGGGTGGACCGCGGAGAACGTCACCGCGCGTGCAGGACAGCGCGAGCGCTTCCTGATTGCGGACGACCCGGTCCTGCTCGCGGATACGGCAGGTCGTCAGCTGAACGTCGTCGGCCGGTCGACGACGGGTGCCGTGCTGCTCTTCCGGTGGACCGAGCGCGCCGGCTGGCGCGCCCAGGATCTGAGCAGCAGCGCACGTGCGAGCGGCGGCGACGCGCTGGCTGCGGATTGCGCGCTATCGGCCGCACTCGACGCAGAAGGCACGGTTCACGCCGTCGCCAGGACGAGCGCGGGCGGA
>CAYSGF010000189.1:0-1843 GCA_964430275.1 uncultured Gemmatimonadaceae bacterium
CAGCCGCGTGAGTCGTCCCACCTGTCGCCGCATCACCGCACGGCTTTGCGCCAGCATTTTGGGGTCCGACGTCATTTCGATGAGGTCGAGGGCGCTCGACAGGGAGGCCAGCGGATTTCGGAGTTCGTGCGACAGGACCGCGAGGAACTCGTCTTTGCTCGCAGCCGCCAGTTCCAGGTCGGCGACATTGTGCTGGCTCAACCGCGTCCGCAGGTTGTCCCTGAGCAGCGCCTCGCCCAGCGCCTGCAGGAGCTGGCCGTGGAGCATCAGCCGGTCCCTGGGCACCGGCGGCAGCTGGCGAGCGACCTGCCACAGGCGTTCGAACGAAACGCCGCTCTCCGCCGCCAGCCGGTGCATGCCGTAGACCTGCGTGAAATCGACGAGCACGTAGCCGGCCACCACGGCGCCTACGACCTCGTCGTCGAGCATAAGCGACGCGCCGACAACCGCCAGGCCGTACGCACCTTCCACGATAATGGGCTCCCGGCCGTTGCGTTGGGCAAGACAGCGTTGCGCGCATTCCTCGAACAAGCCGGGGTCGTACGAACGCTCCTCGAAGAGAGCCGCAAGCGCATTGGACGCCCCCCGCGGTTCTACGGACTGCCCCTCGGCGTTGTAGACGCCCACCAGGAGCCGCGTTACGGCCGCGTATTTCTCGAGTGCCGGCGTCCACACACCAGGATCGAAAAGGTCGTTAGGGGACTCAGGCATCGGCCGCTCAAGCGCCGTCGTGCCCGGAATGCCGGTTCGGCTGCGGCGCGGATGCGCGGGTCTTTCCCTTCCGCGAAGGCTCGTCCGGCATACGAAGGGGCGAGCGCGAGATCAGACCGTGATAGCGGGAGAAGGCGGCCTGAAATGCGGCGGCCGGGATCTCCCGCGGCAGCACGCGCATGCCCTCACCGTTCACGACCTCGCACTCGTGAGTCGACCGGTTCACGGGGCTCGCCCGCGTTTTTGCCACCGTTATCCCTAAGCGGAAAGTATCGCCGAGCTCGATCCAGTTGAGCAGGGCGATGTTGTCCACCAGCGAACTCATGTGGAAATCACCCATCATCGACGACATGCCGAGAAGTTCCGGGTTCTCGTGATTGTAGATTGCCGTGACCTCGTACTCCTTCATCAGTGCCACCAGCGCATGAAAGAAGTCCCGGAAGAGGCGCCCGCCGGTACCGAGCGACGTGCCGTACGTGGACAGGCTGTCGAGCACCAGCCGCTCGGGCCGCAAGCGTTCGATGATCTGTTCGATCTTGAAAAAGTGCTCATCGACGTCGATCTCCTGCGGCGCATCGTAATAGAGCTCCAGCAGCCCGTTCTCGAGTCCAGGCTGAAGATCGATACCGATGCTGCGAGCGTTCCGCATCACCTGCGGCACACGCTCATCGAGCGTGAGCATCAGGGTGCGCTGCTTGCGTCTCAAGCCTTCGGCGATGTAGTGCAGCCCGAACACGCTCTTGCCGACACCGGAGATACCGGCCATGACCGTGGTGCTGGATCGATAAAAGCCGCCGTTCACCAACGCATCGAAGCCCGGAACGCCGGTGGTGATGCGATCCCCATCCTCGAGGACACTTGCACTCTCGCGGCTCGGCCCGCGGCGCGCCTGCACCCGACGGTAAACCTGGAGGCCCTGGCCGTCGACAATGCGGAATGAATGGCGGCCCATCTGGAAATCGTGGCCCCGCGATTTTACGATCTCGATCGAGCGCTGCGTGGCGCGGTCTACGTCCTCCAGGCGCAGCCTGAGCACCGTGTCGGCGATCGACTCTTCGTGCACGGGCGGGCCGCCATAATGGAGGGACGAGGCTTCAACAGCGAGCGCCGCGGTTAGTTTCTCGCGGTGCAG
>CAYSGF010000190.1:0-2349 GCA_964430275.1 uncultured Gemmatimonadaceae bacterium
CGCCCGGCAACCGACGCGGCCGACGCCCGGCAACCGACGCGGCCGACGCCCGGCAACCGACGCGGCCGACGCCCGGCAACCGACGCGGCCGACGCCGCCGGGACCACCCCGCGCGCGACTGCCCTCCCCCTCGCGCCCGCGCCCGCGCTCGCGCTGGCTGCTCACAGATTCTCCTGCACGAACCGCGGACTCAGATGCACGTCGAGCTGCACCAGCGGCGCTTCCGTGCACCGGAAGCTGTGCACCTCGCCGGCGTGGATGACGAGGATGTCGCCGGCGCCGGCTTCGAACTCGTCGCCATTCACGGTCCAGACGCCGCGGCCCTGCTGGATGAACTGCACCTCGTCGTATGGGTGACGGTGCGGGCCGGGGCCGCTGCCGACGTCGCCATGGAAGAGGAACGCGGAGACCTGCACGGCGCCGTTGTCGGCGCCGACGAAATGGTGGGAGCTGCCGCGGTGCGGCAGCTCCTCCTGGCGGATCCGTTTCATGTGTTTGCGTGTGACCCGGTCAGCGGCCGTTCTCGACGTGCCGGCGGAAGTTGTCGAGGATCGCCTGCCAGCCGGCGCGCTGGTAGTCGGCCGGGTTCTCGGACTCGGCGTCGAAGGTGTTGCGGACGTACACGCCGTCGGCACGCTCGTCGAACTCGACGCTGACCTCGCGGCCGTCGCCCAGGCGGTACTCGATCGCGCGCTGCGGCTCGACCCGCGTGTACGTGCCCCCGAAGTCGAAACCGGCGCTGCCGTCCTTCGCCTCCATGCGCGACAGGAACTGGCCGCCCTCGCGCAGGTCGACGCTGCTCTTCGTCGTGTGCCAGTCGTCGCTCGGGGCGCTCCACTGCTCGATCTCGGCAGGGGTGCTCCAGGCATCCCAGACGCGCTGCAGCGAGGCGTTCACGACGGTGTCGATGGTGATCTTCATGACTGTCCTCCTCAGGGGTTTCGGTGCCGGTTACACCACTGCGACGATCGGGGGTGGAGGATTTCGACAAAGGGGGGACGGTGGGCGACGACGGCGCCCGGGCGCACCTCGCGCGACGTCGGTATTGCGCCGGCGACGCGCCGCGGAAGCGACGACGGCGCCCGGACGCGCGTCGCGCGACGTCAGCATTGCCCCAGCGCCGCCCCGAACGGGGTCGGGGTCAGGCTCCCGTTGCATGACGCCGTCGAAGCTGCCCCGGCTCTCGAGCGCGCCCTGTGTGGGCCTGCTCCGACGGCGTGGTGCGCGGTGAAGTTTGCACCAGGTCGTTTCGCGCGGGGGGTGGGTACATGCCGACGTAGCGCGGAACCGCGGACGACCCGCAGCCGACGATGCAGCACACCTCTTCGTCGCGCGCCGCTACGACGGCAGCCCGAACCCGCCGAGCGGCGTCGTCTCGAAGCGCTCGCCGAAACCGGCGATGAGCGGGCGCCCCCTGCGGATCGCCTCCTGGACGGCGGGGAGCTGCAGCGACGCCTGGTGACTCGCCTGGCTGTCCCAGACTTCCGTGATCCAGAGCGCGTTCTCGTCCGCGGCATCATTCGCGATTACATAGGACAGGCAGCCGGGCATGGCGCCAGTGCTCTCGAGCAGGATCGCCGCGAGCGCGTCGCGCTGGCCGGGTGCTGCGAGCATCTTGCCGATCAGTCCGTACATGGGGCCTTTCGTCGGGCGGGTGAGGCGTGGCGTGCAGGCCGCGAGCGGGGTGAGCGCGGCGGCGGCGAGGAGGTGGAGGAAGGGGCGGCGCTTCATGGGGCGCGCGGGTGACGAGGGGCGGGTAGCGTCGCCCTCGATGCCGATCTGATGCGACGTCGTTTTCATGTGCTACGGCACGGATGCGTCGCATCGGACTCGCTGCTCATCTCGACCTCGGAGGCAGACCTGGCCACACTACGTGTGGGCAACATTGCAACCGGGCGAAAGCGCGTCGCGAGTGCACTTACCCACGATCCTCACTCCGCCCCGCCCCGAACAGCTCCGCCGCCACGTCGCGCCACTCTGCGAGGTCGGCGGCGCCGAACAGCACGACGCGGATCTCGTCGAATTCGTGCGCATGCTGCGAGAGGTACGCCGCCGTCGCACGCAGCGACACGCGTGCGGCCTCCCGCACCGGGTAGCGGTACGCGCCGGTGCTGATCGCGGGGAACGCGACGCTGCGTGCTCCCGCCTCCTGCGCGACCTCGAGTGAGCGCGTCCAGGCCCGTGTCAGCGTCTGCAACTCTCCGCTGGCGCCGTCACGGTACACGGGACCGACCGTGTGCACGACGTGCTTCGCCGGCAGCCGGCCCGCCGTGGTGCGCACCGCATCGCCGGGTTCGCAGCGGCCGATCCGTGCGATGATGCTGCGGCACTCTTCGAGGATGGCCGGAC